>DMCN01000017.1 GCA_003445795.1 Gallionellaceae bacterium
AGCCGCCAAGAAACCGGCAGCGAAAAAAGCAGTAGCTAAAAAACCTGCCAAGAAAGCCGCGAAGAAGTCCGCTGCTCCTGCTGCAGGAAAAGGCATCCTCGGCGCCTAAGCTTTGTAGATTGGGGCGGGCGCCGGGTTGGTTGCGTTTCGCCCTTTCTGCAAACTCCGTTTTGGGCGGAGTGGAGTCCGTTTGAACTAAGTGTTTGTTGAGCCTCTTCAGCGAACCGTCCCCGCTTTTCCCTTATAATTACACACACGCTAAACGTGGGTGCAATACGCATTTATATCGTTCCGGAACTCGAAATGAACCTGACAGGTGGGTGCATGATCGCAAGGAATCTCGGACTGTGTTGTCTGTCGGCATCACTGTTGCTGGTCGCGTGCGACAAGAAGACTGAAGAGAAGAAGGCCGAGATATCGGGTGTTCCGGTGACGGTGGCGCAGAGCGAATCGCGCAAGATGGCATTGCTGGAAGAATCGGTCGGCGTGCTGGAAAGTCTTGCCGATCCCGTCGTGTCTGCCGAAGTGGCCGGACGCGTCGCGGAAGTGCGCGCGGTGGCGGGTGCCGAGGTGAAAGCAGGACAAGTGCTGGCCGTGCTCGATGGTCGCGATGCCGGTCTGTCGCGCCAGGCGGCTCAGGCCGAAGCAGGGCGTGTCGGCTCTTTGAGCGCCAACCAGACGCGCAATCTGGAGCGACTGAAGCAATTGCGCGAGAAGAACTTCATCTCGCAGGCAGCGCTGGACGATGCCATCGCCCAGAATGCCGCGACCGAGAACCAGCTTTCCGGCGCCCGTGCCCAATTGGGCTTGGCTGAACGCACGCTGGGCAAGACCAATGTGCTGGCGCCGGTGGACGGGCGGGTCGAGAGGCAGATCGCCATTACCGGACAATACGTAAAAGTGGGCGATCCGATGTTCCAGGTGGTGTCGCTGAAGAAACTGCGCGCACGTTTGCCCTTCCCCGAGACGCTATCCGGACTGGTTCAGCGCGGCATGCCGGTGCAGATCAGCGTGGCGGGCAGTGATGCGAAGCTGAACGGCAAGATCTCCGAGATACGCCCGATGGCGACCGCCAACAACCGCGCATTCGATGCTTTTGCGCTGTTCGACAATCCCGGCAACTGGCGTCCCGGTGCGACAGTCACCGCCACGGTCGTGCTGGAAGAACATGCGGACGCCGTCACCGTGCCGGAGCAAAGCGTGGTGCTGCGCCCGGCCGGCGAAGTGGTGTATGTGGTCGAAGCGGGGGTGGCGCGCCAGCGTGTGGTGCAGGTCGGCATCAATCAGGATGGCAGGGTCGAGATCACCGGCGGTTTGCAGGCGAATGAGACTGTGGTGGTGGACGGCGCCGGTTTCCTCACCGATGGCGCCAAAGTCGCAGTGAATGCCGCCCAGCCGCCCGGCGGCGTGCAGTGATCTCCGGGCCCCGCCACGAAAATATCCGGACATGAACCTGCCTGAGTTATCCATCAAACGTCACGTCTTTGCCGTGATGCTGAGCGCCGCGCTGATGCTGTTCGGCCTGATCTCGTACCAGCGCGTCGGCGTCGACCAGTTCCCCAAGGTCGATTTCCCCATCATCACCGTGACCACCACGCTGCGCGGCGCCAATCCCGAGAACGTGGATATGAGCCTCACCAGCGTGATCGAGAGCGCCATCAACAGCGTGCCCGGCATCGAACATGTGCAATCGACCTCGTCGCCCGGCGTATCCGTGGTGGTCATCACCTTCAGTCTGGAAAAGAACGTCGATATCGCCTTTAACGAGGTGCAGTCCAAGATCAGCCAGGTGTTGCGCCGCCTGCCCAAGGATGCCGATGCGCCGGTGGTGGCGAAGATGGATACCGGCGCCAATGCCGTGTTCTGGGTCATGTTGCAGGGCGACCGCACCGTGCAGCAACTCAACCAGTACGCTGCCAACGTCATCAAGAAAAAGCTGGAGAGCATCAACGGCGTCGGCGAAGTCCGCATCGGCGGCCGGCGCGACCATACCATCCGCATCCATGCCGATCCGGTGCGCATGGCCTCGCTGGGCATCACCGCGCAGGACATTTCGGTTGCTTTCAGCCGCGAGCACCTGCAGATGCCGGGCGGCTTTCTGGTCGGCAACTTCAACGAGTTTTTGTTGCGCCTCGATCTGGAGTTCCACAGCATAAAAGAACTCAAGCGCATGATCGTGACCTATCGCGACGGTGCGCCGGTGCGACTGCAGGACATCGCCCGCATCGAGGACGGACTTGCCGATTATCGCCAGATGGTTCGCTTCAACGGCGAACCGGGCGTGGGTATCGGCATCGTCAAGGTGTCCGGTTCGAACACGGTCGAGGTGATCGACGCGGTCAAGAAGCGCCTGCAGAATGACATCATCCCCAGTCTGCCGCCGGGCATAACATTGAAGACCGCGTCCGACGATTCCACCTTCATCAAGGAGATGATCAATTCGCTGCGCGAACACCTGCTCGAAGGGACCTTGCTGGCGGCCATCGTGGTGTGGGTGTTCCTGCGCAGCGTGCGCTCCACCATCATCATCTCCGTGGCCATCCCGGTGTCGCTGCTGGGCGCGATCGCTGCACTGTATTTCCTCGGCTTCACTTTGAATTCGATGACGCTGCTCGGCCTGCTGCTGCTGGTTGGCGTGGTGGTGGACGATTCCATCGTCGTATTGGAGAACATCTTCCGGCACCGCGAGGAGATCGATCCCGACCCGATCAAAGCCGCCGTCAACGGCAGCAACGAGGTGGTATTCGCGGTGATGGCCGCCTCGCTGGCGCTGGTGTCCATCTTCGCGCCGGTCATCTTCATGAGCGGCATCATCGGCATGTTCTTCAAGTCGTTCGCGGTGGTGGTGACGGTGGGCGTGCTGGTGTCGCTGTTCGTCTCGCTCACGCTCACTCCCATGCTGTGTTCGCGCTTTCTTAATGTGGACAAAAAACACGGCAAGGTCTATTACATGCTGGACGGCATGTTCCATCGGCTCGATGACTTCTATCGCCGCGCGCTGGAATGGGCGTTGCGGCACCGCTGGAAAGTGGTGCTGGTGACCATGCTGATTGTGCTTTCCAGCGGTTTCTTCTTTGCCAAGGTGGGTAAAGGCTTCATGCCGGACGAAGACCAGAGCGGTTTCCGCGTCAATGCGAAAGTGCCGCTGGGTTCCTCCATCGATTACACCAAAGGGCGGCTGATCGAGGTCGAGAAAGTGCTGGCAAGACACAAGGAGATCACCGGCATGTTCAGCGGCATCGGTCTGGGCACCTCTGGACAGGTCAACCAGGCATTCGTCAACGTGAAGATGCTGCCGCGCAACGAGCGTGATATCCGCCAGCAGGAGCTGATGGCGCAGTTGCGCAAGGAGTTGGCAGTGATTCCCGGCGTCAGGGCATTTCCTTCGCCGACCGCACGCGTCGGCGGACAACGCGGTGAACCGCTGCAATTCGTGCTGACCGGTTCCAATCTGGCCGAGGTAGGCAGGCTGTCCGGCGAACTGCAAAGCAAACTCCTCAAGGAAGCGCCGGGTCTGGGACGCGTCGACCTCGACATGCAGCTCGACCTGCCGGTGCTCATCTTCCGCGTGAACCGCGACAAGGCCGCTGCGCTCGGCCTGTCGGTGCAGGATGTGGCAACGGCGATCAACATCATGAGCGGCGGCGTGGATGTGGCGCAATACAACGACGAGCCGGGCGACGGCCAGCGTTACTACATCCGTATCAAGGCCGGCGAGGGTGCGATCAGCAAGCCCGCCGATCTGCGCCGACTATATATACGCGCCAAAGACGGCAGCATGGTGCGGCTGGATAACGTCGCGACTTTCGAGCAGAAGCTGGGTGCGGCGGTGGTGGGCCGCTACGACCTGCAATATTCGGCCACCTTCTATTCCTCGCCGACCATCCCGCTGGGCGAGGCGACGCAGAAGCTGCAGCAGATCTCCGATGCGCTGCTGCCCGCCGGTTACCAGATCAAGCTCACCGGCCAGGCCGCCGAGTTCGGCAAGACGGTGGGCTACATGCTGTTCGCTTTCGGTCTGGCGATCATCCTGCTCTACATGGTGCTGGCCAGCCAGTTCAACTCCTTCGTGCAGCCCTTTATCATCATGATGGCGCAGCCACTGGCCATCATCGGCGGTATCGTGGCGCTGTGGTTGACCGGCACCACGCTCAACATCTATTCGATGATTGGCCTGGTGCTGCTGGTGGGACTGGTGGCAAAGAACTCCATCCTGTTGATCGACCTGACCAACCAGCGGCGCGAGCAGGGTATGGGTGTCGCCGAGGCCCTGCTCGATGCCTGCCCGACGCGGATGCGGCCGGTGCTGATGACATCCGCCACCATCATTCTGGCATTGTCTCCGGCGGCGCTGGGCTTCGGTGCCGGGGCCGAGACCAACGGCCCCCTGTCCATCGCGGTGATCGGCGGCATGGTCTCATCCACCCTGCTCACGCTGGTGGTGGTACCTGCGGTGTATTCGCTGGTGGAAGGCGGCTTGCGGCGCTGGGCGGAGCGTACTGCCCGGGGCTGATTCACTCGGCTGAGCTGAGGATCTGTTGAGCTTCCGAATACAGGAACGACAGGTCTTCGTCGTCGAGTTTGAGCGTGCGCAAGGAGGCTGCGCCGAGTTTGGGCCATTCCCGGGTCATATCCAGACCCAGCTGCTCCTGCACGATATGCTCGGCGAGTTGTGTGGTGGCGATGAACAGGCGGCTGTTCTGCGGCAAGTCGGATCCCGATGCCAGTGCTTTTACCTGATGGTGGTGACGGACGGCGATATACATATCCTCCGGCAGCCACCATTTCTGCGCAAGCGCGCAGCCGACCACGGCGTGGTTGGTCTGCACCAGCGCTTCTTCGCGTGCCGTGAATTCCATTTCTGCGTCCAGGTTCGCCGCACCCAGTACATCCTTGTAGTTCGGAAAGCGCCCGATCAGCACCGGGATGCCGCAATCGTGGAACAGGCCGTAGGTATAGGCATCGTCGGCATTCAATCCGGGAATATCCAGCCTGGCCGCCAGCCAGGCGCACAACCGCGCCGTGCGCGCGGAGGCTTCCCAGAACCGCACCATGCTGGGGGAATTCGGGAATGCCTTGCGCAGGATGATGCCGGCGATGGTGTGGCTGGCGATCCGGAGGCCGAGTATCGACAGCGCATCATGTACCGAGCGCGCTCTTTGCGGGCGGATGAAGAAAGGCGAGTTCGTGGTCTTGAGCAAGCCGGCAGCGAGCGCGACATCGGCGCTGATCAGGTCGGTCAGCTTGTTGAAGTCGGGCTCATCTTTGCCCGTCTCCGCTATGATACGAATCAGGATCTCCGGACACGGCGGAATCTCGATCTCCAGCAGCGAGTGCTCAAGTTGCGGATCGGTTTTCGCGTGATACTGCGGCTGTTCGTCGGTCATGTGCGTCTCGAGTGCGTGATAATATTGCCGCCGATATGAATGTTGGGCTGCGCACAGAGGAAAATAGCACAAGCGGTGATCGGATGGCTATGTTTTCCGGAGTGCGGACAATAAACGAATGTTCACGCCGCCCTGGGGCGGTACAAGACACCGGCAATTGTTTGCCGTCCCGGATGGGGGCCACTTCGATGAAGGAAACACCTGCAGGATCCGCGTTGCTTGATTCCGAGAAGATGCTGTTTCAGGCGATACTGGACAATGCCCCGATGGGAATATGGTTCCTCGGGCTTGACGGTCGCATGCAATTCGTCAACAAAACCTTCTGCACAGCGCTGGGTGTTTCGGAAGACGTCTTCCTTGCCGCAAAGTGTTATGTCGATGTCATGCCGCCTAACGTCACGGCCGGCCTCCTCCGTTCCGATGTGGAATGCCTGACCCAGAATGGCCCGCACCAGTCGCTCGAGTGGCTCCCCTTCGTGGACGGAAAAGATCATCTGATGGAGATCACCAAGATCAAAGTTCTGGACAAGGACGGTCTGCCGATGGGCTTGATCGGTCTGGCGACAGATGTCACGCAGCTCAAGCAGCACGCCAAGCAACTGGAACACATCGCTCACTTTGATGCCTTGACCGATGTCCCGAATCGCGTGCTGTTCGCCGACCGATTGCGGCAGGCGTTGGCGCACAGCAAACGCGAAAACAGCATTCTGGCGGTCTGTTATCTCGATCTGGATGGGTTCAAAGTCATCAACGATACGATGGGACATGAATCAGGCGACCGCGTGCTGATCGAGGTGACCAAGCGTATCAAGGCCATCATTCGGGTCGATGACACCGTGGCCCGTCTGGGAGGCGACGAATTTGCCGTATTGCTTCAGGGTTTGCACGCGACCGAAGAATGCTCGACCAGTCTGAACCGGTTGCTGGAGGCGATCGGCCAGCCGATCGAGATCAAGGGCAAACTGTTCGAGGTCAGCGCCAGCATCGGCGTCGCGCTATATCCCGGTGACGATTACGATGCCGACACCCTATTGCGCCATGCCGACCAGGCGATGTACAGCGCCAAGCAGTCCGGCAAGAATCGCTACCATCTATATGATGCGGCGAGCGATCGACGTACCCGCACGCATCACGAATTCCTGAAACGGCTCGCGGTCGCGCTGGTGCGCGGCGAGTTCGAACTCTATTACCAGCCCAAAGTGGATATGTGTACACGCCGCTTCGTGGGGGCGGAGGCGTTGATCCGTTGGAATCACCCGGAACGCGGTGTGCTCGCGCCTGCTGAATTTCTGCAGGCGGTGGAAGGGACGACGCTGGAGGTTGAACTGGGCGACTGGGTCATCGCGACGGCGCTCAAGCAGCTGGAGTCATGGCACAAAGCCGGACTGTCGCTGGAACTCAGCATCAATATCTCGGCGCGTCATTTGCAGTCGACCGACTTCGCCTGGAAGCTGAAGCGCAAACTGCTGCGTCATCCGCCCCTGCCGAAAGGCTGTCTGCAAGTCGAAATCCTGGAAACAGCCGCACTCGGTGACATTCCCAGAGTCAGCGAAACCATAGAACGCTGCAACAAGATCGGCGTCGGTTTCGCGCTGGACGATTTTGGAACCGGCTATTCATCGCTGTCCTATCTGGGCAGGCTGCCGGTCGACACGCTCAAGATCGACCAGTCATTCGTACGCGACATGCTTTTCGACAAAGGCGACAAAGCCATCGTGCAGGGCGTCATTGCGCTGGCCAAAGCCTTCGATCGACGCACGGTGGCAGAAGGCATAGAGACGGAAGAGCTGTTCCACGCGCTGGTGGCGATGGGTTGCGAGTACGGACAGGGTTACGGGATCGCACGCCCGATGCCGGCAGAGGAACTGCCCGCATGGCTGGAAAAGTGGAACAGCGCGCCGTTCCGCTGATCCGCTAGACCAGAAAGATCGTCGCCAGACCGAGGAAGATGAAGAAGCCGCCGCTGTCGGTGATGGCGGTCAGCATGACGCTGGCGCCGATGGCGGGATCGCGGCCAAGACGCTGCATCAGCAGCGGGATGCCGATGCCCACCAGTGCGCCCAGCACGAGGTTTAGCATCATCGCGCTGGTCATCACCAGACCCAGCGGCACGCTGCGGTAGAGGAAGTAGGCAAACAGTCCGGCGATGCCGCCCCACACCAGCCCGTTCAATCCGCTGATTGCCAGCTCCTTGTACATCAGGCGTTTTGCGTTGGCCTGCGTGATTTGACCCAGCGCGAGCGAGCGGATGATGATGGTGGTGGTCTGGTTGGCCGAGTTGCCCGCGATGCCCGCGACGATCGGCATCAGCGTGGCCAGCGCGACGAACTGTACGATGGTGTCCTCGAACTCGCCGATCACGCGCGAGGCGAAGAAGGCGGTGCAGAGATTCAGCGCCAGCCAGACCCAGCGGTTCTGCGCCGATTTCCACACGGAAGCGAAGATATCCTCCTCCTCGCGCAGACCGGCCTGGTTCAGCAGGTCGGTCTCTGATTCGGAACGGATGAAGTCCAGCACCACGTTCACCGTCACACGTCCCACCAGCTTGCCGTCCTCGTCCACTACCGGCGCGGACACCAGGTCGTAGCGCTCGAACGCCTGCGCCGCCTGGTCGGCTTTCTCATCGGGGTTGAGCTTGATGGTCTCGGTCAGCATCAGCTTGCCGACCTCGACTTCAGGTTCGTTGACCACGATCAGATTGATCGGCAGCACGCCCTTGAAGCGGTCGTCGCGGTCAACCACGAACACCTGGTCGGTGTGGTCGGGCAGTTCGTCGAAACGGCGCAGGTAGCGCGTCACCACTTCCAATGTCACATCCTCGCGCACATGCACCATGCTGAAATCCATCAGCGCGCCTACCGAATCTTCCGGATACGACATCGCCGCGCGCAACTGCTCGCGCTCCTCGATGGAGAGCGACTTGAACACGTCGCGCATCACGTTCTGCGGCAGGTCGGGGGCGAGGTCGGCGATCTCGTCGGTGTCGAGCTGTTCCGTCGCTTCCACCAGCTCGTCGCGGCTCATGGTGGCGATCAGCGATTCGCGCACCGCATCCGACACTTCGATCAGAATGTCGCCGTCGCGGTCTGCCTTCACCAGCTCCCACACCATCAGGCGCTGGTCTATCGGCAGGGCTTCGAGGATGTAGGCGATATCGGAGGAGTGTAATTCGTCCAGTTTCTCGCGCAGCTCGGCGAGATGGCGCTTGTGCACCATCTTGTCGAGCAACTCATGGCGCTCGTCGCGCGGCAATTCCTGCCGGTGCGTCACCGTCTCCACCAATGCCTGCTTCTCCAGCAGGTGTTGCACCTGTTGGAGATGTTCCTGCACGTTCTCGGTGTAGTGGTGTTCGCGGGCTTCGGTCATGGTTGCGTCCCTGAAGATGGCGCGTATTGTAAATAAATTGGCTGGCGGACGTGGAAGAATCTCGGCCCGGCGGGCATGTTTCGAGCGTCGGGAATACCTGCTGCAAGAGAGGATATCGGGACGCGGCTGTGTCAGAATCCGCACTCCACAACAGTACACTTCCGGCCAGGAAAATGACGAAGGAAACCAGCCCAAAACCGCGCAGATCCAGATGGCGCAGCGTCGCCATCGAGGTGCTGCTGCTCATCGTGGTCGTCACGGTCATCCGCCTCTGGCAGCAGCGCGACATGGTCAGCGGCGCGGCACCCGCACTGCAGGGCGCCACCCTCGCCGGGCAGCACTACAAGCTGCCTGCGCGACCGGAGCGCCCGGTGCTTGTTCACTTCTGGGCGACCTGGTGTCCGGTATGCCGTGCCGAGCAGGACAGCATCTCCGGCATCGCGCGCGATAGCGATGTCATCTCCGTCGCCATGCAGAGCGGCAAGGCGGAGGAGGTGGCCGCCTATGTGAAAGAAAAAGGGATCGACTTCCCGGTGCTGAACGATGCCGACGGCAGCATCTCGAACACCTGGGGCGTGCATGCCGTGCCCGCGAGTTTCATCATCGCGCCGGACGGGCAGATCCAGTTCGTCGAGGTCGGCTATACCACCGAGATCGGGCTCAGGCTGCGGCTGTGGTGGGCGGGAAGCTGAGCCATCGCTACTCGTGCCGCAACGCCTCGATGGGATCGAGTCGCGCGGCGCGTCTGGCCGGAACGTAGCCGAAGATCACGCCGATGGCGGCGGAGAAACCGAACGCGAGCAGATTGATGGTCGGATCGAACAGGAAGGGCAGCGCCAGCAGACTGGAGAGACCGTAGCAGGCGATGGCCGCGAGCAGGATGCCAATCAACCCGCCGAAAGCGGACAGTGCGACGGCCTCGGTGAGGAACTGCATCAGAACCTCCTTCTCCAGCGCGCCGATGGCGAGGCGGATACCGATCTCGCGTGTGCGCTCCGTCACCGAGACCAGCATGATGTTCATGATGCCGATGCCGCCGACCAGCAGGCTCACTGCGGCCACTGCGCCCAACAGAGCGGTCATCGTGCCGATGGTGCCGGAGAGCGTCTTGGCGATCTCCTTGGTGTCGAGCACATTGAAGTTGTCGTCCTCGTTGTCGGATATCCTGCGCCGTTCGCGCATCAGCAGTTTGATCTGCTCGATCACCTGGTCGGTCGAGGCGCCGTCCAGCATCGAGATCATGATGGTGTTCACATCCTGGCTTCCGGTCAGTCGCCGTTGCACGGCTCGCAGTGGCATGATGACTGAATCGTCCTGGTCTCTGCCCATGCCGCTCTGGCCCTTGGCGGCCAGCACTCCGATCACCTCGCAGGAGAACTGCTTGATGCGTATCTCGTCCCCAACCGGGCTGTGGTTTTCGAACAACTCTTTTTGCACCGTGGCGCCGACGACACACACTGTCTTGCCGGAGCGCTCCTCCGACTCATTGAAGAGACGCCCCTCGGCCAGCGTCCAGTTGCCCGCCGCAAAATAATCGACTGTCGACCCGGTCACGCTGGTCGACCAGTTGCGTGTCCCCGCGACCAGCACCGCCGACCTGTTCACCGAAGGGGCGACGGCATTGAGCGAGCCGACCTGCGTCCTGATCGCTTCGGCATCCTCGCTCTTGAAGGGGGGCGCGCTGGAACTGCCCGTGCCCGGCCCCATGCGTTGTCCCGGCCGCAGCATCAGCAGGTTGCTGCCCAGACTGGAGATCTGGTCGGATACAGACTGCGTTGCGCCGTTGCCGAGGGTGACCATGGTGACCACCGCGGCCACGCCGATGACGATGCCCAGCACGGTGAGGAAGGAACGCATCAGATTGCGGCGTATCTCGCGCAGTGCGAGCAGGATGGTGGTCCAGTTGATCATCGCGCCTCCCCGTTGGGTTTGTCGCTCTCGACCATGCCGTCGACGAAATGCACGATGCGCCTGGCGTAGGCGGCGATGTCCGGCTCATGCGTCACCATCAGGATGGTGATGCCGTGCTCGCTGTTCATGCCGACCAGAAGCTCCATGATCTCGTGGCCGCGTTTGGAATCCAGGTTGCCGGTGGGTTCGTCGGCGAGCAAAACCTTGGGACTGGTCACGATGGCGCGCGCGATGGCGACGCGCTGTTGCTGGCCGCCGGAAAGTTCGGAGGAGGTATGGTGTTCCCAGCCGTCGAGCCCGACCGCTTTGAGCGCGGCCCTGGCCATGCGGTGGCGGGCTTCGGCGCTCTCGCCGCGATACAGCAGCGGCAGCTCGACATTCTCCTGTGCCGAGGTGCGCGCCAGCAGGTTGAAACCCTGGAACACGAAGCCGAGGTTATCGCGGCGCAGCAGTGCGCGCTGGTCGCGCGACAGATCCTCGACATGTTTGCCGTCGAACACATAGGCGCCCGAGGTCGGCGTGTCCAGACAACCGAGGATGTTCATCGCGGTCGATTTGCCAGAACCGCTCGGCCCCATGATGGCGACGAACTCGCCTTGCCGGACATTCATGTCCACGCCGCGCAGTGCCTGAAAAGAGGCCTGTCCCTGACCGTAGGTCTTGGTGATACCGGCGAGGGCGATCAGCGGGGTAGAGGGTGGGAGTGCGTCTTCGCTCATTTCGCCGTCTTCTGTGTTCCCGTGATCACGGACATGCCGGGTTGCAGTTCGCCGCCGGTGATCTCGGTGTAGCGTCCGTTGGACAGGCCGGCCTTCACCTCGATGGCAACCGGTTGTTTTTCGCGCAGCACCCACACCCGCTTGTTTGCGCCATTGTCCTTGACCTTGGCCTGTTTCGGTTGCGATGGCGGGCGCGGCATCAGGCTGGCGACGAAGCCGCCGCTCTTTTCGGCTTGCGCGGCCTGTACCGGCGTGAAGCGCAACGCCGCATTGGGCACCAGCAACACGTCTGTCCGGTTCGCCGTCGCGATGTCGGCGGTGGCGGTCATGCCCGGACGCAGACTCAGGTCGCGGTTGGAGACCTTGAGGATGGTCTTGTAGGTCACCACGCCTTCGGTAGTCTGTGCGCCAAAACCGACGCGCATGATCTCGGCCGGGTATTTGCGGCCGGGCCAGGCGTCGACGGTGAAACTCGCGATCTGGCCGATGCTCACCTGGCTGACATCGGCTTCGTCCACGTTCACCTGCAGTTCCATGCGCGCCAGGTCTTCCGCGATGGTGAACAGCACCGGTGCCTGCAGCGAGGCCGCCACCGTCTGGCCCGGCTCTATCTTGCGCGTCAGCACGATGCCGTCGATGGGCGAGCGTACCGATGCCTTGGACAGATTGGTCTGGTCGGAGCGCAGCGTCGCCGCCGCCTGTGCCGCCGCCGCGCGCGCGCTGGCTTCGTTGGCGCCGGCGCGCAGCATCGCCGCTTCGGCGCTGTCCATCTCGCTCTGCGACGGAGCCTTGCCGCCGGACAGTTCATACACCCGGCGCAGACGCGCCAGCGCGGCGTCCGTTTCTTTCACCGTGGCCTGCATCTGCGCCACCTGTGCTCCGGCGGCCAGCACGGCGGCCTTGGATCTGGTGACCTGGTCGTTCAGCTTGGAAAGATCGAGTTGTGCCAGCACCTGCCCGCGCTTGACGCGGTCGTTCTCGTCCACCATCACCTTCTCGACGATGCCGGAAAGTTCGCTGCCCACATCCACCTGGTTGGTGGGGTAAAGATTGCCGGTGGCCGATACGGCGACCGCGAGGTCGCCTTTGGCGATCTCCTCGGTGATGTAGCGCACGCCGGCCGAGTTGCCAGACGGATAGATTCCCCAGAGCAGCAGCACGGCGACGATGCCGAGCGCCGTCCAGGCCATCTTGCGCCTGTCCGTCGTGAGGGAACGGAATTTGTCAAGGAACCGGTTCATGCGAGAGTCGTTTGCTTCGTTCATGGTTTGCCGCCTTCGGATGATTTGTCGTCTGTTCTATCGCTGTCCTGCCAGCCGCCGCCGAGTGCCTTGTACAGGCCGATCAGGGCGGAGAGTTCGTCCATCCTCGCGCCGGCCAGACTGTCTTCGCTGGAGAGCAGGCTGCGTTCGGTATCCAGCACGCTCTGGAAATCGATGAGACCACTCTGGTAGCGCTGCTTGGCCAATTCCGCCGCATTGCGCGCCGATGTGGCAGCCACCTGCAACGCCTCCTGGCGCTCGCGGCTGTTGGCATAGGCGGCGAGGGAGTTCTCCACATCTTCCAGCGCAGTGAGTACGGCTTTCTCCCAGGCGATCAGCGCCTGTTCCTGCACGGCGTTCTGGGCCCGGATGCGGCTGCTTGCAGCGCCACCGTCGAAGATCGTCTGCGCGATACTGGCGGTGACGGAACGGGTGAGCGAATCCGCGGTGCCGAGTGCGCCGTAGGTGAACGCCTTCCAGCCCAGGCTGCCGCTCAATGAGAACGATGGATAGCGCTCGGCGGTCGCCTGCCCGATGCGGGCGGTCTCGGCGGCGACTTTGCGTTCCGCCGCCTGCACGTCCGGACGCTGACGCAATGTGTCCGCCGGGATGCCGAGCGCGATCTCTTCCGGCAAGGCGGGCAATTCGAGCGGCGGCGACAGGCGATCATGCAGGGCGGCGGGGAACTTGCCCAACAGGACCGCCAGACGGTTCTCCGCCTTGGTCAGCCCGGTGTTCAGTGCGGGGATGGCGGCACGCGTCTGCATGAGATTGCTGCGCGCCTGTTCCACTTCCAGTGTCGTGACGAGTCCGGCCTGCGCGCGCCAATCGGTGATCTGCAGCGTCTCGCTTTGCGCCGCCAGATTGTCGCGCGAGATCTGCAGCCGCGCCTGATAGCTGCGCAGCTGCGCGTAGTTGAGCGCGACCTCGGCGGAAAGCGAGACCTGCGTGTCGTGCAGGTTCGCCAGTGTGGCGCCCGCATCGGCATCTGCCGCTTCGATGGCGCGGCGACGCGCTCCGAACACATCGAGCTCCCAGCTCGCATCGAATCCGGCGTTGTACAGCTCGCTGGTCGAGCCCGATCCGGTGACTGCGCTGCCCTTGCTTCTGTTGCCGGAGAGCGAACCTTTCAGCGCGGGGTACAGGCCGGCATCGGCCAGGTCGAGACGGGCGCGCACCTCGGTCAGTCTGGCACGGGCGCTGCGCATGTCGGGGCTGTTGCGCAGTGCTTCCTCTACCAGTTCGCTCAGCAGCGGATCGTTCAGACGCTGCCACCAGCGCGAGATGTCTTCCGAACGGCTGACGGCATTCGCGCCGGCAGCATTGGCCCATGTCGCCGGCACCACCGGGTCGCGCCTGACGTAATCCGGCCCGACCGCGCATCCGGCGAGCGGGATGAGCAGCAGAAATATCCTCGGCAGTCTTTTTACTTCAAGCTTCATTGTCAGTGCCTTGCGCGTAGCGTTGATAAACCCGATTCTAGTGAGAGTAGCTGTAAAGCAGTGTAAATTTGTTGCGGGCACAGGAAAAATGTCCACGCGGCACATTTAGCCCGAGCCAAGTATCTGGCATATGTCGCGTAAAGGTGAATTTGTACGGATTTGTATCCTTAGCCCGCACTTTCTACGCGGAACGTGCCGGGGTAGCGAATTCGTTATCACCTGACAAAAAGAACTGGTGCAGAAAAAAAGCGGATGCTTGCATCCGCTTTTTATCATTGCCGCCGAAGCAGGCGAAAGACTTACTTGTTGCGACTGCCGGGACCCATCCCGCCGCCGGCACCCATGCCGCCACCCGCGCCGGGCCCTTTCATCATGCGACCCTGGGGCAGGGGTTCATCCGGCAAGGTCACACCTTTTTCCTTGGCGCGCACCTGCATCTTCTTGTGATGTTCCAGGCGATACGCCTCGCGTTCTTCCCGGGTCTTCATGCTGCGCATCATGTTGCGGTGTTCGAGACGTTCCTGCTCGGTCATCAACTGGCTACCGTATATCTGCTCCTGATCCTGCAGGCGGGTCTGATCCTGGGTGCGATCCTGAGCCTGAACCTTGTCTGCCGCGAGTGCAATGCTTCCGCCCAGCATCAACGAACAAGCCAGCGTTGAAACAGTCAATGTGCGAAGTACCATGATTACCTCCGATGCACGGGGTGCCAGAGAAAGGCGTGACACACACCCCGCGAAGAGATCACGTCTGCTGGGCAATTTGAAGGCGCCCGACGAGGTCATTATTGACGAGTGTGAACGGAACTACAAGCACACTCGCAAGATGGTGGACACAGCAATGTGAAGCCGCATTGACATGCCCATACTTGAACAGTTCCCGGCGGATTCTTGGCCGGACGGGATACTAGGCCAGCATCTCGCGCGCGATGGTGAGATCCTTGTCGAAGCGATCGAAGAATTCGCGATACAGATCGGAAGCGATGCCCATGCGCTTGACCGCGGTGATTTTGTCCCAGTCGACCACCTTGGCGGTGGCGCGGGTGAGCATGTTGGCGATCGTCACCACGTCGGCGTAGCTGGCGCGCGGGCTGCCGGTCTCGCGGTAGATATCCTCGTGGGCCATCGGTATCTCGACCAACTCGTCCGGGAACTCCCAGATCGCCAGTAATTGTTCGCCTATCATCGCGCTGCAGCGGCGGATGATGATGTCCATCGCCGGGCCGTCGACGACCAGGTTCTTCTTTTCGATATGCAGGAACAGCGGCAGCCTGCCGATGTCGTGGATCAGACCCGCCAGCATCGCCTGGTCCGGGTTCAGATGCTTCTGGCTCCTGGCCAGAACGTAGCTGGTCGCGGCCACTTCACGGCTGTGGTCCCAGAACTCGTTCAGGTACTTCTTGAGCGCGGGTTTTTCGATGATGGCGAGTTTGGACATCGAGGCCGAGACGATCAGGTTGCGCAGCATCTTGTAGCCCAGCCGGGTGACGGCCGCGTTGACGTTATCCACCTTTGGCTTGCCGGTATAGGCGGCGCTGTTGGCGGTCTTGATCAGTTGTGCGACGAACGCAGGATCGGACGACACTGCGGTGACGATCTGTCCGGCAGAGACGTTGATGTCGTCCAGCATGCGCTGGACCTTGGCGGCCCAGGCGGGCATCGTGGGCAAGGTCAGCTCGTTGCGTTCTATCGCCAACGACAGATCGTCGGCTACCGGGCATGCAGAGCTTATTCTCATGGTTGTTGCGAATCCGATTTCTGTAACAAGACCTGCTTAGTCATCCGTACCATCCTTTGGCCGCACATGGCTGGGGAAGAATCGGCGGATGACCACATAGAACACCGGCACCAGGAACACCGCCAGCACCGTTGCGGCGATCATGCCGCCCATCACGCCGGTACCGATGGCATGGCGACCATTCGCACCCGCGCCGGTAGAGATGGCCAGCGGCAGCACGCCGAGGATGAAAGCGATGGACGTCATCAGGATGGGGCGGAAACGCAACCGGCAAGCTTCCACCGTGGCCTCGACCAAGTCGTGTCCCTTGTGCTGCAGGTCGCGCGCGAACTGGATGATCAGGATCGCGTTCTTCGCCGCCAGACCGATGATGACGATTAGCCCCACTTTGAAATACACATCGTTGGGCAGTCCGCGCAGGTGAACAGCAGCCAGCGCTCCCAGGATGCCGATGGGCACCACCATGACCACGGCGACCGGCACCGACCAACTCTCGTACAACGCGGCCAGCACCAGGAACACCGCGACCACCGACAGGCCGAACAGGAACTTCGCCTGCGCGCCGGAAAGCCGTTCCTCGCTCGACGAGCCGGACCATTCGAAACCGAAGCCGGGCGGCAACTGCGCCGCCACTTCTTCCATCGCCGCCAGCGCGTCGCCGCTGCTGCGGCCCGGCGCCGGACTGCCCGAGATCTTCATTGAGGGGATGCCGTTGTAACGGTCCAGCTTGGGCAGGCTGGCTGTCCAGCGTGCGGAAGCGATCTCGGACAGCGGCACCATGCCGCCCTGCGCGTTGCGCACCGGGATCTGCAATATCCGCTGCGGCGTGGTGCGGGTGGACGGCTCGGCCTGCATCTGCACACGCAGGATGCGGCCCTCGCGCACGAAGTCGTTGATGTAGGCAACGCCCAACGTCGACTGCAGCGTCTCGTTGAGGTCGGCCATCTCGATGCCGAGTGCGCGCGCTTTCAGGCGGTCGATGTCGAGTTGCAATTGCGGCGCCGGCTCCTGGCCCTCGGGTCGCACGCCGACCAGCATCGGATGCTTGCCTGCCATCCCCAGCATCATGTTGCGCGCGTCCATCAGTTTGTCGCGGCCCTGTCCGGTCCGGTCCTGCAGGCGGAAATCGAAACCGCCGACCGCTGCCAGCTCGGGGATGGGCGGCACGTTGATGGCGAAGATGAACGCCTGCTTGATGCGGAACAGTGCCATGTTGGCCTTCCTCACCAGCGCGGAAGCCGAGCTGTCCTTGCCGGGGCGTTCATCCCAGTCTTTCAGACGCACGAAAACCAGCGCCGAATTCTGCCCGCGGCCGAAGAAGGAGAAACCGAGCACGCCGATCACATGATCCACTTCCGGCTGCTTGAGGTAGAACTGCTCCACCTGCGAGATCACTTCCTGCGAGCGCTCGCGCGTGGCACCCGGCGGCAGCTGGATGACGTTGATGAAATAACCCTGGTCCTCTTCCGGCAGGAAGCTGTTGGGCAGCGTCAGGAACAGCCAGCCGGTCCCGGCCAGCAGCGCGGCATACACCACCAGCGCGCGGCCGCTACGGTTCAGCACACCGATCACGCCCGAGCGGTATCGCTGCGTGGTGCGGTTGAAGATGCGGTTGAACCAGCCGAGCAGACCCGATTTCGGCACCATCTCGTGACCGGCATCATTGCGCAGCAGTGCCGCGCACAAGGCGGGTGTCAGCGTCAGTGCCATCAGCACAGAGAATAAAATCGTCAGGATCAGCGTCACCGAGAACTGGCGATAGATCGCGCCGACCGCGCCGCCGAAGAACATCATCGGCACGAACACCGAGCACAGCACCAGCGTGATCGCGATGATGGCGCCGAAGATCTGGTCCATCGCCTTGCGCGTCGCCTCGCGCGGCGCAAGGCCCTCATCGGTCATGATGCGCTCGACGTTCTCCACCACCACGATCGCATCGTCCACCACGATACCTACCGCCAGCACCATGGCGAATAGTGTCAGCGTGTTGATCGAATAGCCGACCAGGTACAGGCCCACCAGCGCGCCGATCAGCGCGACCGGCACCACGATGGCGGGAATGAAAGTAGCGCGCAGGTTGCCGAGGAACAGCCAGATGACGAGGAACACCAGCACCACGGCTTCCGCCAATGTCTTCACCACCTCGCTGATCGAGATCTCGACGAACTTCGAGGTGTCATAGGGCACCAGCCAATCGATGCCCTTGGGGAAGAACTTGGACAGTTCTTCCATCTTGGTTTTCACCGCTTTGGCAGTATCCAGCGCGTTGGCCGAAGGCGACAGACGGATGGCGATGGCGGAGGCCGGCTGGCCGTCGATGCGCGCGGCGATGGAATAATCCTGCGCGCCCAGTTCCACGCGTGCCACATCCTTCACGCGCACGGTGGAGCCATCGGCGTTGGCGCGCACGATCACGTTGCCGAATTCCTGCGCGGTGGACAATCGACTCTTGGTGACGATCACCGCATTCAATTGCTGGCCGGGCGCGGCGGGCAACTGGCCGAGCTCGCCGGTGGCGAGCTGCGTGTTCTGCGCGCGCACCGCACGGCTCACATCGCCGGGCGTCAGGTTATAGGCGTGCAGCTTCTCCGGCTTCAGCCACAGACGCATCGAATATTCGGTGCCGAACATCATCGCCTCGCCCACGCCGGGCACGCGGCGGATGCTTTCCAGCACGTTGGCGGCGGCATAGCTGCCCAGCGCCACGTTGTCGCGGCTCTTGTCCGGCGAGATCAGCGCGATGATCATCAGGAAGTTGCGCGCCGATTTCGCCACCGACACGCCGACACGGCGCACGTCTTCCGGCAGGCGCGCTTCCGCGCGCTTCACGCGGTTCTGCGTTTCGACAGAAGCCACGTCGAGATTGGTGCCCGCCTCGAAGGTCAGCGTGATGGTGCCGACGCCCTGCTCGGAAGCCGACTCCATGTAGAGCAGATGCTCGATACCGTTGAGTTCCTGCTCCACCAGCGCGACGGCGGTCTCTTCCACCACTTGCGCCGAAGCGCCGGGGTAGGCGAGGGTGATGGCCAGCGCGGGCGGCGCCACTGCCGGATAGGAAGCGACCGGCAGGTTGCGCAGCGCCAGCACGCCGGAGAGCAGGATGATGATGGCGATGACCCATGCGAAGATGGGGCGGTCGATGAAGAATTTTGCTAACACGATGTCTCTCTATTTCTGTGCGGTGGCGGCGGGGGCGCTTGCGGCTGCTGCGTTGTCGGTCTGACCCAGCGGAACCGGCTTCACCGGTGTGCCGGGGCGCGCTTTCTGCACGCCGTTGACGATCACCTGGTCGCCGACCTGCAAACCCTCGGTGATGATGAAATCGCCGCCGACCATCTGGCCGGTCTTCACCGGGCGCACGGCGGATTTGCTTTCTTTATCCACCACCAGCACGAACTGGCCCTGCGCGCCGATCTGTACCGCGCGCTGCGGGATGCGGATGCTATCGTCGGCGACGCTCTCGGGGAATCGCACGCGCGCGAACATGCCGGGCAACAATTCATGATCGCGGTTGGCGAACTCGGCGCGCAGCGAGATGCTGCCGGTGCCGGGATCGACCGCGAGATTGGAGAACAACAGTTTGCCCGGATGCGGATAGATGCTGCCGTCCTCCAGCACCAGCTCGACCTGTGCTGCATCGGCTTGGCGCAGCTTGCCGGCGTTGAACGCCTTCTGCAGCTGCTGCAGGTCGGCGCCGGGGCGGGTGAAGTTGACATAGATGGGATCAACCTGCTCGATGGTGGCGAGCAATGTGGCGTCGCCGCGTCCGACCAGCGCGCCCTCGGTCACCAGCGAGCGCCCGATGCGGCCGGAGATGGATGCCGGCACATTGGTGTTGCCCATGTCTTCGCGCGCTTTGGAATAGGCGGCTTCGGCCTGTTTGTATTTCGCGGTGGTCTGTTCAAGGCTCAGCGGACTGATGAACTTGGCTTCCAGCAGCTTCTTGGCGCTTTCCAGGTTCTGCCGCGCCGCTTCGAGATCGGCCTTGGCAGCTTCGAGGTTGGCGCGGTAATTGGCGGAATATATCTGGTACAGCGATTGGCCGGCTTTGACATCGCTGCCCTCGGCGAACAGGCGCTTCTCGACGATACCCTCGACGCGCGCGCGCACCTGCGCCGTGCGGAACGCTTCCATGCGTCCGGGCAGGTCCTGGGTCAGCACCACCGACCCGGAAGTCACCGAGATCACATCCACTTCCGGCGGGGGCGGCGCACTTGCACCGGCGGGGGCCTGCTGTCCGCCGCCCTTTGGGCCACAGGCGGTAAGGACGAGCAGAGCGGCAAAAAGGGTCGTCGCAGTCAGGATGTGGGTGGTCGATTTCATGGAACTTCTCCCGCTGAATTTGGAAAACCGACAGGATAACATTTACAGACGGACTCTTCCGCTACCTGCCCGACCGGGAAACGGTCACCATTCCTGCGGCAAGCGGTATCGCTGCGGCAACAGATCGATGATCTGGCGCTGCACCTGGATATTGTGTTCTTCATACAAAGCCTTGCCGCATAAAGGCATGGATTCATCTGTCGATTCGACCACCTTCTCGCCCTGCCACACCCAGTCTACCGGCAGACACACATCGGTGATGTGCTTGCCGGGATATTCGGACTGCACCACCCCGACCGCCATGATGTGCAAGTCGGATGGCGACGTGCAGTGCTTGATGAAGACGATGTCTTCCTTGCGCATGGGCGATACGACGTAGCGCAGATCCGTCTTGCCGTCCGCCAAGTGCGGCAGACATACCGTGTGCCTGGCTATGAAGCCCTGCGCATCGCGTTCTTCGATCCCAAAGAATGTGGCCATGATGTCCTCTCTTTCCTTGACGTTTACCGGTAGGTTATCGGCTGACCCGGTTGGAAGTTTGTCGGCTCGGACGGGAGAATGTGAGCAACCACTCGGCTGTCGTGCAAGGCTGTGCCGGATACCGAAATAGGCGGGTTAATTTGAAGCAACCCGGAGAGGTCATCCTAAGAAACTGGATTGTTATTGTCAACTATTATGGGGGCGGTGATGGATACCGCAGACTGTCGCGGCATCCGCCATCACGAAACCTTAATACAAATTCATTACATTTCCCCCTCTGCAATGGAGGTGATGATGGGTTTGTTCGATTGGTTTCTGGCACATTCGCGCGGTGATGAGAAAAGTGCGGCGGCATTCCAACTCGGCGGCATCAATGAAACAGCGGAAGTGAAAGGTCTGGATTTCGTTGCCGCGATCGAGACGCACCGGAAGTGGAAAGAGCGCCTGGTCGCCTATGTGCAAGCGACATCAACCGAGATACTCGACCACGCGGTGATCTGCCAGGATAACCAGTGCGCGCTGGGGAAATGGATATACGGCAATGGCGCGACGTTCTGCAGTCATCTGCCTCTGTTCCACCAGCTCAAATCCAAACACTCGCAATTCCACATCGGTGCCGCGGAAGTGGTGCAGAAAGTCCAGCAGGGTCGGCTCGAAGAGGCCACGGGTCTGCTGCTGGAGGGAGACTTCGCCAAGTCGTCGCGTGATGTCCAGACCATGCTTTCCAAACTGTATATGGAGATGAAAGCAGAGTGATGGCGGCAGACAAGATTGCGGTCTGTCGTCTTTGATCATCAGCTCCCAAAGAATTGCACCCGGTTGCGTCCCGCGTTCTTGGCGGCATACAGGGCTGCATCCGCCCGTTTGAGCATGGCGTCGACGTTCTCGTCGCTGGCGATCATGCTGGTCACCCCGATTGAGACGAAGAAGTTAAAGTGTTTTTCCGGTGCCAGCGGTATGTCGGTGTTTTCCGCCGCCAGACGCAAGCGTTCGGCTACTTCCATTGCCCGTTCCGCTTCTGCTTCCGGCAGCAGGATGGCGAACTCTTCACCGCCCAATCGGCCGACGATGTCGTTCTCGCGCAAGGTATTCCGGCAAATCTCGCCCAACTTCTGCAACACTGTATCCCCGACGGGGTGGCCATAGCTGTCGTTGATCTTCTTGAAATGGTCGATGTCCAGCATCAGGGCGGCCAACGGCGTACCGTAGCGCTTGGCGCGTGAGACTTCCTGTTCCGCGAGTTCGTAGAAATGGCGACGGTTGCCGAGCCCGGTCAGGACGTCTGTGTGTGCGCGGTATTCCAGCTCGCGTTCGAGCTGCTTGCGCGCCGAGATGTCGTGGAAGGCGATGACGATGTCACCGATATCCTCGCCTCGATGGACGGTCGAGATGCTGATCGATACCGGTAGCACGGTTCCGTCTTTGCGCCTGAACGTCTCTTCCACTCCGCGATAGGTCTGGCCGCTGCGGGTGTTGTTCAAAACCGGGCAATCCGAGCGTGAAGCGGGCGAACCGTCCGCATGAACATGCAGCAGATCGTGCATGTCCGCTTCCAGCAGCTCACCGGGTTCATAGCCGAGCAGTAGGCCGGCCGCGGGATTGGCGAACAAAATCCTGCCGTCTTGCCCGGCCACCATCAATCCGTCGCTCATGGTGGTGGTGATCTCGCGCAACCGTGTCTCGTTCTCTTTCAGGTTGCCGGTAGATTGCCGGTGGCGGAGGTCGAGGTAGGCGACCAAGTATGCGGCCAGAGCGAGCAACAGATAGGCGGCAAAGATCAGCACTCGGTTGCCGGTCTGCCAGAACCAGCTTTGCTCGCGCAGGGCTGACGCGGGAACGAGCGTGACGATCTTCCACTGGTATTCCGTCGCATCCAGATAGAGTTGGCTGGGCGCGCGCGGCAATGCCGAGCCGGAGGAGGAGTGCTGGCCCGCCTGTAGCGGATAGACCGTGTCGTACATGAACAAGCCGTTGGGGGATCGCAGGGCGCCGCTGTCGTTCTTTGCGATGGTTTGCCACTCCGCAGGATAGTCGCGCGCAAAGATACGTTCCGGCTGTTTCAGCATGAACCCCCATTCGTCTTCCGGCTTTGCCCCGCTCAGCCAGAAACCGTCGCGGTTGAGCACCATGGCAACGCGTGAATCGCCGCCCTGCATCACATCACGGAAATTTTGTAACAACTGGCCGCCGAAGTAATTGAGCAGCACCACGCCCTGCTTGCGCCCTGCACTGTCGAACACCGGCATGCCGAAGCGGATCATCGGCTTGTACGGGATCTCCAACTGGTCATGTTCGATGTTCAGGTCCAGCGGCGAGACGAATATCTCCTCTGGCCCGAGCTTGAGTGTGTCACGGAAGAAATAGCGTCCGGCCTTGTTTTGCAACTGGTCGGCCGGGACGACATAGGCTTTTCCATCGCTGTAGTTGACGCGGATGACTTCCTGACCGCGCGTGTCCAGATAGCGAATCTGGTCGTAGCGGCCGCTCACGCCCGAGAGCAGCAGGAAGAATCGCGCCAGTTCGTTGCGTTGTACCAATGCGCCACTGTCGAGGAATCTTTGCATCGCCGGAAGCCGCGCGATGACGTGCAGATCGAGCGCGACTGCAGACAGATCCTGAACCACGCGGTTGCGCGCAATCTCGATGCGTGCAGATTCGCGTACCTGAGTCTTCTCCAGACGATCACTCTCGTCGAGATGCACGCCGACAGCGATAACCAGCGTGAGAATTATTGCGGCGAACGTGAAGGTCGCCGCAAAATGCCGCAACAAGGCGCGCAGCGGCACCAGCGCAACGGTTTGTGGTAACGGCATACTTCCTCCTGTGCGGTCCCCACGAGCTTTGATTCCGGGGCGCCGCTCCGAGTCTTTGAGACACGGTCATAGTCTTATGTAGCCACTATAAGACCATGGCATCGATATTTCAAATGAAAGGAGCTGCTTGGTTAGCCAGCCAACCAACCCAGCAGCGCTCCCGCCGTGAACAGCAGGCTGCCGAGCACTGCCGCCAGCATGGTGATGCGCGTGTCGCGGCCCGCCGAATCGATGAAGCGATAAGGAAAAGAAAACAGGTCCCCATAGAAACGCAGCGGATCGACACTGCCCGAGAACATGATCAGCGCCAGCCCCGAACCCTTCATCGCGGCATAGGGTTGATCGGTAGTAAAGGCATGTGCAGCCCAGATCAGACAGGCCAGCCCGGCGCAAAGGAACAGCGCGGCGAGCAGGAACTCGGAGATCGAATATTCGGGCGGTTCTTCGAGGCTCATCAGGCTTCCAGTTGATCTTTACGTCAGTGCTCGCTATCGACTGTGAAACGTCACCGGAACGGTAGTCGGCGGCGGCGTTTTCAGGATGTGTTTCTTCATCTTTCCCATCACGTGCATTTCGCACTTCCTGCAGTCGAACTCCAGACGCAATTTTTCGCTGCCGTTGATTAGCGTCATGGGCTCGGCGCGCACCTGGCCCTGTACGCCGATGACGCCCTTCGCCTGTTTGGGGCAAAGGCTCAGAGAATAGCGGATGCAGTGGCGCGTGATCATCAGCGGGACTTCGCCCGCTTCCTTGTGTGCCTCGTAGGCAGCTGCGATGAGCTTCACGCCGTGTTTGGCGTAGAAGCCGCGCGCGGCTGTGTTGTAGACGTTGGCAAGGAAGGAGAGGGATTCTTCCGGATAGTGCGCGGGCGGTTCCACGGCGGCTTTGCGCGGCAGAGGGTGGTGGGCGGCGAGACGAGCGGCTTCGAGTTGTTCGACGGCGTCGCGGCGGAGTTTGTTGAGCAGGGAGCTGGGGGCGAACAGCGGTTGCGACCATTCGACCTTGAGTTCATCCAGTTCGAAATCGGTATTGCCGAAACGCGCCAGTTGTTCGCGCACGCTGCTTTCCGCTTCCGCCGGATTCTTGGCGGGCTGTTTTTCAAACGCGGCGCTGGCGGTGGCGCTGATGCCGTCTTCGTCTTGCAGGGTAAGCGCGAAGCCGTCCGCTGTTTCGGCGAAGGTGGCATTCACGCCGATCTTGCGCTCGGCGGATTTCTTGTTGAGCGTCATCTCCCAGACATGGTCGCGGTTGCGGCTGATGGCGAGACCGACGCGCAGCCCGGTCAATGTGTGCATGGGTTCGTTGGGGAACACGCGCCACACGCTGCCTTTGTGCTCGACCACGTTCGCCTGCAAGCCGATCACTTCGCGCTTGTGCAGGTAATTCAGCCCGTCGCTGTTGGCCAGGTCTTCGTTCGATTCCATCTCGAACCATTTGTCGCCGAGCTTGGTCACGCTGCCGAGTTCTAACCCGACGAAAGTGGGCGTGTCGAACGCGCCGATGTCGGCCTTGCGGCCCTGCGAGAAATAATCTGTCGCGCCGCGATGGAAGGTCTTGTCCGGATCGGGCGTGAACAGCAGCCGGGTCCTGCCGCTGGAGGCGGCGTGCAACTCCGGGCGCTCGTTCAATATCTCGTCGAGTAGCTGGCGATAGTGGCCGGTGATGTTCTTCACGTAGGGCGCATCCTTGTAGCGGCCCTCGATCTTGAAGCTGCGCACACCCGCATCGATCAACGCGCGCAGGTTGCCACTCTGGTTGTTGTCCTTCACCGACAGCAGGTGCTTCTCGAATGCGACGATCTGGCCCTTGTCGTCTTGCAGCGTGTAGGGCAGGCGGCAAGCCTGCGAGCAGTCGCCGCGATTGGCGCTGCGTCCGGTGTGCGCGTGGCTGATGTTGCACTGGCCGGAATAGGCCACGCACAGCGCGCCGTGGATGAAGTGCTCAATCACGGTGTCGGCGGGCACGGCGGCGCGCACTGCAGTGATTTCCTCTATCGTCAGTTCGCGTGCCAGCACCAGTTGCGAAAAGCCGACATCGGCCAGAAAGCGCGCCTTCTCCGGCGTGCGGATGTCGCATTGGGTGGAGGCGTGCAGATCGATGGGCGGCAGGTCGAGTTCGAGCAGGCCCATATCCTGAACGATGAGCGCATCGACGCCGATGTCGTGGCAGTCGTGTGCAAGTTTGCGCGCCGCTTCCAGTTCGGCATCGTGCAGGATGGTGTTGAGCGTAACGTAGATCTTCGCGTTGAAGCGGTGGGCGAGATTCACCAGCTCGGCGATCTCTTCGAGAGAATTGCCCGCCTTGTCGCGCGCACCGAACGACGGGCCGCCGATGTAGACGGCATCCGCACCGTGCAGGATGGCTTCGCGGCCGATGGCGGAGGTCTTGGCGGGGGCGAGGAGTTCGAGGGTTTGGGCAGGTTCGGTCATTGCCGAATTATACCGGAGGGCAAGCGGTCGCCCCGGCGGGCGTCAGGGAGCGAGTTCTCTGCGGGCGGAGGAGATAACACGCAGGGCGGAGCGTAGCAGCAGAACGACGAGTGCGGCGGCGACCAGCAGGTCGGGCCACGCTGCACCGGTCAGCCATACCCCGAGCGCGGCGACGAACACCGCGATGTTGGAGGCGATGTCGTTGCGCGAGCATTCCCACACCGAGCTCATGTTGATGTCCTCGTGGCGGTGTCGCCACAGCAGCCAGAAACAGATGCCGTTGGCCGTCAACCCGAGCAAACTGAAGGCGCCCATCGCCTCGAAGATCGGCAGCGCGGGATGCGCGAGTTTCCAGGCGATCTGCCCGGCGACCGCGAGTGCCGCCGCCAGAATCAGTATGCCCTTGAACAGCGCGACCCTGGCCTTGGCGCGGCTGCCCAGCGCGATGGCGTACAGGCTCAGCGCGTAGGTGATGGCATCGCCGAGATTGTCGAGGCTGTCGGAGAGCAGTGCGGTCGAGTCGGCATACAGCGCGGCGGCGACGATGACGAGGAACATCAAGGCATTGATGACCAGCACCCACTTCAGCGTGGAGCGCTGCCGCTCGTTGCGCGCGGTGATCTCGCAGCCGTTGTCGCAACAACCGCTCATCGCAGTTCCTTTTTGAGAGTCATGAACGACATTCTACTTCGAGCGGAAGATGATCTCTTTCATCCGCTCCAGCTTCGGTGACACCACCGGCACGGTGAGCATGGTGCTGGCGACGGCCATCAGCAGCAGCGCAGTGAAGGTCTCGCTGGTGATGATCTGCTTGTCGAGCAGGATGTTGGCGAAGATGATCATGATCAACGCCTTGGTCTGCAGCAGCCAGCCGATGATGGAGGCTTCGCCCGGTTTCCACTTCAAGATCTTGCCTGCTGCATGCACGCCGATCAGTTTGCCCGACACGGCGGCGAACAGCAGCACGCCGGCCGCGATGAACACGGTGCTGCCGCCCATCGCCCAGTTGGTGCGCAAGCCGGTGCTGAGGAAGAACACCGGCATGATCACCAGCAGCACGTGATGGCGCATCAGGTCCATCTTCTTCTGGTCGAACCAGTGGCTGTCGGTGACCGCACCGGCGAGGAAGGCACCGACCATGAAGTGCAGGCCGGACCAGTCGGCGCCGAAACCGCACACCGCCAGCCAGATCAGACCGACATACCAGCGGTCGCGCTCCTCCAGCCACACCATGAGTTTGCGGAACAGGTAGCTGGCGACGGCGAAGGCGATCAGGAAGCCGAGTTGCTTGCCCACGCGCTCCCAATCCATCAGGATCAGCGCGAGCACGCCCCAGATGGCGACGTCGTCCAGGCTGGCGTAGCGCAGGATGCGCTGGCCGATGGGCTGGCGCAGGATCTCCAGTTTCTCCATGAACAGGATGAGGATGGGCAGTGCGGTGACTGCGCAAGACATGCCCACGCCGAGGACGAATTGCCAGCCCAGCGCCCTGGGGCCGATCCAGCCGTCGCACATCAGCATGCCCAACCCGGCGAGGCAGCCGAACAGCAGCGGCGTGCCCAGCGCGAGGCCGGCGGTGATGCCGCTCTCGCGCCTATATTTCCATGTCTGGCGCAGGTCGAGTTCTATGCCCGCGATCCACACGAACACCATCACCGCCCACCAGGCGATGCCGTTTAGCGACTGGATGACCTGCGGGGTGAACACGAAGCCGTAATAATCGGGGAAGGCCGCGCCGAGGATGCCGGGGCCGAGCAAAATGCCGGTGATGATCTGCACCACCACCAGCGGCGCGTAGTATTCCGTTCGCCCCACCCGCCAGATGAGATAAGGGATGGTGAAGATCAGCGTCATCGCGATCAGGAAGATCTCGGTGGTACTCATGGCGGCGTGCATGGTCGATCTCTCGCAGGTTTTTAACAGCGGCGAAGTATGCCACAAGCGCATGACCGGAATCATCACAGGTGTATTGGCCGACTAACCTTGTCCGGCTTGGGGGAAGCGCACATAATCCGCCGTATCGGGGATAAGGCAGCCTCCCCGTTTCAAGACGATTCCTCGTCCAAGGCTTGCTGCAGATTGGATATATTCCAAGGAGGAATCATGGACACACCGCAACAGCAACTTTCCGAAAATACCCGCCCCCCCGCACCGGTCACACTGGCGCAGGCCTTCCGCTATTGGTTCAAGCTCGGCTGCATCAGCTTCGGTGGCCCGGCCGGGCAGATCGCCATGATGCATCACGATCTGGTCGAGCAGAAACGCTGGATATCCGACCGCCGCTTTCTGCACGCTCTCAACTACTGCATGGTGCTGCCCGGCCCGGAAGCGCAGCAGCTCGCCACTTACATCGGCTGGCTAATGCACCGGGGCTGGGGCGGCGTCATCGCGGGCACGATGTTCGTGCTGCCCTCGCTGTTCATCCTCATCTTGCTGTCCTGGTTCTACATCGCGTTCGGCGATGTGCCGCTGGTGGCCGGATTGTTTTACGGCATCAAACCGGCGGTCACGGCCATCGTGGTGCAGGCCGCGCATCGCATCGGTTCGCGCGCGCTCAAGAACAACTGGCTGTGGGCCATCGCGGCGGCTTCGTTCGTGGCCATCTTCGCGCTCAACGTGCCGTTTCCCGCCATCGTCGTCGCTGCCGCACTGATCGGTTACATCGGCGGTCGTTATATGCCGGGCAAGTTCGCGCTCGGCGGCGGTCACGGCAAGTCGAATAAATCATACGGCGCAGCGATCATCGACGATGACACGCCGACGCCAGAGCATGCGAAATTCCGCTGGTCGGGTCTGCTCAAGGTGATCGTGATCGGCGGCCTGCTGTGGCTGTTGCCGATGACTTTGCTGACGCTGACCTATGGCTGGGATCACACGTTCACGCAAATGGGCTGGTTTTTCACCAAGGCCGCGCTGCTCACCTTCGGCGGCGCGTATGCGGTGCTGCCCTATGTCTATCAGGGCGCGGTCGGGCATTACGGCTGGCTCACACCGACGCAGATGATCGACGGCCTCGCGCTCGGCGAGACCACGCCGGGGCCGCTCATCATGGTGGTGGCCTTTGTCGGTTTCATCGGCGGCTACACGCAGGCATTGTTCGGTGCAGAGAATGTGTTTTTAGCAGGCGCGGTCGCCGCGATACTGGTGACCTGGTTCACCTTTCTGCCCTCGTTCATGTTCATCTTCGCGGGCGGTCCGCTGGTCGAGACCACGCATGGCGACCTCAAGTTCACCGCACCGCTCACCGCGATCACGGCGGCAGTCGTCGGTGTCATCCTCAACCTGGGCTTATTCTTCGGTTATCACGTGCTGTGGCCGAAGGGGTTTGCAGGAACGTTCGATTGGGTGTCGGCTTTGCTTGCGCTGGCGGCAGCGGTGGCGTTGTTGCGTTACAAGCGTGGCGTCATCGAGGTGATTGCGGCGAGTGCGGTGATCGGCCTTGTTCTGAAAACCATTCTCTAGAAACCAGAACGCCCTCGCAAGGAGGGCGTTCTCTTGGGACTGCAATATCTCTTTGGCTACATCATTCCCATCGCCACCAGCGCGATGAAGGCCGCAAACAGCGCGAAGTGGCTGATGCCCTCGATGGCGTTGGTCTCGCCGTCATGCAGGTTGTTCATCACCGTGAGGAAGGTGAGCAACAGCATGCCGCCCTGCACCGGGGTGAGCGCCATGACGATGCGATCTCCGGTGACCAGCGCGATGAATTCGATCACCGGCAGCGTAAGCAGTACGGTGGCGAGCGAAGCGCCGAGCGCGATGTTGACGGTGGTCTGCATGCGGTTGTTCTGCGCAGCACGCAGCGCGGTGAGGATCTCGGGGCTGGCCGAGATCAGCGCGACCAGCACGGCGGGGATGGCCTTGGGCAGGCTGCTGCCGGTGAGTCCGGCGTCCAGCAGTACCGACAGCACTTCGGAGAGCAGGCCGACCAGCACGATGGCGCCGAGCATGATGCCGACGTGCAGCGAGTTCGGGCTGTGCGCCTCGTCATGCGCTTCTTCGTCGGTGTCGCTGGAGTATTCGAAGAAGGTGCGGTGTTCCACCGTCTGCAAACGCAGGAATCCCGCGTACATGACCGCCATCATGCCGATGGAGAACACAGAATAGATCTGCCATTTGTCATCCGGCACGAAGTCGGGGATGAACATGCCGATACCGATGGCGACCAGCAGCATGGCGACGAAGGAATTGGCCGAAGAGATGTTGTACTTGGTCTGGCCGTGCTTGAGGCCGCCGACGATGGCGGCAAGACCGAGGATGCCGTTGATGTCGAACATCACTGCGGCGAACACGGTGTCGCGCGCCAGCGTCGGGTTCGGCTCGCCCATCAGCAATACCACCAGGATCACCACTTCCACCGACACTGCGGCGAGCGTGAGAATCAGCGTGCCGTAGGGTTCGCCGAAGCGAACCGCCAGCACTTCGGCGTGGTGCGCGATGCGGAAGGCGACGCCGATGATGGCGGCGAGGATCACCAGCACCAGCCCCCACAGCGCGCCGCCGCCGTGTTCGACTGCGCCGTGTTCGAGCGCGAAGCCGAGGCCGAGGACGAGCAAGGCGATGGCGATGGGGAATTCAGATCTCAGATATTTCATGGTTCTTCCTTAGCTGCGTTGGTACGTGACGAATTGATATTCCAGCGGTTGCGGTGTTTCCTGCGCGCGCACCTCGCGTGCGGTCTCCCGCCATTCACTTCTGACCAGTTCGGGGAAATGCGCGTCGCCATCGACATCCTGCTGTATCTCGGTGATGTAAAGCGTATCCGCCAGTGAAATTGCCTGCCGGTAAAGCTCGGCGCCGCCGACGATGAATATCTCGTCATCCCCGATGCAGTTGTGGATCGCCTCCTGCAACGAGTGCGCGATGATGCAGCCTTCGATCGCCAGATCGTTGTTGCGCGTCACCACCACCGTCGTGCGTCCCGGCAAGGGCTTGCCGATGGAATCGAAAGTCTTGCGCCCCATGATCATGTGATGCCCCATGGTCAGTGTTTTGAAGTGCTTGAGGTCTTCCGGGCAGCGCCAGGGCAGGGTGTTGTTCACGCCGATGGTGCGGTTCGTCGCCATGGCGACGATGATGGAGAGCTTGCTCATATCGCCACGGGTGCCTTGATCGCGGGATGCGGATCGTAGCCTTCCAGCGTGAAGTCCTCGAACTTGAAGCCGAAGATGTCATTCACTGCCGGGTTGATCTTCATGTTCGGCAAGGGACGCGGTTCGCGCGACAACTGCTCGCGTGTTTGTTCCATATGGTTGGAATAGAGGTGCGCATCGCCAAAGGTGTGCACGAAATCGCCCACCTTCAGTCCGCACACCTGCGCCATCATCATGGTCAGCAGCGCGTAGCTGGCGATGTTGAACGGCACACCGAGGAAAATGTCGGCGCTGCGCTGGTAGAGCTGGCAGGAGAGCTTGCCGTCCGCCACGTAGAACTGGAAGAAGGCATGGCAGGGCGCGAGCGCCATC
>DMCN01000069.1 GCA_003445795.1 Gallionellaceae bacterium
TGCTGATCGGCACCGACAACACCGTGCGCAGCCAACTGGAAAAAGTGCTGCTGGAAAACAACCTGGAACTGACACGGGCGAAATCGGTGGCCGAGAAAGCCAACCTGGCCAAATCGGACTTCCTTTCGCGCATGAGCCACGAATTGCGCACCCCGCTCAATGCCGTACTCGGCTTCGCGCAGTTGTTGCAGGCCGGAACACCGCCGCTGACGGAGACCCAGGCCGAAAGGATGCAACAGATCACCAAGGCGGGCTGGTATCTGCTTGAACTGATCAACGAGATCCTTGATCTGGCGGTGATCGAATCCGGCAAACTGTCACTCACACCCGAACCGGTCTCGCTGACCGACGTGATGAACGAATGCCAGGCCATGATCGAATCGCAGGCGCAGAAACACCACACCCGGCTGCAATTCCATCCTTTCGCCAGAAGCTGGTTCGCTTATGCCGACCGCACCCGGGTGAAACAGGTGCTGGTCAACCTGCTCAGCAATGCGATCAAATACAACTGTGCGAACGGCAGCGTCGATGTGCTGTGCAGCGCCGACTCGCCGGATCGCATCCGCATCACCATCAAGGACAGCGGTGCGGGTCTGTCGCCGCAAAAGCTGGCGCAACTGTTCCAGCCGTTCAATCGTCTGGGGCAGGAGAGCGGCGCCGAGGAAGGCACCGGCATGGGCCTGGTGGTCGCCAAGCAACTAGTCGAACTGATGGGGGGGCGCATCGGTGTGGAAAGCACCGTCGGCAAGGGTAGCGAGTTCTGGGTCGAACTGATCCGCTGCACCCAGCCGCAGCCCGCGACCGACGCAACACCCATCGAACCGGAAACGCCCCCCGCCCAGACGAACATAAAACAGGGCACTCTGCTCTATGTGGAAGACAATATCGCCAACATGATGCTGGTCGAACACATCATCGAGGCGTACACCCATGTGAACATGCTGAGCGCTCACTACGGCCAGCTCGGCATCTCGCTGGCACGCAGCCATCTGCCGGACGTTATCCTGATGGATATCAATCTGCCGGACATCAGCGGGGTCGAAGCGTTGCGCATCCTGCTCGAAGATCCGGCGACCCGGCATATCCCCGTCATCGCGCTGAGCGCCAATGCGATGCAGCACGATATCGAGCGCGGACTGGATGCCGGGTTCTTCCGCTATCTCACCAAACCGATCAAGGTCAACGAATTATTGAACGCGCTGGACGATGCATTGAGATCCGGCCGAATAAGATCAGCCAGTAACCATGCAACAGGAGGAACACCATGATAAACGCAGAAGAAATCCGCAACGCCAGCATCCTGATCGTCGACGATCAGGAGTCCAATATCAAACTGCTTGAGGAGATATTGCTCGATGCCGGCTATACCCGAGTCGCATCGACCACCGACCCGTTCACGGTCGGCAAGCTGCACCGCAAGAACCGCTACGACCTGATCCTGCTCGACCTGCTGATGCCCGGCATGGATGGCTTCCAGGTGATGGCGGGACTGAAGGAGATCGAGACGGAAAGTTACCTGCCCGTGCTTGTCATCACCGCCCAGCCCGACCACAAACTGCGCGCGCTGTCGGCCGGCGCGAGGGATTTTGTCGCCAAGCCGTTCGACGTGGTCGAAGTTCAGACGCGCATCCGCAACATGCTGGAAGTGCGGCTGCTGCACAAACAGCTCGAGCAGCAGAATCAATTGCTGGAGCAAACGGTGCAGGAACGCACCGCCGAGTTGCGCAAGAGCGAGGCGCGTTTCCAGCGCCTGACCGAGCTGTCTTCCGACTGGTACTGGGAACAGGACGAGAACGGCCAGTTCACCAAGATCTTCGGCCCGGTGTTCGAGATGCTTGGCATCCGTGTCGACGACACCATCGGCCACGCCCGCGACGACCACAGCCTGAACTGGAACGAGGATGAACGCAGGACGCTGGAGGAGAATCTGGCCTCGCGCAAACCTTTCCTGGATTTCGTCTACAGCCGGACCAACGCGGACGGCACACGACAATTTCTGATGGTGAGCGGAGAACCGATGTTCAATCCCTCCGGCCGCTTCGTCGGATACCGCGGCATCGGCAAGGATGTGACCGGAAAACTGACGACCGACAACCCGCCGACCTGACGAACAAGACAGGTGCGTGTCGCGCGCACCTGTTTCAACAGCAAGTGTCCATTACCCATCCTGCGATACTCTCACCGAATCACGATACCGAAGGCCGCACGATCATCCTGAAAGACCGCCTTCCTTTGAACTCAAGCCGGACGAAGCTCAAATTACTGCAGAAGGCATCGCCCTGCCGGTTCCGCGACTGGTAGAGTTGCCCGCAGCGGCACTGGTAATTGAGCATCGGGTTGACCTGTCCGCCCTGGATCAACTCCACATCCGCGAGTTGCGGAAACAGTTTCGCGACAGGTTGCCAAACCAGATCGCTACGCCGGAAACCAAACAGCATCAGCAGGGATTTGTTGCAATCCTGGATCAAGTCGCGTTCGCCCAGTGACAGCGCGGGGGCATCGTGCCGTACAGCCAAATGTCCATCAATCCATTCCTGACGTTGAACATCAGTCCACTCCCGTCGCCCGGCGCTGAGTGCCTTGGGAGCAGTGATTATTGAGTTGTCATCTCTCAGCAAGTTCATTCCCCGCCCCCGGCTAATTTTTCAAGGCAGCCATTCTTTCTGTTCAGACTGTGGCGCACCGTTCGCCAGCACACGCTCGAGCGAAGGATCAAAATTCCCAGCGCATTGTCCAGCTACCAATCGATTCCCATGCGTGCGCTAACGAACGGTTCGCCGCCGCCATAACGGCAACAATACCCGCTCGATCTGCATCCAATGCAAATGGCGTGGACGCGGGGATATGAACCCACCGGGAAAGCGAACATGAAAACCATCATCACTCCGAGCCGAAATCCGAATGCCCTCCGGCACAACCTTTCCCAACCCGAGGAAGTCGAGCATGTCTGGCTGACGCTGGGCAAGCGCTACGTTTCGATGACCGGTCTCTCGTACGGCGTGACACAGTGCAAGACCACCCTCCGCGAGCCTGACCACTATATGTTCTTCGCATCCCGGAAGGCATCAAAGCAGCAAAGAAACGACGGCCGCTCGCTTTGACCGCAACGGATCACTTGCGGCGGACTGCACCCGCAGACCGTGCAGATCCGGACAGTGTTACCCGACTTGCTCCGTTCCGATATGGCGACGATGTGACAGCAAATGAAGACGACCGACACAGTTGACTCCGGCCTACCCCGGAACTTGACACTGAACCCCGGATTCTGGCGCGACATCTTCGACGCCATCGACGATCCGGTGTTTCTGCACGACCGGGAATTCCGCATACTGCTGGCCAACCGTGCCTATTGCCAGCTGGCCGGTGTCACCGAAAAAGAAGCACAGGAAAAACTCTACTGGGAGATATTCCCTCCCGGCTCCGGCCCCTCCCCCGGATGCCGCGAGGCGATGCGGGTCAGCGACTCCGCCAACAGTCAGGAAGAGATCGAGACCGGCGGGAAGATATTCCTCTCCAAAGGTTACAAGGTGCCCGATGGACAGGGGGGCATCCTCTACGCCCTGCATGCACTCAGGGACATCAGCGAGCAAAAAAAGAGCGAGGCGGCTTTGGCGGAAAGCGAAGCGCGCCTGCGCAGCGCCATCGATACCGCGCGCGATGCCATCATCTCTGTCGACGGGGAAAGCGGCACGATCATCGCATGGAACCCGGCGGCCGCCGCCATGTTCGGCTACAGCCGGGATGAAGCGCTCGGACAGGTGTTGCACCAACTGCTGACACCGCAGCGAATGCGCAGCGGGGCGATGCACGCCGTGGCGAACTTCGCCGTGGAAGGACAGGGCGCGATACTCGGCAAGATCATCGATCTGCCCGCCCTGCACAAGAACGGTTCCGAATTCCCCATCGAGCTCTCGCTCTCCGCCGCGCAGATCAACGGCAAATGGCAGGCCACCGGCATCGCCCGCGACATCACCGAGCGCAACAGGGGACAGGCTTCCGAGAAGCGCTACCGCCGCCTGTTCGAAACGGCCAAGGACGGCATCCTGATCCTGGATGCGGAAACGGGAATGATCGTCGATGCGAATCCCTTCATCACCCATCTGCTCGGCTACACCCTGGAAGAGTGCCTCGGCAAATACATCTGGGACCTGCGTTCCCTGAAGAACGTCGCCGCCAGCAAGGAGAAGTTCCTCGAGTTGCAGCAGCAGGAATATGTGCGCTACGAAGACATCCCGCTGGAAACTTCGGACGGGGAGCCGCGCCATGTGGAATTCATCAGCAATGTGTATCTGGTGGACAATGCCAAAGTCATCCAGTGCAATATCCGCGACATCACACGGCGCTGGCAGGCCGAGGAAAGGAACCAACGCCTGAGCCAGATGTACCGCACCATCAGCCGCTGCAACGAAGTGCTGGTACGCGCCACGGATGAGCTTGAGCTGGCACATGCGATGTGCAGCGTGCTCACCGTCGAAGGTCACTTCCGCATGGCCTGGGTGGGCTATATCGAAGCGGATGCGGCCAAACCCCTCCGCATCGTCGCCACGGAAGGCATCGACGAACTGCACCTGAACGATCTGCAGCTGCGTTGCAGCGGCGGAGAGCGGCCCGGCGGCATCGCCGCCGATGCCGTCAAAAGCGGGCTGCCCGTTGTGTGTCACGACATTCGCAACGATAGCCGCTGCGCCGCCGAGCTGGAACAGGCTTTGCCACAGGGATACCTGTCCGTCGCCGCCATCCCGATCAAGCTCCCGCGGCATGATCTGGGCGTGCTGGTCGTTTACGGCGCACAAGCCAACGAATTCACCACCGAGATCATCAACCTGCTGAACGAGCTGGCCGGCGATCTCGCCTTCGGTATCGACACGCTGCGCTCCAGGGAAGAGCGCGTCGCGGTGCTGGAAAAGCTGGAACATATCGCCCACTACGACGCACTCACCGCGCTGCCCAACCGTGTGCTGCTGGCAGACCGTTTGCAACAGGCCATGGCGCAGACCCACCGGCGCGGCGACCTGCTGGCGGTGGCCTATCTCGATCTCGACAGTTTCAAGGCCGTCAACGACGACCACGGACACGATGCCGGCGACCAGTTGCTGATGGCCATGTCCGCGCGCATGAAAGACACACTGCGCGAAGGCGACACCCTCGCCCGCCTGGGTGGCGACGAATTCATCGTCGTGCTCACCGGCCTGGACACCATCGAAGCCAGCGTGCCGATGATCGAGCGGCTGCTGCTCGCGGCGGCGCAGCCGGTGCAACTCGACGGCATCCAGCTGCAGGTGTCGGCCAGTCTCGGCGTCACCTTTTACCCGCAAACGGAAGTCACCGCCCCCGACCAGTTGCTGCGCCAAGCCGACCAGGCGATGTATCAGGCCAAGCTGGCCGGCAAGAACCGTTACCACATCTTCGACGACGAGCAGGACCGCAATGTGCGCGGCCATCACGAGGATCTGGAACGCATCCGTCTCGCCCTCGGCGAAAATGAGTTCGTGCTGCATTACCAGCCCAAGGTGAACATGCGCAGCGGCGAATTCGTCGGTGTCGAAGCGCTGATCCGCTGGCAGCATCCGGAACGCGGCCTGCTGCCGCCGTCGCTGTTCCTGCCGGTGATCGAGGATCACCTGTTGTCGGTCGAACTGGGCGAGTGGGTGATCGAAAGTGCGCTGCGCCAGATCGACCTGTGGCATGCCGCCGGATTCCGCATCCCGGTCAGCGTCAATATCGGTTCGCGCCAGATGCAGCATCCCGATTTCGTCGAACACCTGCGCCTGCAGCTCGCGGCACATCCGGGCGTCAAGCCGGGCGACCTGGAGATGGAAGTGCTGGAGACCAGCGCGCTGGAAGACTTGTCCGTGGCAGCGAAAGCGATCGAGGGCTGCAATGAACTGGGGGTGGTATTCGCGCTGGACGACTTCGGCACCGGCTATTCCTCGCTGACCTATCTGAAACGCCTGCCTTTCACGCTGCTCAAGATCGACCAGAGTTTCGTGCGCGACATGCTGGACGACCCGGACGACCTCGCCATTCTCGAGGCGGTGCTCGGTCTGGCGGTCGCCTTCCGCCGCCAGGTCATCGCCGAAGGCGTGGAGACCGTGCAGCAGGGCGAGATGCTGCTGCAACTCGGTTGCGAACTGGCGCAGGGTTACGGCATCGCCCACCCCATGGCTGCCGATGAACTGCCCGGGTGGGCGGCCGCCTGGCGCACCCATCCGTCCTGGAGCAACATGCCCGCCTTCCGCCGCGACGATCTGTCCCTGCTGTTCGCCGCTGTCGAACACCAGGTCTGGATGACGACCATCGGCAATTACCTCGGCGACGAATGTGAAAAACTGCCGCTGCTGGATCACCACCAGTGCCGCTTCGGCGCCTGGCTGGATGCCGGCGGGCTGATCCGCCACGGCGAACAGATCGCCTACCGCGACATCGAACCCCTGCACCGGCGCGCGCATGAACTGGCGGCGGCACTCTGCGAACTCAAGACCGCGGGGCACAAGACAGAAGCGCTGGCGAAACTTGGCGAACTCATCAAGCTGCAGGAAACGCTGCTTGAGCAGATCAGGGCGCTGGTGGACGAGAACCGGCACTGGTCCGGCAAGACATGGAGCCACGGGGACAACACCTTCGTCGTGCATGACCAGCAGTGAGGCGTCCCCAATGTTCGTGAGCGCACAGTGAGCGACCGCGCGCACCGTTAGGATTAAACCGGGTCGGCGCACTGTACTGCGCCGCTCCGCTTCCCCAAACAAACACAGGTGCCGTACGAAATGGATACTTCCGCCGCCACCGTCGTCATCATGATCGCCTCGGACCGCGCCGCCGATGCCGAACAGGTGCGCAGTCTGCTGCACGCGGAATTCAGGCATGTCTTCGTCTCCACCGCGGCCGACACGGAGCCGGGCGATTTCGTGCGCTACCGGCCCAACGTGCTGGTGCTGGCATTCGACACGCTGGAAAAATCGGAACGCTATTACCTCGAGTTGAACCGCATGTGCGAGGAAGTGCAGCAGCAGCCGCTGCGCACCGTGATCCTGTGCAACCGGCACGAGATCAAGCAGGTCTACGATCTGTGCAAGAAGGGTTACTTCGACGACTACATCCTGTTCTGGCCGCTGACCGACGATTCGTCGCGGCTGGCCATGTCCATCCACCATGCCCTGCATGATCTGGCAGCGCGCAAGAGCGAGGGCCCGACCGCTGCCGAATTCGCCGCACAGGCACGCCATCTGTCCGAGCTGGGCAAGAAGCTGGACCAGCAGATCGTTCAGGGCGGACTGCATATCGACGTTGCCAGTCAGGCGCTGCAACGCGCCTCGCTCGGCGTCGATACGGCACTGGACAAGTTCTCGCAACGGCTCATCGCGGGCGCATTGCCTGAAACGGTCGAGGTGAAGAGTGCCGACGGCATGGAAGCGGAGATCAGGCGTCTGAAACGCGAAGATGTGCAACCCCAGTTCAATGCCGCTTTCGAAACCACCCTGCCTCTCAAGCAATGGGCGCAGCAACTGAAACAAGAGGTCGCACCGCTGCTGAAGTCGGCCCGCACCCTGAACGACATGGCCGGGCACATCCGCCCCACCGTGCTGGTGGTGGATGACGACGAAGTCCAGCGCGTCATCATCGACAATCTGCTGACGGCACACGACTACAACCTGCTGTTTGCGCGCGACGGTCTGGAAGCCCTGAATGTCCTGCGCAACAAGCACCCGGACCTGATCCTGATGGATATGATGATGCCCAACATGAACGGCCTGGAAACGATGCGACGGCTGAAGGTGATGCCCGGGCTGGCCAAGACCCCGGTGATCATGATCACCGGCAAGAGCGAGGGCGATGTCGTGGTCGACTGCATGAAGGCCGGTGCGGTCGATTTCGTGGTCAAGCCCTTCGACCCCGCCACACTGGTCGACAAGATAGCCCAGGCGCTGAAAGCGGCAGCCCTGCCGTGAACACAGCCGCGCTTCGCTCCCGAATACCCCCCCTATGTTCGTGAACGCACGGTGAGTGCCCGGCCCGCCCGCTACGATAGTGGCATTCGATCGTGTCGGGCGCGCGCGCCCGTGTATCCACCATCCGCCGAAAAAAGACCGGCGACACGCATCCCCGCCGTTCGATAACGGATGACACCGCAGCAGATGGAAGGTTGGTAATCTTGAAAATGACCCATAAGATCCTTGCGGCATTTGCCGGTGCGACCCTGCTGGTCTTGCTGGGTGCAGCGGCCGTATTCTGGTCCTTCGGACAGATCGACGACGCCGCCGAGGCGCGCCACCATACCCGCACGCTGGTCATCGGCGCGACCGAATTGCTGTCCGAACTGAAGGACGCCGAAACCGGCCAGCGCGGCTATGTGCTGACCGGCGACGAGGGTTTTCTGCAACCCTATCTTGCCGTGCGAAAGGGACTTTCCACCCGTCTGCTCGAATTGCGACAAGCCGCCAACATCGCTGCCGCGCGGAAACATCTGGACACGCTGTCTCCTTTACTAGATGCCAAACTGGCGGAACTGGCGCGCGTCATCGAGTTGCGCCGCGGGGATGACGCCGCCGGCGCACTGTCGCTCATTCGCGCGGGAAAAGGCAAACACTTGATGGACCTGATCCGCACCGAGATCGACGGCTTCATCCGGATAGAGGAAGAGGCGCTGGAGCGGCATGAAGCCGAGTTCCAGACCAACATGCGGCGCATGTTCATACTGATCGTCGGCGCCAGCCTGCTGATGCTTTTGTTTGCGGTCGCCTTTGCGTACTTCATCTACCGGGAGACGCAGCAACGCCTGCAAAATCTGGTCCATCTCGAAACCAAGCATCTGCTCGAGAGCCAGCAGTCGCTGAATTCGAAATTGCAGGAGGCCAACGATACCCTGCAGGTCAGCGAGGAGAAACTCGCGGTGACTCTCTACTCCATCGGCGACGCGGTGATGGTCACCGATGACAAAGGCCGGGTGACGCTGCTGAACCCGCTCGCCGAACAACTCACCGGCTGGACGCAGGCCAAAGCGGTCGGCCGTGCGGTGGACGAGGTGTTCCACATCATCAACCAGGAGACGCGGCTGCCCGCCTATATCCCCGTCATGGATACCCTGGCGAAAGGCACGATACAGGGGTTGGCCAACCATACCGTGCTGATCGCGCTCGACGGCAGCGAATCCGCCATCGCCGACAGTTGCGCGCCGATACGCGACAACAACGGCCGTGTGGTCGGCGCGGTGCTGGTGTTCCGCGACGTCACCGGCGAGTATGCCACCCAGCAAAGTCTGCGCGACAACGCCGAACTGATCCAGACGATACTCAATACCGTGGCGGACGGCATCGTCACGCTGCGCGCGCGCGACGGCATCGTCAAGACCATCAATCCGGCCGCCGAGCGCATGTTCGGCTATAGCGCCGCCGATTTGATCGGGCATGATTTCAGTCTGCTGATACCGGAGTCGGACAGCGACGAACGCAAGGCCGCTTTCAAAAATGTCAGCTCCGGCGACAAGGCGTGGATCATCGGTCTCGGCCGCGAAACCACGGGACGGCACCGCAACGGCAGCACTTTCCCGATGGATATCGCGATCAGCCAGATGTGGATGGGCGGCGAGCGCTACCTCACCTGCATATTGCGCGATATCAGCGCGCGCAAGCAGGCGGAGGCGGCGCTGGTCAAAGCGGGCGCGCTGCAGGCCGCGATCTTCAACAGCGCCAACTTCTCCAGCATCGCCACCGACGCCAGAGGCGTGATCCAGATCTTCAACGTC
>DMCN01000101.1 GCA_003445795.1 Gallionellaceae bacterium
GCTATCACGCGGGCCAGGAACATCACCAGCGCGTTTATGACGCCCTGCACCAGGGTCATCGTCACCATGTCGCCGTTGGCCACGTGGCTGACTTCGTGCGCCAGCACCGCCTCGGCTTCATCGCGGCTCATGCTGTGCAGCAGGCCTGTGCTCACCGCGACCAGCGCGGCATTGCGGTTCCAGCCGGTCGCGAAGGCGTTCACGTCGGGTGCGTCGTAGATCGCCACTTCCGGCATGCCGATGCCCGCGGCCTGCGCCTGGAACTGCACCGTTTGCAGCAACCAGCGCTCGGTCGGGTCTTGCGGATTTTCGATTACATGCGCACCGACGGAACGTTTCGCCATCCACTTGGACATGAACAGGGAAATGATGGAGCCGGAGAAACCGATCACTGCCGACATCACCATCAGCGCGTTGAAATTAATCGCGCCGCTCTCATCCAGCACACGGTCGACACCGAGGATGCGCAGGGTGATGCTGATAACCGCCAGTACGGCGATATTGGTCAAGACGAACAGAAAGATACGTTTCATTGCTTCACTCTCCAAAGATACGATGAATTGCGGCGCGCAGTGTATCACCGTGGCCGCGTTGGCTAGATGCGGGCGGATCGCGGAATTTCAAGCCCTCGAACCGATTCCGCGATGCCTGCATTCGAAGTGGCGCCGCCGAAAAAGTTTCATGCCCCTGCTGCCGACAGGGTATGTTGCGGTAAGCAAAAAACCCTGTTGACCATAGTCGACATAAAAACTAGGATATAGTTGATTCAATGAGGTGACTGCCATGAACGACCACTACACGCCCACTGCCATCGCCCTGCACTGGCTCATCGCCCTGCTGATCTTCGTCGCCTTTCCGCTGGGCATCTACATGCACGACCTGCCGCTGTCGCCTGACAAACTGCGCCTATACAGCTATCACAAATGGATAGGCGTGACTGTGTTCATGCTGGCCGTGGTGCGCATCTATTGGCGGGCCACCCATGTGCCGCCCGCGTTACCGGACAGCATGCCGGGCTGGGAGAAGATCGCCGCCCATGCCACGCACTACGCGCTGTACGCGCTCATCCTCGCCATCCCGCTGAGCGGCTGGCTGATGAGTTCGGCCAAAGGCTTCCAGACCGTATGGTTCGGCGTGCTGCCCCTGCCCGATCTGCTCGACAAGAGCGAGGACTTGGGCAAACAGTTGCAGCAGGTGCATATGCTGCTGAACTTCGCCCTGTTCGGTCTGCTGCTCGGCCATGTCGGCGCGGCACTCAAGCATCATTTCATCCAGCACGACGACATCCTCGCGCGCATGGTCACGTTCCTGCGCAAGTGATCGCAAAGCACACCAAGGAGAACTGTCATGACCAGACTCATCACGCTGTTGTTAGCCGGATCATTCGCCATTCCCGCCCATGCGGCGGACACCTATACGATAGACCCCACCCATACCTGGCCGATGTTCGAAGTCAGCCATCTCGGCTTCTCCACCCAGCGCGGCCGCTTCGACAAGTCGAGCGGCAAGGTCGTACTCGACACTGTGGCTGGCACCGGTCACATCGAACTGGTCATTGACACCACCTCCATCAACATGGGCTTCGAGGAATGGAACAAGCACATGCGGGGACCGGATTTCTTCAGCACGGTGTATTTTCCGACGATGACCTTCACCTCGGACAAGATCGTGTTCGACGGCGGCAAACCGGTGACAGCCTCGGGCGAACTGACGCTGCTCGGCGAGACCCGTCCGATCACGCTGACCATCAGCGACTTCAAATGCGGTACGCATCCCATGCTGCGGAAAGCGATGTGCGGCGCGAACATCGCCACCACCATCAAACGCTCTGACTTCGGCATGAAGCGTTTCATCCCCATGGTCGGCGATGAAGTGAAGATCTTTTCGCCGGTCGAGGCATATAAGGATTAGACACCTGCAGCAGGATGCTGCGCGCTCCTGCACTCCGCACCAACCCAACATGAAAGTTCGTCACACATGGATAGCAGATCGTTCTTCGCCTCTTTCAAACCCCACCCCTTGCAGACCTCGGCCGCGGAAAAGTTCCGCAGCGGGATCGCGGGCGGTCTCGCTATCCTGCTGCTAACGCTGGCCTTGCAGCAGCTGCCTCAGACCATGTTCCCCATGCTCATCGTCGTCTCGATGGCCGCCTCGGCGACTTTGCTCTACGCCACACCGCACAGTCCGCTGTCGCAACCTTGGAACCTGGTCGGAGGCCATATCGTCTCGGCGCTCGCCGGTCTGCTTTGCAGCGCACTCATCCCCGAGCCGACCCTCGCCGCCGGCGCCGCAGTCGGCCTTGCCATTCTGCTGATGCAATTCCTCAGCTGCCTGCACCCGCCCAGCGCGGCCACCGCGCTGATGATGGTGCTCGGCAGCTCGCAGTTCCATGTGATGCAATGGGAATGGGCACTGGGCATCGTGGCCATCAATGCCGGTATCTCGCTGCTGCTGGCACTGACCATCAACAACCTGCTCCCCGGCAGGCGCTACCCGATGCAGGCACCTCCCGCACCGACTCCGCCCAAACCCGCACCGTTCATCACGCTGGAACAGAGCGACCTGACTTGGGCGCTAGAACAGATGGAAAGCGCGATCGACGTGAGCGAGGAAGACCTCGCCGAGATCTACAAGCTGGCACTGCAGAACGCACAGCAGCGTATCGATGCAGCCATGCCGAGATGAGAAACCTTTTTCTCCTTGCCCTGCTCTCTGTGCTGGCCGCTTGCGGCCCTCGCGCTCCGCGCGACCCCGCTTATTTCGAGTTCGATCAGGGCAGCCTGCCCAAACCCACTGTCGCGCTCACCATCCCCGGCCTCGGCCCCTGCACCGATAGCCCTGACCGCACTCTACGTCTCGATCCCAGCCAGCCGGTCAATGTGCTGGTGCATGGCTGCTTCGGCTCATCCGGCGAATTTCGGGGACTGGCGCAAGTGTTCGCCTTCCACGGGCAGCAGACGGCCTGCTTCACCTACGACGACCGCGATGGGTTGACCCATAGCGCCACCGATTTGCGCAGTGCGCTCAACCTGCTCTCCGAACAAACGCACATCCAGCAGATCACCCTGATCGGCCACAGCCAGGGTGCACTCATCTCGCGCAAGTCACTCACCGCACTTCCCCTCACACAACCCAGCCAACAAACCGAGCTGCGTCTGGTCACCATTTCGGGCCCCTTCGACGGCATCGCCTCGGCAAAGACTTGCGGTCGCTCTTGGCTGCAAGCGCTCTCGCTCGGACTGCTACCGGCGAGCTGCTACATCGTGACCGGCGCCAAGTGGTCTGACATCACCTACTCCTCGCGTTTCATCCGCGAGCCGGGCGCTCTGCTTCCAGAAGTCAGTAGCTATCTGAAGATAGACACCGACGAGCGCGGCAGTTGCCGGCGCGAAGAAGATGGACGCTGCGTGGAAGATGACGATGTCTTCTCGCTGGCGGAACAGCATAATCCGCTGGTGGAGAATGACGCCCGCACAAAGCGGGTGGAAGTGCTGGCAGGCCACGTCGAGATCGTCGGCGACAAACGCGTCGCACCAACCAAACTCATCGCCACGCTGCAGCAGCAGGGCATACTCCGACCGACCGCGCCGGAACGGCTATCGACTCTCAGTCTCTTGTTAACCCGAATTTATCTGGTTGACAGCCTGCCGGATCGGAAAGTGACCGATCGCCGTTGATTCAGACAACTACGATTTGGAAATGAAAAAACCGCTGCCGTGCAATTAGCACGGCAGCGGTTTCTCGTTTGGAACGGAAGATCACCAGCCCGATTCGCGCTCCGGCGTTGCCGTGATCTTGTGAATACTCAGATCGGCACCGTTGAATTCTTCTTCGTGGGTGAGACGGATGCCGACCACTTTCTTGATCAGCCCGTAGACGATGAAGCCGCCGACCAGCGCGACGGCGATACCCATCAGGGTGCCGATGAGTTGCGACATGAAGCTGATGCCGCCGAATGCCACGCCGCCGGTGCCGCCCAGCGCCTGAAGTCCGAAGATACCCACGGCGATACCGCCCCATGCACCGCACAGTCCGTGCAGCGGCCACACGCCGAGCACGTCGTCGATCTTCCAGCGGTTCTGGGTGAGGGTGAACATGACGACGAACAATGCACCGGCCACGCCGCCGACAACAAGTGCTCCGACGGGATGGAAGACATCCGAGCCAGCACAGACAGCGACCAGACCGGCAAGCGGACCGTTATGCACGAAGCCGGGGTCGTTCTTGCCCAGCCACAGCGCGGTGAGTGTGCCGCCGACCATAGCCATCAGCGAGTTCACCGCGACGAGGCCGGTAAGGCCGCTCACGCTTTGTGCCGACATGACGTTGAAGCCGAACCAGCCAACGCTAAGCACCCAGGCGCCGAGCGCGAGGAATGGGATGCTGGAAGGCGGATGCGCGGAGATACGGCCTTCCTTGTTGTAGCGGCCGTGACGCGCACCGAGCAGCAGCACAGCAGCGAGGCCGATCCAGCCGCCAACCGCATGCACCACCACGGAACCGGCGAAGTCATGGAAGTTGGCACCGAAACTGGTCTTCAACCATTCCTGGATGCCGTAGGCGCCGTTCCACGCGATACCTTCGAAGAAAGGATAGACGAAACCGACCAGCAGAAAGGTGGCGGCGAGTTGCGGGTTGAAGCGCGCGCGTTCGGCGATGCCGCCGGAGACGATGGCCGGGATGGCTGCGGCGAAGGTCATCAGGAAGAAGAACTTCACCAGGCTGAATCCGTTGCTCGCCGCCAGTTGCTCTGCCCCGACAAAGAAGTTCACGCCGTAGGCGATACCGTAGCCGATAAAGAAATAGGCGATGGTCGAGACGGCGAGGTCGCTGATGATCTTGACCAGTGCGTTGACCTGGTTCTTCTTGCGCACCGTGCCCAGCTCAAGGAACGCGAACCCTGCATGCATCGCCAGCACCATGATGGCGCCGAGCAGAATGAATAATGCATCAATGCCGACTTTCAACTCTTCCATGTCATCTCCAGAAATGTGCAAAATGCGAAGTCGTATGCAATCCCTGTGCCAGCAGATGCATGCATTGATTTGTCAGGTAATTTTAAAATTGACGGCTATTTTCCACGCACAGAATTCACCATCATGGTGCCTGACAGAAAATCGCGCACCAAATGGATGCCTTATTCCGGTGCGCTCCAGCCCCCGTTTAGCACCTTGTCCAGCCAGAACAGTCCGATGATGGTCTTGCTGTCGTCTATCTTGCCTGCCCTCACCCACTCCAGCGCCTCGACCAACGAGAGCTCGAACACTTCAAGGAACTCACCCTCGTCCAGTTGGCTGCCCTGATGGGTCAGGCCGCGCGCCAGAAAGTATTCCATGCGCTCGTCGGCATAACCGATGCAGGGCCAGGAGGTGGTGAGGTGTACCCACTCGCGCGCCACATAGCCGGTCTCTTCCAGCAACTCGCGCTGCGCGCACAGCAGGATATCCTCGTTCTCGTCGATCTTGCCCGCGGGTAGTTCGATGAATTCGCGGTGCAGCGGATAGCGGAACTGCCGCTCCATCACCAGCTTGCCGTTGTCGAGCAAGGCCAGCACCGCCACCGCGCCGGGATGGGTGATGTATTCACGCGTGCTGGTACTGCCGTCGGGCAGCCGCACATTGTCCTTGCACACGGTGATGAAGCTGCCGTCGTACATCACTTTGCCGTCAATCTTCTTCTCGGTTAGATCCATATTCCCTCTCCACAAACGAACACTCCCGCCGCGGCGGGAGTGTATCCATTCAGTAAACCATCACGCGCTCAATGCAACAACGAATCGCGCACCGAAACAAAGCACACCGCCATCAGCGTATTCGGGAAGATGCCGAGCAGCAATATCGCCATGCCATTGAGCGAGACCAGCAGACTGCTGTCCGGCTGGATGTAGATCTTCTCGTGGCTCTCGGGTGCGTCGAAATACATCAGCTTGACGATGCGCAGGTAGTAGAACGCGCCGATCAGCGAGAACAGCACCGCCAGCACGACCAGGGTGACATGCCCAGCCGCCAGTGCCGAATTCAGCACCGAGAACTTGGCATAGAAACCCACCGTGGGCGGCACGCCGGCCATCGAGAACATCAGCAGCAGCATTATGAACGCCAGCCACGGGCTGCGCTGGTTGAGCCCCTTGAAATCGTTGAGCGTGTCGGCCTCGAAGCCCTCGCGCGACAGCAGCATGATCATGCCGAAACCGCCCAGGCTCATCAGCACGTAGACCATGGCGTAGAACATGGCCGAGCCGTAGCCTTCGATAGTACCGCTCAGCACGCCCAGCAGCAGGAAACCCATGTGGGCGATGGTCGAATAGGCAAACATGCGCTTCAGGTTGGTCTGCGCGATGGCCGTGATGTTGCCGACCGCCATGGACAGCACGGCCAGGATGGCAAGCATGCCGGACCAGTGGATCATCAGCGGCTGCAGCGCTTCCACCAGGATACGCATCACGAACGCGAACGCGGCCAGCTTGGGCGCGGTACCGATGAACATGGTCATCGCGGTGGGTGCACCGTGATACACATCGGGCACCCACATGTGGAACGGCACTGCACCCAACTTGAACGCCAGACCGGCGACGATGAAGGCCAGACCGAACACCAGCAGCGATTTGTTCGCGGCACCGGTCTGGATCACTGCGGCGATCCGATTGATGTCGAGCGAGCCGGTCGCACCGTACAGCATGGACATGCCGTAGAGCAGAAAGCCGGAGGCCATCGCGCCGAGGATGAAGTACTTCATCGCCGATTCGGTGGCGATGGCGGAATCGCGCTGCAGCGCGACCATGGCATACAGGCTCAGGGCGAGCAGTTCCAGACCGAGGTAGAGGGTAAGGAAGTTGCTGGCGGAGGTCATCACCATCATGCCCAGCGTGGCGAACATCACCAGCGCGAGGAACTCGCCGGTGAACAGGCCGCGCAACATCAGGTAGCTGCGCGAGTACAGCAGCATCGCCATCACCGACAGGCAGATAAACACCTTGAGCACATAGGACATCACGTCATGCACGAACATGTGATTGAACAGGTGGGTGATGCCGGTCGGGTGGGTGAACAGCAGAATCAGCACGGTGCAGAACAGGCTGGTCTGCGTCAGCAGGTAGGTCACTGTCTTGGTGTAATTGACGATGAACTGATCCACGATGAGGATCACGCATAGCATCACCAGCAGGAACATCTCTGCATAGATCGGGGACAGGGAAGCGAGAGCGTTCATGTGTTCCTCAATTCGGGGTCGGGATTTTGAAGGTGTTCAACTGCACCACCAGATCGTTCACCGAAGCATGCATAATCTCGGCGAACGGCAAGGGGTACAAGCCCATGCCCAGCACAGCGACTGCCAGAATGACGAACACCAGGGTCTCGCGCGGGGTGATGTCGTGCAGGTGCTTGACGTGGTCGTTGGCGACCGCGCCGAAGATCACGCGCTTGTACATCCACAGCGTGTAGGCCGCGCCGAAGATCAGCGTGCTGGCCGCAGCGAAGGCGTACCAGAAGTTGGCCTTGACCGCGCCCATGATCACCATGAACTCGCCGACGAAACCGCTGGTGCCGGGCAGGCCGCTGTTGGCCATGGCAAACAGCATGAAGAAAGCGGCAAACACCGGCATCTTGTTGGCGACACCGCCGTAATCGACGATCTGGCGCGAATGCACGCGGTCATACAGCACGCCGATGGCGAGGAACAGCGCACCGGACACGAAGCCGTGCGAGATCATCTGCAGCAGCGCGCCTTCGATGCCGTAGGCGTTGAAGAGGAAGAAGCCGAGCGTGACGAAGCCCATGTGCGAGATGGACGAATAGGCCACCAGCTTCTTCATGTCGGACTGGGCCAGCGCGACCAGACCGATATACACCACCGCAATCAGCGACAGCGCGATCATCACCGGTGCCAGATAGTGGCTGGCATCGGGCAGGATGGGCATGGAGAAGCGGATGAAACCGTAGGCGCCGACCTTCAGCATGATCGCCGCCAGCACCACCGAGCCGCCGGTGGGCGCTTCGACGTGGGCGTCCGGCAACCAGGTGTGTACCGGAAACATCGGCACCTTCACCGAGAACGCCATGAAGAAAGCGAAGAACAGCATCACCTGCACGGCCATCGACGGCAGCGGCGTACTGTGGAATTTGAGGATGCTGAAGCTGCCTCCGGACTGGTGGTACAGATACAGCAAGGCCACCAGCATCAGCAGTGAACCCATCAGGGTGTAGAGGAAGAACTTGACCGCCGCATACACTCGGTTGGGGCCGCCCCACACGCCGATGATGATAAACATCGGGATCAGCATCGCTTCCCAGAACACATAGAACAGCACCGCATCGAGCGCGGCGAACACGCCGTTGACCAGACCGGACATGATCAGGAAGGCCGCCATGTACTGCGCCACGCGCTTCTCGATCACCTTCCAGCCGGCGATCACCACCAGCGGTGTGAAGAAGCTGTTGAGCAGAATGAACAGCACCGAGATACCGTCGACGCCGAGCGAGTAGTAGATGTTGTAGCGGGTGATCCACTCGTTCTGCACTGTGAACTGCATGGCGCTGGTGAGGCGGTCGAAGCCGGTGTACAGCGGGATGGTCACGAGGAAGCCGAGCACTGCACCGACCAGCGCGATGATGCGTGCCAGCCGCGCGTTACGGTCGTTGCCGGTGGCGAGCACCAGCAGACCGAAGATGATCGGCAGCCAGATGGCGACGCTTAAGAGTGGGTATCCGAAAATCATGCTTGTTCCTTCAGCTCTTCTCTAGTACTGCTTATTCGAACCATGTGCGCACTGTCAGCAGTGCAGACACGCCGATGATCATCCAAAACGCGTAGTGGTAGACATAGCCGGTCTGCAGCGTGCGCAGCACGCCGGAGAACATGCCGACCACCTTGGCCGAACCGTTGACAAAGAAGCCGTCGATCAGCTTCACGTCGCCGAACTTCCACAGCAAGCCGCTCGCGCCGCGCGCGCCGCCGGCAAAGAACCAGTCGTTGAAGCGGTCGAAGTAATACTTGTTGTCCAGCACGACATAGATGAACTGGAACCGCTTCTGGATCGCCGCCGGGATGTCCGGGCGCTTCAGGTAGAAGAACGCCGCGCTGCCGACGCCGGCCACCGCCAGCCAGAACGGCAGCGTCGTCAGCGCATGCAGTGCCATCGCGGCTGCGCCGTGGAACTCCTCACGCAATTCATGCATCGCCGGATGATGCTCGGAGATGAAGATCGCGTCGCCGAAATAGCCGCCGAACAGCATCGGCTCGATCGCGATGTAGCCGATCAGCACCGAGGGAATCGCCAGCAGGATCA
>DMCN01000074.1 GCA_003445795.1 Gallionellaceae bacterium
GTGGTTGCCAAGGTGCTCGAGTAATAAAAGTCGACGCCGACGGAGCGAAGTGATTCGCTCCGTCGGCGTCATTTGCAGTTTTATAGGCCAGTAGCTCAATTGGTAGAGTATCGGTCTCCAAAACCGAGGGTTGGGGGTTCGAGACCCTCCTGGCCTGCCAGTTAGTAAAGTAGAAACGGACAGTTCATACATGGCTGACAAGATCAAAATGCTGGTTGCATTCCTGCTTATTGCGGCAGGGGTGACCGGCTTCTATGTATTGCGCGATAGCGCGCTGGTGCTGCGTGTGCTGTCGGTGCTGTTCGGCATATTGCTGGCGGCAGGCATGTTCTGGACGACGGCATCCGGCAAAGTTTTTTTCGGTTTCGCCCAGGATTCGGTAGCCGAGGCCAAGCGAGTCGTATGGCCGACCAAGAAAGAAACGATGCAAACCACCGGCGTGGTGATTCTGTTCGCTATTGTGATGGCATTGTTCCTGTGGGCGGTGGATGCGAGTCTGTTGCTGATCGTCAACAAACTGATGGGACGGGGTGAGTGATGACCAAGCGTTGGTATGTGGTGCATACGTACTCGCAGTTCGAGAAGAGCGTGCAGCGTGCTCTGGTGGAGCGCATTGCGCGCGAAGGCATGTCTGACCTGTTCGGCCAGATACTCGTTCCTGTCGAAGAAGTGGTCGAGTTGAAGTCCGGTCAGAAGAACATCAGCGAGCGCAAGTTTTTCCCCGGCTACGTGCTGGTCGAGNNGAAGTCGACAACATCATGCAGCAGATGCAGGCAGGTGTTGAAAAGCCGCGTCCGAAGGTGCTGTTCGAGGTGGGCGAGTCGGTACGGGTTAAGGAAGGTCCGTTCACTGATTTCCACGGCATGGTGGAAGACGTCAATTACGACAAGAGCAAGCTGCGGGTCGCGGTCACCATTTTTGGTCGATCCACACCTGTGGAACTGAATTTCGGGCAAGTCGAAAAAGCCTGATGTTGAGCGCCGGATTTTCCGGCATGACAAACGGGGAGCGTATCGGAGCGGTTGCGGTATGCGTTTAACCCACTAAGTAAGGAGTAGCAACGTGGCAAAGAAAATCGTCGGCTATATCAAGCTGCAAGTTCCGGCCGGTAAGGCTAACCCCAGTCCTCCCATCGGCCCCGCACTCGGTCAGCACGGCGTGAACATCATGGAATTCTGCAAGGCGTTCAACGCCCAGACACAGGGTGTCGAGCCTGGTCTGCCAATTCCGGTGGTGATCACCGCGTTCGCGGACAAGAGCTTCACCTTCGTGATGAAGACTCCGCCTGCGACCATTCTGATCAAGAAGGCCGCCGGCATTCAAAAGGGCAGCAAGACGCCGCATACCGACAAGGTCGGCAAGTTGACCCGCAAGCAAGCGGAAGACATCGCCAAAGCCAAGCAGCCCGATCTGACGGCAGCTGATCTGGATGCGGCAGTACGCACCATCGCCGGTAGCGCGCGCAGCATGGGCATTACCGTGGAAGGGGTGAAATAACATGGCACAAGTTTCCAAACGTTACAAGGCGCTGGTCGCCAAGGTCGATCGCAACAAGCTGTACGCGCTGGATGAAGCGCTGAAGCTGGTCAAAGAGACCGCCAAGGCCAAGTTCGATGAATCTATCGACGTGGCAGTGAATCTCGGCATCGATGCCAAGAAGTCCGACCAATTGGTTCGCGGCTCCGTGGTGTTGCCCAAGGGTACCGGCAAGACCATGCGCGTGGCAGTGTTCGCGCAGGGTGCCAAGGCTGAAGAAGCCAAGGCGGCAGGCGCCGATATCGTCGGTTTCGAAGATTTGGCCGAGACGATCAAGGGCGGCAAGATGGATTTCGACGTCGTGATCGCCTCACCTGACGCGATGCGTATCGTCGGTCAGCTGGGTCAGATCCTCGGCCCGCGTGGTTTGATGCCTAACCCCAAGGTGGGCACGGTGACTGCCGATGTGGCGGGCGCGGTGAAGAACGCCAAGGCTGGCCAGGTTCAATACCGTACCGACAAGAACGGCATCATCCAGTGCACCATCGGTCGCGCCTCGTTCGCGCCGGAAGCGCTGAAAGAGAACATGCTGGCCCTGATCGATGCACTGAACAAGGCCAAGCCGGCTACTTCCAAGGGTGTCTACCTGAAGAAGATCGCGATTTCCAGCACCATGGGTGTCGGTATCCGCGTCGAACAGGCGAGCCTGGTAGCGTAATGTTTTGAATCTGGCGGCGGAGATTCGTCTTCGTTGTCATTTGTTCTTTGTACTGTTGGCGTGGCTGACAGCATCAAAGACCGTAGGCGCCGAAGGTGTTGTTGGCCCAAGGCTTAATCGATGGCATTCGCATCGGCCCACGCAGATGGTGTGCCCGCGAGCAGGAGTGGTTGTGGTTTTCTCCTGACTTGAGGACGCGGTCGTTAACCCGGACATCGCAGGATGTCCGAAATGAAGATGGAGAAAGACTTTGGCTCTTAATCTGCAAGAAAAGCAGGCAGTGGTCGCGGAAGTCAGTGCGCAAGTTGCATTGGCTCAGACCATCGTTGTGGCTGAGTACCGCGGCATACCGGTTGCCGATATCACCTCCTTGCGTGCCAACGCGCGCAAGAATGGGGTGTATTTGCATGTGTTGAAGAACACGCTGGCGCGCCGTGCAGTACAGGGCACTTCCTTCGAGGTGTTGGCGGACAAGATGGTTGGTCCGTTGATGTACAGCATGAGCGCTGATGCGGTCGCTGCTGCGAAGGTGGTGCACGAGTTCGCCAAGACGAACGACAAGCTGGTCATCAAGGGCGGTGCCTACAACGGCAAGGCTCTGGATGCAGCGGCCGTCGCCGCACTGGCTAGCGTGCCGAGCAAGGAAGTGCTGTTGGCGCAGTTGTTGGGCGTCATGAAGTCGCCGATCACGAGCATGGCAATCGTACTGAATGCCTTGTCCGTGCAAAAGGCCGGCGCAGCTGCTTAACTAATCAATCATTCAATACAGGAAGAACAACATGGCATTCGATAAAGACGCATTTTTGACAGCACTGGACGGCATGTCTGTGCTGGAACTGAACGAACTGGTGAAGGCTGTTGAAGAGAAATTCGGCGTATCCGCTGCTGCGATGGCTGCTCCTGCTGCTGGTGGCGGTGCTGCTGCCGGCGCTGCTGCTGTTGAGCAGACCGAGTTCACCGTGACCCTGAAGGCTGCAGGCGACGCCAAGGTTAACGTGATCAAGGTTGTGCGTGCAATCACCGGCCTGGGCTTGAAAGAAGCCAAGGATCTGGTTGACGGCGCGCCGAAGGCAGTGAAGGAAGGCGTGAGCAAGGCTGATGCCGACGCGATCGCCAAGCAACTGATCGAAGCTGGCGCAACCGCTGAAGTCAAGTAATAACAGCGTGTGCAGAGAGGCTGACGGAAAACCCGTCAGCCTTTTGCCGCTTCTGGAAACGAAAGCGGAAGGTGTGTTTTTTGAGTGCAGAAGTTAACGGTTAAGCGGTGCGCAAGCGCCGATTGTCCCTTACCTTTTCCTACAGTACCGGAGATACCATGAGCTATTCTTTTACCGAGAAAAAACGTATTCGTAAAAGTTTTGCAAAGCGCGTCGGCGCCTTGCCGGTGCCCTTCCTCCTGTCTACCCAGTTGGAATCCTACAGCGAGTTCCTGCAAGCCTGGGTCGCCCCCGAGCAGCGCAAGAGCATCGGCTTGCAAGCGGCATTCAATTCGATCTTCCCGATCGAGAGCCACACCAAGTTCGCCCGTCTGGACTTCGTCAGCTACACCCTGGGCTTGCCACCGTTCGACGTGCGCGAGTGCCAGCAGCGCGGTCTGACCTACGCTTCGCCGCTGCGCGCGCGCGTACGCCTGACCCTGTTGGACAAGGAAGCGTCCAAGCCGACGGTGAAGGAAGTCAAGGAGCAGGAAGTGTACATGGGCGAGATCCCGCTGATGACACATACCGGCTCGTTCGTGATCAACGGTACCGAGCGCGTCATCGTGTCGCAGCTGCACCGTTCGCCCGGTGTGTTCTTCGAGCATGACCGCGGCAAGACCCACTCTTCCGGCAAGCTGCTGTTCTCCGCCCGCGTGATTCCCTACCGTGGTTCCTGGCTGGATTTTGAGTTCGACGCCAAGGACTTCGTCTATTTCCGTATTGACCGTCGCCGCAAGATGCCGGTGACCATCCTGCTAAAGTCGCTGGGCTATACGCCGGAACAGATTCTGGCCATGTTCTTCAGCAACGACACGTTCCACTTCGGCAAGAAGGGCATCCAGTTCGAGGTGGTGCCGGAACGTCTGCGCGGCGAGATCGCGCGCTTCGATATTGAAGGCAAGGCTGGCAAACTCATCGTTGCCAAGGACAAGCGCATCACCGTGCGCCATATCCGCGAGATTCAGGAAGCCGGCATCGACAAGCTGACCGTGGCCGAGGATTTCCTGGTCGGACGCGTGCTGGCACATAACGTCGTGGACAAGGATAGCGGCGAAGTCATCGCCAACGCCAACGACGAGATCACCGAGACCTTGATTGGCAAGCTGCAGGCAGCCGGCATCACCAAGATCCATACCCTGTATACCAACGACCTGGACCAGGGCGCATTCATTTCGCAGACGCTGCGTACCGACGAGACCACCGACCAGTGGACTGCGCGCGTCGCCATCTATCGCATGATGCGCCCTGGCGAGCCGCCCACCGAAGATGCGGTGGAAGCACTGTTCAGCGGTTTGTTCTTCAACGAAGACCGCTACGATCTGTCCGCAGTGGGCCGCATGAAGTTCAACCGCCGTGTCGGTCGCGACGAGTTGACGGGTGCCGTCATCCTGTCCAACGAAGACATCGTGGAAGTGATCCGTATCCTGGTCGAGCTGCGCAACGGCCGCGGCGAGATCGACGACATCGATCACCTTGGTAACCGCCGCGTGCGCGCCGTGGGCGAGCTGGCCGAGAACCAGTTCCGTACCGGTCTGGCCCGCGTCGAGCGCGCCGTCAAGGAACGCCTCGGCCAAGCCGAAGCGGACAACCTGATGCCGCACGACCTGATCAACGCCAAACCGATTTCCGCGGCGATCAAGGAGTTCTTCGGCTCCTCACAGCTGTCTCAGTTCATGGACCAGACCAACCCCNNCCGAACATCGGCCTGATCAACTCGCTGGCGCTGTATGCACGCACCAACGAATACGGCTTTATCGAGACGCCGTACCGCAAGGTGGCGAAGAGCCGCGCGCTGGATGAGGTGGAATACCTGTCCGCGATCGAGGAAGGCAAGTTCACCATCGCTCAGGCGAATGCCGAACTGGACAAGAAGGGCCACTTCACCAACGACATCGTTTCCGCACGTCAGCACAACGAATTTGTGCTGGCCGAACCGGCGAACATCGAATACATGGACGTGGCGCCCGCACAGGTGGTGTCCGTCGCGGCTTCGCTGATCCCGTTCCTGGAACACGATGACGCGAACCGCGCCTTGATGGGTGCCAACATGCAACGTCAGGCTGTTCCCGTGCTGCGTGCCGAGAAGGCACTGGTTGGTACCGGCATCGAGCGTACCGTGGCGGTCGACTCCGGCACTGCGGTGCAAGCCTGGCGCGGCGGTCGTGTGGACTACGTGGACTCCGGCCGTATCGTGGTGCGCGTCAACGACGACGAAACCACAGCAGGCGAAGTCGGCGTGGACATCTACAACCTGACCAAGTACACCCGTTCCAACCAGAACACCAACATCAACCAGCGTCCGCTGGTGCGCGTGGGCGACGTGATCGCACGCGGCGACGTGGTGGCCGACGGCGCTTCGACCGACATGGGCGAACTGGCACTGGGTCAGAACATGATGATCGCGTTCATGCCCTGGAACGGTTACAACTTCGAGGACTCGATCCTGATCTCCGAGCGCGTGGTTGCCGAAGACCGCTTCACTTCGATCCACATCGAAGAACTGACGGTCATGGCACGCGATACCAAGCTGGGTACGGAAGAAATCACCCGTGATATCCCCAACCTGTCCGAAGCGCAAATGGCGCGTCTGGACGAGTGCGGCATCGTGCACATCGGCGCAGAAGTCGGTGTGGGCGACGTGCTGGTGGGCAAGGTCACTCCCAAGGGCGAGACACAACTCACTCCGGAAGAGAAGCTGCTGCGCGCGATCTTCGGCGAAAAGGCTTCCGACGTGAAGGATACTTCGCTGCGCGTGAAGGCCGGTATCTCCGGTACCGTCATCGATGTGCAAGTGTTCACCCGCGAAGGCCTGCAGCGCGACAAGCGCGCCCAGCAGATCATTGACGACGAACTGAACCGCTACAAGAAAGATCTGGCTGACCAGATGCGCATCGTCGAAGCCGACGTGTACGCCCGTCTGGAGAAGCTGCTGCTGAACAAGGTCGCCAACGGCGGTCCGAAGAAACTGGCCAAGGGAACCAAGCTGACCAAGGATTACCTCACCAGCGTGGAGCATCACCAGTGGTTCGACATCCGTCTGTCCAGCGACGAAGCGGCAACGCAACTGGAGCAGGTCAAGGAAGGTCTGGCGCAGAAGCGTCTGGAGTTTGACGCCGCGTTCGAGCTGAAGAAGAAGAAACTGACGCAAGGCGACGAATTGCAAGCCGGCGTGCAAAAGATGGTCAAGGTGTATGTGGCGGTAAAACGCCGCCTGCAGCCCGGCGACAAGATGGCCGGTCGCCACGGTAACAAGGGTGTGGTTTCGCGCATCGTGCCGGTGGAAGACATGCCGCGCATGGCCGACGGTACACCGGTTGAAGTGGTGTTGAACCCGCTGGGCGTGCCGTCGCGTATGAACATCGGTCAGGTGCTGGAAGTGCACTTGGGCTGGGCCGCGAAAGGTCTGGGCAAGAAGATCGGCCTGATGCTGGAAGCGCAAGCCAAGATCGCCGAGGTGCGCAAGTTCCTCGCCAAGATCTACAAGGGCGACCAGGCCGACGAGATCGCGACCTTCACCGACGAGGAAGTCGTCGAGATGTGCCGCAACCTGCGCGCGGGCGTGCCGTTCGCGACGCCGGTGTTCGACGGTGCCAGCGAAGAGGAGATCAAGGATCTGCTCGAGTTGGCCGATCTGCCGCGTTCCGGCCAGATCCAGTTGTACGACGGACGCACCGGCGACGCCTTCGACCGCAAGGTCACCGTGGGCTATATGCACGTGCTGAAGCTGCACCACCTGGTCGACGACAAGATGCACGCGCGCTCCACCGGTCCGTACAGTCTGGTCACCCAGCAGCCGCTGGGAGGCAAGGCGCAGTTCGGTGGTCAGCGCTTCGGTGAGATGGAAGTCTGGGCGCTGGAAGCATACGGTGCGGCGTACACGCTGCAGGAGATGCTCACGGTCAAGTCGGACGACGTCAACGGACGTACCAAGGTATACGAGAACATCGTCAAGGGCGATCACAAGATCGACGCGGGCATGCCCGAGTCGTTCAACGTGCTCACCAAGGAAATCCGTTCTCTGGGTATCGACATCGATCTGGAACGCCACTGACAACTCCTCACGCGATTTATCGCGTAGAGGATTGCGTAACTTTGTTGCTAAGCGCACGCACGGTATAAAAGGAGTCACACATGAAAGCATTGCTCGATCTGTTCAAGCAGGTTACCCAGAAGGAAGAGTTCGACACGATCAAGATCGGTCTGGCCTCTCCCGAGAAGATCCGTTCCTGGTCCTACGGTGAAGTGAAGAAGCCGGAGACCATCAATTACCGCACCTTCAAGCCGGAGCGCGACGGTCTGTTCTGCGCCAAGATCTTCGGACCGGTGAAAGACTACGAATGCCTGTGCGGCAAGTACAAGCGCCTCAAGCATCGCGGTGTGATCTGCGAGAAGTGCGGCGTTGAAGTCACACTGTCCAAGGTGCGCCGCGAGCGCATGGGCCACATCGAACTGGCCTCGCCGGTCGCGCACATCTGGTTCCTGAAGTCGCTGCCGTCGCGTCTGGGCATGGTGCTGGACATGACCCTGCGCGACATCGAACGCGTGCTGTACTTTGAAGCCTATGTCGTGACCGAGCCCGGCATGACTCCGCTGAACCGCGCGCAGTTGCTGTCGGAAGATGACTATCTGGCCAAGCTGGAAGAGTACGGTGACGAGTTCACCGCGCTGATGGGTGCCGAAGGTGTGCGCGCTTTGCTGCGTGCTTTGGATGTGCCGGCCGAAGTCGAGAAGCTGCGCGCCGAACTGGAAGCGACCAGCTCCGAGACCAAGATCAAGAAGTACGCCAAGCGCCTGAAGGTGCTGGAAGCGTTCATGCAGTCCGGCATCAAGCCGGAGTGGATGGTGATGGAAGTGCTGCCGGTGCTGCCGCCGGAACTGCGTCCGCTGGTGCCGCTGGATGGCGGCCGCTTCGCGACTTCTGACCTGAACGACCTGTATCGTCGCGTCATCAACCGTAACAACCGTTTGAAGCGCCTGCTCGAACTGAAAGCGCCGGAGATCATCGTGCGCAACGAGAAGCGCATGCTGCAGGAGTCCGTCGACTCCTTGCTGGACAACGGCCGTCGCGGCAAGGCCATGACCGGCGCCAACAAGCGTCCGCTGAAGTCGCTGGCCGACATGATCAAGGGCAAGGGCGGTCGATTCCGTCAGAACTTGCTGGGCAAGCGTGTGGACTACTCCGGTCGTTCCGTGATCGTGGTGGGCCCGCAGCTCAAGCTGCATCAGTGCGGTCTGCCGAAGAAAATGGCGCTGGAACTGTTCAAGCCGTTCATCTTTGAACGTCTGGAAAAGATGGGGCTGGCTACCACGATCAAGGCCGGCAAGCGCATGGTCGAGGCGGAAGAGCCTATCGTGTGGGACATCCTGGAAGAAGTCATCCATGAACACCCGGTGATGCTGAACCGCGCACCGACGCTGCACCGTCTGGGTATCCAGGCATTCGAACCCATCCTGATCGAAGGCAAAGCCATCCAGTTGCATCCGCTGGTCTGCTCGGCATTCAACGCCGACTTCGACGGTGACCAGATGGCCGTACACGTGCCGCTGTCGCTGGAAGCGCAGATGGAAGCACGCACTCTGATGCTGGCATCCAACAACGTGCTGTCGCCCGCCAACGGCGAGCCCATCATTGTTCCGTCGCAGGATATCGTGCTGGGTCTGTACTACATGACGCGCGAGAAGATCGGCGCGCTGGGCGAAGGTTCCATCTACGCCGACGTGTCGGAAGTGTTGCGTGCCTACCGTTCCGGCCATGTTGACTTGCAAGCCAAGGTGCAGGTGCGCATCAAGGAGTCCTTCACCAACGAAGCGGGTGAGAAGGAAGAGAAGCGCACGCGCTACGAGACCACCGTCGGCCGTTCCATCCTGTCCGAGATCCTGCCGACCAACCTGCCGTTCAGCGCCGTGAACAAGACGCTGAAGAAGAAGGAGATCTCGCGCCTGATCAATGCCAGCTTCCGCCGTTGCGGTCTGCGCGACACGGTGATCATGGCCGACCAGCTGATGTACACCGGTTTCGCCTACGCGACACGCGCCGGTATCTCCATCTGCGTGGACGACATGCTGGTGCCGCAACAGAAGAACGAACTGATTGCCGCCGCCGAGAAGGAAGTGCATGAGATCCAGACCCAGTACACCTCCGGTCTGGTGACCCAGGGCGAGCGTTACAACAAGGTCGTGGACATCTGGGGCCGCACCGGCGACCAGGTCGCCAAGGCTATGATGGACCAGCTCGGCAGCGAGCCGGTGCGCGACCTTGCCACCGGCGAGATCGTCACCGACAAGAAGGGCAAAGTGGTCACACAGGAGTCGTTCAACTCCATCTACATGATGGCCGACTCCGGTGCGCGCGGTTCCGCCGCCCAGATTCGCCAGTTGTCCGGTATGCGCGGCCTGATGGCGAAGCCGGACGGCTCCATCATCGAGACGCCGATCACCGCGAACTTCCGCGAAGGTCTGAACATGCTGCAGTACTTCATCTCCACGCACGGCGCACGTAAGGGTCTGGCGGATACGGCGTTGAAGACAGCGAACTCCGGTTACCTGACCCGTCGACTCGTGGACGTGACGCAGGATCTGGTCATCACCGAAACCGATTGCGGCACCAGCAATGGTCGTTCGATGAAGGCGCTGGTAGAAGGCGGTGAAGTGATCGAGGCCTTGCGCGAGCGCATCCTCGGCCGCGTAGTGGCAGCCGATGTCGTCAATCCCGAAACCAGTGAGACATTGTTCGAAGCCAACACATTGCTGGATGAGGACAAGGTCGAGCTGATCGAATCGATGGGTATCGACGAAGTGCGCGTGCGCACTCCGCTGACCTGCGATACGCGTTACGGTCTGTGCGCCAAGTGCTACGGTCGCGATCTGGGCCGCGGCGGTCTGGTGAACGTGGGCGAAGCGGTCGGCGTGATCGCCGCGCAGTCCATCGGCGAACCGGGCACCCAGCTGACCATGCGTACCTTCCACATCGGTGGCGCGGCATCGCGTACCGTGGTGGCCAGCCAGGTCGAGAGCAAGTCGAACGGTCTGATCAAGTACAGCCCGAACATGCGTACGGTGACCACCGCACGCGGCGAGCTGGTGGTCGTGGCGCGTTCCGGCGAAGTCATGGTTACCGATGACCACGGTCGCGAGCGCGAGCGCCACAAGGTGCCTTACGGCGCCAACCTGACCGAGCGCGAGGGCGTTTCGGTCAAAGCCGGTGTGGTACTGGCTACATGGGATCCGCATACCCGTCCGATCATTACCGAATACGCGGGTCGTGTGCGTTTCGAGAACGTGGAAGAGGGCGCAACTGTTGCCAAGCAGATCGACGAAGTGACCGGTCTCTCCACACTGGTGGTTATCGATCCGAAGCGTTCCACGACCGGCAAGGGCGTGCGTCCGCTGGTGCGTCTGCTGGACGATGCCGGCCATGAGATCAAGATCGCGGGTACGGATACGCCGATCTCGGTGACCTTCCAGGTCGGCTCCATCATCACGGTGGAAGACGGCCAACATGTGGGCGTCGGCGATGTGCTGGCACGTATCCCGCAGGAAAGCTCCAAGACGCGCGACATCACCGGCGGTCTGCCGCGTGTGGCCGAGTTGTTCGAGGCGCGTTCTCCCAAGGATGCGGGCATGCTGGCGGAAGTCACCGGCACGGCCTCGTTCGGCAAGGAGACCAAGGGCAAACAGCGTCTGGTCATCACCGATGTGACCGGCGAGGCGCATGAGTTCCTGATCACCAAGGACAAGCACGTGCTGGTGCACGACGGCCAGGTGGTGAACCAGGGCGAGATGATCGTGGACGGCCCGGCCGATCCGCACGACATCCTGCGTTTGCTGGGTATTGAAGCGCTGGCGCAGTACATCACCGACGAAGTGCAGGACGTGTACCGTCTGCAGGGCGTGAAGATCAACGACAAGCACATCGAAGTGATCGTGCGCCAGATGCTGCGCCGTATCGCGATCGTCGACGAGGGCGATACCACCTTCATTCCGAAGGAACAGGTGGAGCGTGCCGAGTTGTTGTCCGAGAACGAGCGCGTGGTGGCGGCAGGCAAGCAGCCGGCCACATTCCAGTACATGTTGTTGGGTATCACCAAGGCGTCGTTGTCGACCGATTCGTTCATCTCTGCCGCTTCCTTCCAGGAAACGACACGCGTGCTGACCGAAGCGGCGATCATGGGCAAGAAGGACGATCTGCGCGGTCTCAAAGAGAACGTCATCGTCGGCCGCCTCATTCCAGCCGGTACCGGTCTGGCTTACCACACGACCCGTCGCAAACAGCGCCTCGGTCTGGACATCGCCGACGGCGCCGGCCTGGCCGAACTAGCGGCTGCTGCGGAGGCGCAGGAAGGCGTGTAGTTGCTTGACAGGCAAGGGCTTCATCAATAGAATGCGCGGTCTTTTTAGTCCGCGCATTTCCGTGCAAATTGGCACGGAAAAGGTTGTGGAGCGATTTTTTAGGTTTACTATTTGTTTTTAAACAGTTTTCAGGAAGCGGAATAGACAATGCCAACTATCAACCAGTTAGTGCGCACAGGCCGTACAGCCGAAGTGACCAAGAGCAAGGTGCCGGCTCTCGCGGGTAGTCCCCAGAAACGCGGCGTTTGCACGCGCGTCTACACCACGACTCCGAAGAAGCCGAACTCGGCTCTGCGTAAAGTCGCCAAGGTGCGTTTGACCAACGGCTTCGAGGTCATCTCCTACATCGGCGGCGAGGGCCACAACCTGCAAGAGCACAGCGTGGTCCTGCTGCGCGGCGGTCGTGTGAAAGACTTGCCGGGTGTGCGTTACCACATGGTTCGCGGCAGCCTGGATACGGCTGGCGTGAAAGATCGTAAACAGTCCCGTTCCAAGTACGGCGCGAAACGCCCGAAAAAAGCGTAATTCCGAAATAGTCAGATATAACTGAGGTATTGATATGCCAAGACGTAGAGAAGTCCCCAAACGTGAAGTCCTGCCGGATCCAAAGTTCGGTAATCAGGATCTTTCCAAGTTCGTCAACGTGCTGATGACTGCCGGCAAGAAGTCGGTCGCCGAGCGCATTCTGTACGGTGCGCTGGAACAAGTCGCGAAGAAGAGCGGCAAGGACCCGATCGAGGTGTTCGGGCAGGCGGTCTCCAACGTCAAGCCCATGGTCGAAGTGAAGAGCCGCCGCGTCGGCGGTGCCAACTATCAGGTTCCGGTCGAAGTGCGTCCTTCCCGCCGTATGGCCCTGGCGATGCGCTGGTTGAAAGACTTTGCGCGCAAACGCGGTGAAAAGTCCATGGGGCTGCGTCTGGCTGGCGAGCTCATCGATGCTTCCGAAGGTCGTGGTGGTGCAGTCAAGAAACGCGAAGAAGTCCACCGTATGGCTGATGCCAACAAGGCGTTCTCGCATTTCCGTTTCTAATAAGTATATAAAGTTAGGTAATCTATCGTGGCACGCAAAACTCCAATCGACCGCTATCGCAACATCGGCATCAGTGCGCACATTGATGCGGGCAAGACTACAACCACCGAGCGCATCCTGTTCTATACAGGCGTGAGCCACAAGATCGGTGAGGTGCACGACGGTGCGGCCACGATGGACTGGATGGAGCAGGAGCAGGAGCGCGGCATCACCATCACTTCCGCTGCGACCACTTGCTTCTGGAAGGGTATGGACAATTCCTACCCCGAGCATCGTTTCAACATCATCGATACGCCGGGACACGTGGACTTCACCATCGAGGTGGAGCGCTCCATGCGCGTGCTGGACGGTGCGTGCATGGTGTATTGCGCTGTGGGTGGTGTGCAGCCGCAATCCGAGACCGTGTGGCGCCAAGCCAACAAGTACAAGGTGCCGCGTCTGGCCTTCGTGAACAAGATGGACCGTACCGGCGCCAACTTCTTCAAGGTGGTTACGCAAATGGAAACCCGCCTGCGTGCCACTCCGGTTCCGCTGGTGATTCCTATCGGCGCTGAAGAAGGCTTCACCGGCGTTGTCGATCTGATCAAGATGCGTGCGATCATCTGGGATGAAGCTTCCCAGGGCATGAAATTCGAATACAAAGAAATTCCGGCCGAACTGGTTGCGTCTGCCAACGAGTGGCGCGGCAAGCTGGTTGAGACGGCTGCCGAGGCATCCGAGGATCTGATGAATCAGTATCTGGAAAACGGTGAGTTGACCGAAGAGCAGATCATCCTGGGTATCCGCACCCGTACCATCGCCTGCGAGATCCAGCCGATGTTGTGCGGATCCGCTTTCAAGAACAAGGGCGTGCAGCGCATGCTGGACGCGGTGATTATGTTTCTGCCGTCGCCGGTTGATATTCCGGACGTGACCGGTGAGACCGAAGAAGGTGTTCCGGCATCGCGCAAAGCGGACGACAGCGAGAACTTCTCTGCGCTGGCGTTCAAGCTGATGACCGATCCGTTCGTTGGTCAGCTGACTTTCGTGCGCGTCTATTCCGGCGTGCTGAAGAAGGGCGACACGGTTTACAACCCGATTCGCGGCAAGAAAGAGCGTATCGGCCGTATCGTGCAGATGCACGCGAACGAGCGCCTTGAGGTTGACGAGATTCTGGCGGGCGATATCGCCGCCTGTATCGGCTTGAAAGATGTGACCACCGGCGAATCGCTGTGTGATCCGAACAAGCCGATCATTCTTGAGCGCATGATATTCCCGGAGCCGGTGATTCACGTCGCTGTCGAACCGAAGACAAAGGTCGACCAGGAAAAGATGGGTATCGCGCTGGGCCGTCTGGCGGCTGAAGATCCTTCGTTCCGTGTACGTACCGACGAAGAGTCCGGCCAGACCATCATGTCCGGCATGGGCGAGTTGCACCTGGAGATTCTGGTTGACCGCATGAAGCGCGAATTTGGCGTGGAAGCGAATGTGGGCGCGCCGCAGGTGGCCTACCGCGAAGCGATCCGCAAGTCGGTCGAAGTCGAAGGCAAGTATGCCAAGCAGACAGGCGGTCGCGGCCAATACGGTCACGTGTGGATCAAGATGGAGCCGAACGAAACAGGCAAGGGCTTCGAGTTCATCGACGCGATCAAGGGCGGCACCGTTCCGCGCGAGTTCATCCCCGCGGTGGAAAAAGGTCTGCGCGAATCGTTGCCCAGCGGTGTATTGGCCGGCTTCCCGGTTGTGGACGTCAAGGTCACGCTGTTCGACGGTTCCTATCACGATGTGGACTCCAACGAGAACGCGTTCAAGATGGCCGCATCCATGGCGTTCAAGGACGGCATGCGCAAGGCGAGTCCGGTGCTGCTGGAGCCGATGATGTCGGTGGAAGTGGAAACTCCGGAAGACTACACCGGTACTGTGATGGGTGACTTGTCCTCCCGTCGCGGCATGGTGCAGGGCATGGACGACATGGCCGGGGGCAGCAAGAGCGTCAAGGCAGAAGTGCCGTTGTCCGAGATGTTTGGTTACTCGACTGCGTTGCGTTCCGCGACACAGGGTCGTGCGACCTACACCATGGAGTTCAAGCACTACACTGAAGCACCCAAGAGCGTCGCTGAAGCAGTGATGAGCAGCAAGAAATAACAACAGACTAGTCGGAGAGATAAATCATGGCAAAGAGCAAAT
>DMCN01000117.1 GCA_003445795.1 Gallionellaceae bacterium
CGGTGGAGTTCGCCGGCAAATATAAAGTCAAACTGCGTGTGCTCTCCAGCTTCACCGACGAGGGCGAGGGTACGCTGATCACTTTCGAGGAAGGCAATAAAATGGAACAGGCAATCATTTCAGGCATCGCGTTCAACCGCGACGAGGCGAAGATCACCGTGCGCGGCGTACCGGACAAACCCGGCATCGCCTATCAGATCCTGNNGCCAACATCGACGTCGACATGATCATCCAGAACGTCGGCGTGGACGGCTCCACCGATTTCTCCTTCACCGTGCATCGCAACGAGTTCAACAAGGCGATGGACATCCTGAAGGATAAGGTCCAGCCGCACATCGGCGCGCGCGACGTCATCGGCGACAACAAGACCGCCAAGGTCTCCGTGGTCGGCGTCGGCATGCGTTCGCACGTGGGCATCGCCAGCAAGATGTTCCGCACACTGGCGGAAGAGGGCATCAACATCCAAATGATCTCCACCTCCGAGATCAAGATATCCGTGGTCATCGACGAGAAGTATCTGGAGCTGGCGGTGCGGGTACTGCACAAAGCCTTCAATCTGGACCAGGAAGACGCATAAATCGTTTGACCGTCTACCCTCTAATCAGTATCATTCGCGGCCTTCGGAGAGGTGGCCGAGTGGTCGAAGGCACGTCCCTGCTAAGGACGCATACGAGCTTAAACTTGTATCGAGGGTTCGAATCCCTCCCTCTCCGCCACGAAGTAACAAAGTAGTACGGTAGTAAACCAGCAACAAACATGCGCCGGTAGCTCAGCTGGATAGAGTACTTGGCTACGAACCAAGGGGTCAGGAGTTCGAATCTCTTCCGGCGCACCAATTCAAAAGGCTTCCAGAAATGGAAGCCTTTTCCATTTTCGGTGATCTAAACCCAATGAAATTATCGGGATTGACTGACCTGAAATAAAACATTAGGATTCACCCACTTGGCAAACGTACCGAAAGGTACGGACGCAAAGTCTCCGGCCTAAGGGAAACTACGGTAGCGGGACCGCGACACAGGGTGTTCTTCCCTGTGCCCGTCTTGGCACCTCCCCGTTTTGCCGCTGTAGGGCTTTTCTCATGTATCGAATCGTGACTGAATGTTCATTGGGAGCGCACATGGCTAACGACGAAGTCTTCTTCAAATGGTCTCCGGACTACAGCGTCAACATCAAGACCATAGACGACCAGCATCAGGAACTGGTCAACATCCTCAACCGACTATTTGTAGCGGTATCCAAGCGCGAAGGCGACCTTGCCATCGCCGGAATTCTGGATGCGCTGGTCAGTTACACGCAGACGCATTTTGCACTGGAAGAGCGGCTGATGCGGCAGGCAAAATACAAGGACCTCGAACCCCACATCGCCGAGCACAAGAAGCTGCTGGCGGAACTGGACCAGCTGGCAAAGAAACATATGCTCGAAGAGAAAACGATCTATTTCGAGATGCTGACCTTCCTCAAGACCTGGCTCAAGGAACATATTAACGGCGTGGATACGAAATACAGCGCCGCTTTGCAGGAGGTCGGGTTCTCGGTTGATGTGTGGGAGCGCGAAGCCACTGCCGAATTCGCGGCCATGTCCAATTCCAAGAAGTGGTGGGAACTCTGGAAAGCCGCCTGATCAGGCGCGCGCCCGGCACAACTCGCTCCACTCGGTGGTGCAACGCCTGGACCGGTGGTCCCTGCGCATTGCCCAGGAAGTATCGTAGCCTTCACCCAGAAGTTTCACCGTGCCGCTGCCCATGCTGCGATTGATGCGATCCAGCGTGCGCATCAGCGCATGCGACTTCTGTTGCGCCTCCGCATCGTCGAACAAGGTCCGCGGTCTGGCCGAAGCGGGGATGATCCCGCTCAGCATCACGCCGGCCTTCTGATAGGCATAGCCCGTGCGGTAGATCCGGCGCAAGCCGCTCAATGCGGCATGGCAGAGCAGGCGCGTGTCGTCGGTCGGTTCATGCAAGGGCACCAGCATCGCCTGCTGGTACTGCGGATCGCGTTCCCGGTGCGGGCTGGTACGGATATACACCTGGATGCCGCCGGCCAGTGAATGCTGCAGGCGCAACTTCTCCGCCGCGCGCGTGGTATAGGCGACCACTGCCTGCTCCAGATCGGACAATAAAGAAGTCGGCGTACCGAACGAGCGCGAGCAGATGATCTGCTGCTTGTCATGCACCACATCATCCAGCTCCAGACAGGCCGTGCCGTTCAGTTCTTCCACGATGCGTTCCTGCACCACGCTGAATTCGTCGCGCAGGCGTTTGGCCGGCGTACGTTTCAGGTCGAGCACGGAGCGGATGCCCATCTCGTTCAGCCTGCTCGTGCTGCGCCAGCCCACGCCCCATACCTCGCGCACGTCGATAGCAGCGAACAGCTCGTCGAGTTCCCGTTCCGTCAGCGCATTGAGGTCGCACACCCCGCCGAAGCGCGCATTCTTCTTCGCGATATGGTTGGCGAGTTTGGCCAGCGTCTTGCTCGCCGCGACGCCCACGCACACCGGGATGCCGATGCAACGGCGAACGGTCTCGCGTATCTGCTGCGCATACTGCGTGTGATCGACCGCGATGCCGGTGATATCGAGGAAAGACTCGTCGATGGAATACACCTCCTGTTCCGGGCTGAACTGTGCCAGCAGCGACATCACCCGGTTGGAGAGATCGGCATACAACTCGTAATTGGATGAGAAAGCGACGATGCCGTGGCGTTTGGCCATGGCCTTCATCTGATACCAGGGCACGGCCATCTTCATCCCCAGGTCTTTGACCTCCTGCGAACGCGACACCACGCAACCGTCGTTGTTGGACAGCACCACCACCGGCGTGCCTTCCAGGTCGGGCCGGAACAGGCGCTCGCAGGAAACGAAGAAGTTGTTGCAGTCGACTAGTGCGATGGCACGGGCTTTCACACCCTGTGCACGTTCCACTGCACCACACCCCAGATGGAAAAATCCTGCTCCGGCTTGATCACCACCTCCGGATAATCTGGATGGGCTGCGCGCAGCACCTTGCCCTGCGGTGTGTACAGCAACTGCTTTACGGTGAACTCGCCATCCAGCACCGCCACCACCACGCTGCCGTGGGCAGCAGGCACGGAACGATCCACGACCAGCAGATCGCCGTCGAAGATGCCCAACTCGCGCATCGAATGTCCGGCCACGCGCATGAAGAAGGTCGATTCGCGGTGCTGGATCAGGTGCTCGTCAAGGCTCAGGCGGCGCTCGACGTAGTCGTCGGCGGGCGAGGGGAAGCCTGCCGGTACGGCCTTGCGCAACAGGGCACGCTGGCGCTCGAACATCGATTTGTTCGGGTGCGTGAGTGACAGCAGGGTGGAAGAAGCGGCGCGGCGCGCGGGGCTGGTAGGGTGATGGTTGAGACTGGTCATGGCGATATCCAACAGAACGAACGTTCTTGCATGGTAGAGAACGTTCGTTCTGCTGTCAACAGAAATGCTCAGGCCTTATCTTCTGCCGCCTCCAGCAGGGCCACGATGCGTCTGGAAAGGCTGTCCACACCGGCATACAGCCGTTCGGCAGTGGCTTTGTCCCCGGCTCTCATCGCTTTGACGATCTCCTTGATCGTGCGATGCAGTTCGGCGTGGGGTTCTTCGACATCGCGCAGTTCCTGGATATTGCCGTAATTCTTCAATCCCTCGCTGTAATACCATTTGCCGAAAGTGCATTGCTGGTGCGAGACGGCCTCTTCCTCGGTCAGCGTCCCCCGTCCGTCGAGGAAGGCCCGCAGCCGTACTTTCCAGTTCAGATGCGCGGACTTGGCGCTCGACAGATCCAACTTGTGGGTCCCGACCTTGAACTGGCCGACCAGCACCTTCAACTGATCGAGCAGTTTGGCCAGATCGGCCACTGCATCTTCGGTGCTGCGCACTCCGGCGGACGTTTCGACCGCCATCTGATTGATGGTGGCCAGACTGGCATTGATCCCCTCGGCAACCCCCAACTGCTCCTTGGCCGAACTGGCGATCTCGCCGTTCATGTCGCGTATGCTCGCCACCGCCCTGGTGATCTTGTCCAATGACTCTCCGGCCGTCCCGGCCTGTCCGACGCTGGCATCGACGCGCTGGCGTCCTTCCTCCATCACCCTTACTGCCGCCAATGACTTCTCCTGCAGCCGCTCAATCAGCTTCTGTATCTGTGATGTTGCTTCCTGTGTGCTTTGCGCTAGCTTGCGTACCTCGTCCGCAACCACCGCGAAGCCGCGTCCCTGTTCGCCGGCACGCGCCGCCTCAATGGCCGCATTGAGTGCCAGCAGATTGGTCTGGTCGGCGATGCCCTTTATCGTGTCGAGTATCGTGCCGATGTTGCGGCTGTCGTCTGCCAGCTCGGCGATAACCTGCGTGGCACGGCCGACCTCATCCGCCACAGAACGTATTGAAGCGATGGTCTCGCCGACCACCTTCATGCCGGTGGTAGCCTCCGTATCGGCTAGCTGAGCCGCAGTCACCGCGTTACCCGCGCTTTCGGCCACATGCCGCACATTCTCCAGCATACCTTGCACCGCCTTCGCGACTGAATCCGTCTCCTGATCCTGCTGATTGATGGTTGCTCCGGTTTGCTGCGCCACCGACGAGAGCCGCGCTGAATCGGCATTGATCAGATGCGTCGCCTCCACCACGCGCAACATCGCGTGCTGTATCTTGGCCGCAAACAGATTGAAGCCGGAGGCTAGCCGCTTGACCTCCTTGCCGCCGCGTTCGGACAGGCGCTGCGTCAGATCGCCATCGCCCTCGACGATCTTGTTCATCGCATAAGCCACCTCGTCCAAGGGACGAGTGATGCTTCGCCGCAACATCCCTGCCAGCAACAGCAGCACGATGGTGGCGACCAGTACGATTCCGGCGGTGCGCCAGGCACGCTGACTCACAGCAGCATCTACATCATCCACATAGATGCCCGAGCCGATGAGCAAACCCCACGGCTCGAATTTCTTCACATAGGACAACTTGGGATACAACTCATCCGAGGTGCCGCCGCCCGCCTTGGGTTTCGGCCAGTTGTAGGTGACGAAGCCCTTGTCGCTCTTTTCCACCACCTCGGTAAAAGCCACGAACAGGTTCTTCTTGCCGTCGGTCGCGAACGGAGCCCCGTTATCGCCGAAGCTCTGGCTCGTCGCACAATTGAACTTCTCCGCATCCAGTACCTTGCCGTCCAGTGCGGGCACCGTCGGGTGCATGATCATGGTGGGGTAGGGTTTGCCAAGATCATTGATCCAGAAATATTCCTTGTCCTCGTAGCGCAAAGCCTTGATGGTCGCGATCGCCTCGGCGCGGGCCGCCGCCTCGGACACAACCCCCGACTTCTGCAACTCATAGGTACGCGCCAGTACACTGTAGGCAGTCTCGACCAGATGTCGCGTCTTCAACTGTTTCTCCGCCCACAACGTATCGCGCATGGAAATCACATCCACGACACTACCTGCGATGATCGCGCCGAGGAACAGCGCCACCATCAACCATATCTTGTTGCGTATGCTTAGGCCATCGAGAAACCGGAACATGCTTTCTCCTTACTGGAACAGTTTGATCACATCAAAACACAGGGTTGCTGATATCCTTCGGCAGAAGGCTGAAAAACATTAGGGCTAATTGGGCCTAGTCGGAGGTCTATATCTTTTTAGATATTTGCGAAGAGCGGCTTTGCTGCTAGATTGCATCCTGCTTCCGCACGGGCGCGCAACGGAAAGAAAGGGAGTCATGGAAATCTACATCTACTGGTTCTTGCTGGCCCTGATATTGGTCGGCTTGGAAATGGTCACCGGCACCTTCTACCTGCTGGTGGTCGCCATCGCGATGGCGGTGGGCGGCGTGGCGGCACTGCTGGGAATGGGTATGGTATGGCAACTGGTGCTCAGTGCTGTCACCGGTATCGCCGGCACGATCATGCTGAGGCGCTGGAAAAGCACCCAATCCAGTGATACCTCAAATGCCAGCCTCGACATCGGCCTGCCGGTAAAAGTCGTCAAGTGGAACGAAGACGGCACGGCACGGGTGTTCTACCGTGGTGCGGAATGGAATGCGGAGCTCGAATCTGCCGATATCCCGCGCGAAGGGACGCTCTACATCGCAGAAGTGCGCGGATCTGCGCTGGTGCTCACGCATCGCAAACAACAATAAGGAGGCAATATGGAAATCGCTCTGTTCATACTGGTCGCAGCCGTCATCTTCGTCATCAAGGCACTCAAGGTCGTGCCGCAGCAGAACTCCTGGGTGGTCGAGCGTCTCGGCAAATTCCACGCCGCCTTGTTGCCCGGCTTGAATATCGTGATCCCGTTCATCGACCGTGTCGCCTACAAGCACCTGCTCAAGGAGATTCCGCTCGACGTGCCCAGCCAGGTCTGTATCACCAAGGACAACACCCAACTGCAGGTCGACGGCATCCTGTATTTCCAGGTGACCGATCCCAAGCTTGCTTCCTACGGCACCAGCAACTACATCATGGCCATCACCCAGTTGGCTCAGACCACTTTGCGCTCCGTCATCGGCAAGATGGAGCTGGACAAGACCTTCGAAGAGCGCGACGACATCAACCGCGCCGTGGTGGCTGCACTGGACGAAGCCGCCACCAGTTGGGGCGTCAAGGTGCTGCGCTACGAGATCAAGGACCTGACCCCGCCGAAAGAGATCCTGCACGCCATGCAGGCACAGATCACCGCCGAACGCGAAAAGCGCGCCCTCATTGCCGCATCCGAAGGCCGCAAGCAGGAACAGATCAACATCGCCACTGGCGAACGCGAAGCCTTCATCCAGCGTTCGGAAGGCGAGAAGCAGGCCGCCATCAACACCGCACAAGGTGAAGCCGCGGCGATCATCGCAGTCGCATCCGCCACCGCGCAGGCTATCCAGCAAGTCGCTCTGGCCATCCAGTCGCCCGGCGGCATGGACGCCGTCAACCTCAAAGTCGCGGAGAAATACGTCGAAGCCTTCGGCAATGTCGCCAAGGAAGGCAACACCCTCATCCTGCCGGGCAACCTGGCCGAGATGGGCTCGATGGTGGCAGCAGCGATGAGTATCGTGAAGACGCAGAAGTAAATTGTTCGTTGCAGCAATCGGCTTGACTGTAACGCTGGCGGGATAGCTTGGTGGCATGCAAGATGCCAAAGGTATTTCAAGGCGGGAATGCTTTTAATGTATATGATTATTTGGAGATAATATTATTTTCGCCTGGAATTGTCGGGTAGGACGCGAGGGCGAATTCAAGCTAAAGCTTGCGGACTCGTCGAGGCTCTTGATTACCTCAGGCGCTCGTTCTGCTTTCTCCGTTTCTTCAAATGTCGTCCGAAAAACAAAAGGGCTAATGCATAGCGCTAGCCCTTTTTTGTCTGGCTCCGACCTAGACTCGAACCAAGGACCTGCGGATTACTCGGTCAGGCTACGGTGTGGTTCATGCACTCATCGCACGCATCCTGTCAATCTTCTCGATAGCAGCCTGATAGAGATCATGGTCGGAATCTGGGTTATTGCGGTCTGGATGATGTGCACTACGGATTTTTCTCAGTTTAGTCATACAGTCTGGCAGGTCATGTACCTTGGTCACCCGGTCACCGTTCTTGGCCATCACGCGCTGAAGCTCTGCCTCTGCGCCTTCGCGTGAGGCATATAACTTCTTGCTGCCAAGACGCCAATCATCCTGGTTCTTGCGTGGGGATAGTTTTTCCTTCCCATCAAACCAGACCCATTTTCCGGTATCGGGATCCTGTTCAAAATTAACGATGGTGATGACATAGGTGTAAACGGGCGGCTCGATTTCCTTGGCGAATAGGTTGATGATCTTGCCGACAGTCCCCACCGTCGCAAGGTAATACGCGCCTGCCTCATGCGGGCAGAACACGCTACTGTGCTTTGGTTCAGGCTTGCTGTCGATACTTGATGAATTCATTTCAGCCATGCGGCTGAGTGCTTTGCGTTGTGCGTTTGTCACTGGTATTGCTCCATTTGTGTCTTTTTGCGACTCGGCAGCTTTTATTACGAGCTGCTGGCTTCCCCAATTTCGGCCATAAAATAAAAAGGCCACCTCGAAAGATGGCCTTTAATATTCTGGCTCCCCGACCTGGACTCGAACCAGGGACCTGCGGATTAACAGTCCGTCGCTCTACCGACTGAGCTATCAGGGAATTGATGAGGGCGCTATACTAATGATTGTGAGCGTCTTGGTCAATAAGAGAAACGCGGTGTAGTGCAGAATTCCGATTTTTTTGCGGAACATTACGCATTCACGGATGCTTGGCAGGTAAATAAATCAAACTGGAATCATGGACAAGAAAACAGTATTTATCAAAACAGCAAAAGGCGAACAGGAACTTTCCAACTTGTCTGGTGACCTGCGGCGAGCCATGTCCCTGATCGACAACAAGTCCACTGTGGATGAGATGTCCAGACGTGCACCTCCCAGCTTGCGTGATGATCTGTATGAAGTCCTAGGCGAACTGGTTGCGGGAGAATACATCCGCGATAAGAACAGACCTGCCGAAGCCAAGATCGTCTCACCCAAGATCACCCCTCCCAAGATCATGGCGCCGAAGATGTTCGTGCCCAAGCAATCCACCCCCTCAAAATCGGAAGAGCTTGATTTCACATCTTTGGCTTCGAAGCCATCCTTTAATCCTGCAACAGCTGCCAGGACCATGGGCAAGGACGATGAAGCGGAACTCGCCCGAGCCGAACTGGAGATCGCCATGGCCCAGTCCGGCATGAAGCCGGTTGTGGAAGACGAGGCAAGCAAAGAGGCGAAATTAAGAGCCAAGGTGGCTGCGGCAGAGCGTGCCCGTTCCGAACTGGAAGCAGGCATAGATGCAGCCAAAGCCAGGGCCAGTGCCGATGCGGCTGCCAAGGCAGAAGCCAAAGCCAGACACGAGGCAGATGTCGCCGCACGTGCACGCGCGGCGGCTGAATCGAAAGCCATGCAGGAAGCGGCGAATCGGGAGCAGGCTGAAGCCAAGGCGAAACTGGAAGCTGCCGCAAGGATGCGGGCAGAACAGGAAGCTGCCCGCGAAACAGCCAAAGCCCAAGCGGCGTTGGAAGCCGTGGCAAAATCCAAAGCAGAGGCTGATGCGCGCGTTCGTGCCGAGATCGAAACGGCTGCGCGTGCCAGACAAGTAGCCGAGGCCAAGGCCAAGCAGGATGCAGAAGCAGCCAGATTGAAAGCTGAGCAGGAAGCAGTCCGCGTCAAGGCAGAACTGGATGCGGCCGCAAAAGCCAAAGCGGAAGCCGATGCGGCTCGCATCCGGGTGGAGCAGGAAGCAGCCCGTGTCAAGGCAGAACTGGAAGCGGCTGCGAAAGCCAAGGCGGAAGCCGAAGCGGCTCGCATCAAAGCGGAGCAGGAAGCTGCTCGCGTCAAAGCCGAGCTGGAGGCAGCCAAGGCTCGCGCAGAAGCGGAAGCAAAAGCGCTGGCAGCTGCGCTCGCAAAGCAAGAGGCGGAAGAGAAGGCACGCCGCGAAGCGGAAGAGAAGGCACGCCGCGAAGCGGAAGAGAAGGCACGCCGCGAAGCGGAAGAGAAGGCGCGTCGCGAAGCGGAAGAGAAGGCGCGTCGCGAAGCGGAAGAGAAGGCGCGTCGCGAAGCGGAAGAACAGGTACGCCTCGCAACAGAGGAGTTGGCACGTCGCGAAGCGGAAGCGACCCGCTTGAGGGCGGAGCAGGAAGCTCAAGCTGCACGTATCAAAACCGAACAAGAGGCTGAAGCTAAAGCCAGAGCAGATGCAGCGGCATCGCGAGAAGCGGAGGAGCGTATCAGGAAGGAAGTGGTCGCTGCAGCTGCTGCGCAGGAAGTGTTGGCAAGAGCCAATAGCCAGAAGCAAACTGCCAAGAGTGAAGCTACTCCATCTTTCAAGATCGATCTGGATAATTTCCTGAGTGAAGAACAGGCACACGAGGATCAACTGTCCTCCCGTCCTGTAGACCAGGCAGCAGAGGCAGAAGCGAAGGCGCGCCGGGAAGCGGCGCAGCGCGCGGTTGCCGAGGCCAAGGCTGAGGCGGAAAAGATTTCCAAGCCGGATATGGCGGCCGAGATGGCTCGGCTCAAGGCCGAAGCTGATGTGGCGCGGCAAAAAGCCGAAGAAGAAGAACGCAGGAGAGATGAAGAGCGCGCTCTGGCCGCAGAACAAGCCAAGGCATGGGCCGAAGCAGAGCAGCGCGCTCAGGCGCAGGCCAAGATCGAGGCCGAGCAAGCTGTGCAACAGGCAGCTTTATCGCAGGCCAAGGCAGCCAACAAGTCGGTTCAGAGAAAACGGCGTGAGCCATTGGCGCTGGGGAAGATTGGTTTCGGACTGGCTGTGCTTGCGCTGAGTGCAGTGGTGGTGCTGCCCTATGTCTATCCATTGCGGGACTACATAGCACCGCTGGAACAACGCCTTTCGGCACAATTGAAGCAGCCGGTACGTATCGGCAGTATGAGCGCCGCATCCATTCCGCCCAAGTTGCAATTGCAGAACGTTACGGTCGGCACCGAACAGGATTTACAGATAGCCAACGTGGTGTTGAGTGCTGATATCTTGTCTCTGTTCTCGGAGACCAAGGTGCTCAGTGATGTGCAGTTGGAAGATGTCAGTATCAAGGGCAGCCAGCTTGAAAGGCTGGCACCGAGCTTGAAGTCGTTGGGTGGGGACAAACAATTCCCCGTTCGCCACTTTACTTTGCAGAATGTGAAGGTCGTCACCGACGAAGTCGCGCTGCCAAGCCTGAGTGGCTTTGCCGAACTGGATGGGCAAGGGGCGTTTACCCGTATTGCTTTGCACAGTGCGGATGAAAAATACAGCGTCGACCTGCAACCCGATCAGGGACGCTGGCAATTGGGGGTGAGTCTGAAAGAGACCAGTCTGCCGCTGTTATCCGATATCGTGTTCAGTGACCTCAGCGCCAAGGGCATCCTGAGCGATGGCGAGGTGAACTTTACCGAGATGGACGCCCATATCTTCAAGGGCATCCTGCTGGGCAGTGCCAAGTTGAGCTGGCGCAAGGGCTGGCAGTTGCAGGGACGCCTCGAAGCGAAGACATTCGAACTGGACAAAATGTTTCCTCGATACGGCATCAAGGGCGAGATGTACGGGGAGGGCACTTTCACACTGAACGGAGACAAGCTGTCGCAGCTCGGCGGGACACGGCGACTGGAAGCTTCTTTCACAGTAAAGAATGGCGAGATCGGGGCTATCGATATGGTAGAGACTGCGCGCCTGTTGAGTCGCGAGAATCTGGTCGGAGGGCGTACCCGTTTTGACGATCTGATAGGCACAGTGCGCGTCGAGAATGGTGCAAGCGATTTCCGTCAGCTGAAGATCGTTTCACCAATGCTGAGTGCGGGAGGTTCGTTCGATGTATCGCCGACTGGTCAGCTTTCGGGTAACTTGAATGCGGAGATCAAGATGCGTTCAGGAAACAACCAGATGACCTTGTTTGGTACCCTGGCTGAACCCAAGCTGCGCGCGGGACGCTGAGAGTACTCTCTGAATAAAAACCGGCCAGATCATTTCTGATCTGGCCGGTTTTTTTTGGCGTCGGTTACCGATTCGTTTTAGCTCAGCGCCTTTGCCATGCGCGCCAGCGCTGCCTCGAGGTTGCTCATCGAAGTGGCGAAGGACAGGCGGATATAGCCTTCGCTACCGAACGCCGAACCCGGCACCACGGCCACGCCGGCTTCCACCAGCAGGTACTCGGACAGCGCGATATCGGTCGCTTCCTTGAGGGTGCCTTTCTTGTGCAATGTCGCGATGGCCTTGCGTGCATCGGGGAAGGCATAGAATGCACCGCCCGCCATGATGCAACTCAGTCCCGGGATCTTGTTCAGGCCGTTCACCACGAACACGTGACGCTCGCGGAAGGCCTTGAGCATCGGCGCGATACAGCCTTGGTCGCCGTTCAGAGCGGCTTCAGCTGCGACTTGCGAGATGGATGTCGGGTTGGAGGTACTTTGCGACTGCACATTCTCCATCGCGGTGATGATGTTCTCAGGACCGGCTGCATAGCCGATGCGCCATCCGGTCATCGCATACGCCTTGGATACGCCGTTCAGCACCATGGTGCGCGGATACAGGTCCGGGCATGCATCCAGGATGTTGCAGAACTTCTTGTCGGTCAGCGCGATATGTTCGTACATATCGTCGGTGGCGATGATGATGTCCGGGTGCTTGCGCAACACTTCGCCCAGTGCCTTCAGGTCATCCAGCGTGTATACCGCACCGGACGGGTTGCTCGGGCTGTTGATCACGACCATTCTGGTCTTGGGGGTGATTGCCGCCGCCAGTTGCGCGGGCGTCATCTTGAAACCCTGTTCGATGCCGGCCTGCACGATCACTGGTTTGCCTTCTGCGATGATCACGATGTCCGGATACGAGACCCAGTAGGGCGCGGGAATGATGACCTCATCGCCGGGATTGATGGTCGCCAGCGCCAGGTTGAAGAAGCTTTGCTTGCCGCCGCAGGACACCAGGATTTGTTTGGCCGTGTAGTCGAGGCCGTTGTCGCGCTTGAACTTGGCGATGATGGCCTGCTTGAGGGAGGGCGTGCCGCCGACCGCTGTGTATTTGGTGAAACCCTTGTTGATCGCCGCGATCGCGGCATCCTTGATATGTTGCGGCGTATCAAAGTCCGGTTCTCCGGCCCCCAGTCCGATGATGTCCTTGCCTTCGGCTTTTAGTTTGGCAGCGCGGGCAGTTACGGCAAGGGTGGGAGAGGGTTTGATGGCTTGTACGCGGGTGGAGAGAGACACGATATTTCCTTGGGGTTGAACGTTGGGGCGAATTATACCCGTTGCCGGGAAAGATTGAATGCAGAAGCCCTGCATGATTGATAAGGAGGCTTGCGTATCGAGCCAACACAAAGGGGCTGCGCGTCTGTCGTCGGCTGAGCCGATTTCGCTGAGATAGCTGATACGTCGCAGAAAAACAACGGCCGAACAAATTGAAATAAACCTGGTATATAGTCCCCAGCCAAGTGAAGCAGGCTCAGGTGACGAGCGATGATGGACAGGATGGAGAGAGAGATGGATCTGCAGGCTATTTACATCAAGACTGCCAAAGGCCAGCAGGAAGTGGCGACCCGGGCCTTTCAGTTGCCGTCGCGGGTGCGCAGTCTGCTAGTGATGGTGGATGGAAAGACCGACACCGAGCAGCTGCTGGCTAACACCGCAGCTCTGGGTGATTCCGCCACGTTCTTTACCATGCTTGTCGAAGGCGGCTTCATCGAGGCAGTCGCCTCTTCCGTAGCGAGTGCACCCGCAGGGTCAGCTCCCGCTCAGAACGTAAAAGCCCCTCCCAAGGAACTCGTGCGTACCGTTTCCCATCTTGTCATCGAGATCCTGGGCCCGGCGGGCGACCCGCTTTCCATGCGTCTGGAAAAATCCCTATCCATCGAAGAATTCGCCAAACAGGTGGAACAGTGCCGCAACGTGATCGAGAGCGCTGCCGGCAAAAAGAGAGGGGATGCATTCTGGAATACCGTCCTGGAACAGTTATCCGCCGGAACCGGCACCATCAAGGCGGGCGGCGCCTGATCGATCAGCGCTGCTTGTTGCATTCGGGCGAAAACACCTGCACTTTATCGCGTCCGAGTTGTTTCGCCTGATACATGGCGATGTCCGCATAGTCCAGCAGTTCATTCTCGCTTTGCGCATGTTCCGGGAACAGCGCCAATCCGATACTGCAGGAGATTTGCAGGCTTTGCTGGGCGAGCTCGAAAGGTTTGTTCAATACATTGCGTATCTTCTCGGCCACCATCACGGCATCTTCTTCGTTCTCTACGGTGCGCAACAACACCACGAATTCGTCACCGCCGACGCGCGCGACGGTATCCGATTCGCGCACACAAGCGCGCATGCGGTTCGCCGCCTCTTTCAGCAGCCAGTCGCCAACGATATGGCCCAGCTTGTCATTGATCGGTTTGAAGCGGTCAAGATCGATGAATAAGACTGCGATGCGCTGATTGTCCCGTTTGGAATAGGACAGGGCCTGTTGCAAACGGTCTTTCAATAAGGCTCTGTTGGGCAGATCGGTCAGTGTGTCATGCTGAGCCAGATGACGGATACGTTCATCATGGCGTTTGCGTTCGGTAATGTCATGGAAGACCACCACAGCGCCGATCTCGCCGGCGTTCGTCCGATTTGGCGAGACCGTGATCGCGACCGGGAAGCCGGTTCCATCCTTGCGCCAGAACCAGTCTTCGCTGCTGCGTGTTTCGCCGTCGATCTGCGACAGGCGGACGGGGCAATCGTATCCCGGATATTCCGTGCCGTCGGGGCGGTGATGGTGGAACAGTGCATGCTGATCGTTGCCGATCACCTCCTGCTCGCTGAAACCGAGCATTCGCAAAGCTGCCGGATTGATGAAGATGCAGCGTCCGCTATAGTCGGCTCCGTATACGCCTTCACCCAGGGCTTCGAGCAGGCCGCGGCGTATACGTATCTCGCTTTCGAGTTGGAGCCGTTTGGCTTTGAGGCTGCGATTGGTCAGGAACAGACTGACTGCCAACAGCAGGATCACCAGGCCGACCGATACCGCCGAAACGGATTGCCAGTAGTAGCGCGTCCACACGTCGTGCAGGGTGAATTCGGGAGTCTTGTCGAACGGAGGCAGCCGCAACTCGCGCAGCAGATTTTCGACTTGCGTGTAATCCATGGGAGTGGAAAAGCCGTGGATGTTCATCGCGTGCACGGCAGCAGTATCCTCTTCCAGCACGAACAGGGCGGAAGCCACATGCCGCGAGATGTTCTCGTTCGCGTGCGGCAGTGCCGCGAAGGGCCATTCCGGGTATAGCCGTGTCGAAAGCAGCAATGGGAAGCGGGGCTCTTGCTGCTGATTCAGTATCCGGAGCTGAGACGCTTTCACTTTACCTTCGCGTTCCATGCTTTCAAGCAGGCCGCTGCGTACGAAGCCGGCATCGGCGCGTCCATCCAGCACCGCTTTTACAGCATTGTCATGCGGCATGCCCACGATCAGCAGCGAGATGTCTTTTGACACTGATATGCCCTGCAGCGCCAGCTCGTAAGCCTGCGTCTGGTAGCCGCCAAAGGAGCCAGTATCGGGGGACGACACTGTTTTCCCCTTGAGGTCGGTCAACTGCTGCAGATCGGTACGGTCGGCGCGGGTGACAACGACTCCGCCGAAAGTGGACAAAGGTACGCCGTTGTCTTCGACGACGAGCGTCGCCAATGGGGCGGACACTCCAAGCCGCCGGCTCAACAATACGAAGTGCGCTGGATTGGTGAGAACGAAATCAACCTGCTTGTTGATAACGGCACTTTCCAACTCGGGGTAGTTATAGGCCTCGATGATGAAATCATGCTGCGGAATGCTGCGTTTCAGCACTTTAGCAAGGGGAGTCCATTGCTTCAGCGTCTCCGGCTTGGGGCGGAAGGCGAGTACACCTATCTTTACCGTTTGCGCATCCGCAACAGTCGTCCACAACAGGCCAAAGATGCAAAGCACAGTAAAGAACAGTCGGCCGAATGCATGTATGACATTCTTGTTCAACGTGGATACGGGACAGTCAGTTTGTGCAGAGTGGATTTGTACGGTAGGAAACACAGTCGGTCCGAATCGATATTTTTTAATCGGTGTTCCAGTATCGGCCATGCGTGCGGGTTTTGCAATGTGCCAATGGTAAAGTTCGAAGACATTCAGGGGTCTTCATTTGGCTTGCAGTAAATTGAATTAAGCATGGTGTCAGAATAGAATCCGACATACTCTTTCGAACAGTCTGGATCATCATGCGTATGGGGATCGGAAAGTGTATGGGGTGGCTGCTGGTGCTGACGCTGATCGGCAATGTCACTCATGCCGAACCGGTCGAACGCCGCAAGGACCAGTTCGGCAAGGACTTTGCCTACTACCTCTATCCCATCGCGGGCGAGATACCCGGCATGGGCACAGCCGCTGGGGTCGGTGCCAGCGTGTCCAACATGGGCGGCAGCGACACCGACTTCACCGGCTACTACGTGCGTGGCGACATCAAGGCCACCGGTGCCGCCTTGCTTGATTACCACGTCGTGCCGCAGCGCCTGATCGTCGATGTCGGCTACAACGACTACAAGGTCGCTTCCACCTCCTACAATCGCGGCATCGATTCTTCTCCGGACGACCTGATCCGCCCCAAGGTGGAAGGCAACTACTTTATCGGGCAGATGACCCTCACTTTCGACGAGCGTCGCTATGAACTGTTCGTGCGCGCCCTGCGGGGCCGGAACCGCCTGATCGAAGTGCTGGACAAGAACGACCAGGCATTTACGGGTGTGGATACCAGTTGGAAGTCTGGCAACTACTATTCATTCGGCGGCTCACTCGACCTGACCGATGACCGCCTCGATCCGCGCAGCGGTGCGCGTTTCGAATTCTCCAGCCGCCTGCCCAGTAGCCATAACGCTGACGAGAGCGAGTATTACGTCAACGACTACAATTTCAGCGGTTATGCGCCGATGAGGCAGTGGGACTCGCTGGTCTTCAATCTGTTCTACTCGCGCGCGCATGTCACCCGTCAGGGTCTGGCCGACACCGTCCTGCTGCAACAGCGCTACGGGCTCAACTGCACCCAATACCCAGTCGGCCCCGACCGCGATGCCTGCCAGACTACCGAAGACAAACTGCTGGCGGGCAAACTGGCCAACAACATCTACGGCACTGCCTCGCCGCTGGGCGGCACTCAGCGCCTGCGTTCCTACGACAACTGGCGTTACTACGCCGGACAGTCGCTGTTCTACGGCGTCGAATACCGCTGGAACCTCACCGACGAACGTACCCCGTTCGACATCTATCTGGCCAGGGGCGTGCGTACCGGTATCCAGCTCGCCGCATTCTGGGAGCGCGGCATGGTGGCGGATGAATTCAGCCAGTTGTTCAAGAACGGGCGCGAAAGCTACGGCATCGGCGCGCGCATGATACTGTCCGGCGTCATCATCCGCTTCGATCTGGCGAACGGCAGGGAAGGCGTGCAAAGCCAGTTGTTTATCACCTATCCATGGAGCATGTTCTCGGTAGACAATCCAGGCTGAGATGATTCGCCGCAGAAGTTCGGCACAGAAAGACAGAAATCATGAGACTCGGCATCGACCTCGGCGGCACCAAGATAGAGATCATCGCGCTAGACGACAGCGGCAAAGAACTCCTGCGCCGCCGTGTACCCACCCCAAAAGGCAACTACGGCGAGATTCTGCAAACCATCGCCCAACTCGTGCGTGACGCCGAAGTGGATCTGGGGCAGCAAGGCTCGCTCGGTATCGGTACCCCCGGCGCGCTCTCGCGTGCCTCCGGACGCCTCAAGAACTCCAACTCAATCGCGCTCAACGGCCAGCCCATCCTGCAAGACCTCGAATCTCTGCTGCAACGCAAAGTACAGATCAGCAACGACGCCAACTGCTTCGCGCTCTCCGAAGCTACGGACGGCGCGGCGGCAGGTGCCTCGGTCGTGTTCGGCGTCATCCTCGGCACCGGCGTAGGCGCGGGCATCGTCGTCAACGGCCATATCCTCACCGGCCCCAACGGCATCGCGGGCGAGTGGGGCCATAACCCGCTGCCCTGGCCGCAGGCAGAAGAACTCCCCGGCCCGGCGTGTTATTGCGGCAAGTACGGGTGCATCGAGACCTTTCTCTCCGGGCCGGGTATGGCCAAGCTGCACCAGATCGAGGCAGCCATCGCACTGAGTGCAGAAGAGATCGTGGCGCGCTCAGAGCAGGGTGATGCGGTCTGCGAGCGCAGCCTGCAACTCTACGAGCACCGCCTCGCACGCTCTCTCGCGCACGTCATCAACATCCTCGATCCGGACGTCATCGTGCTGGGCGGAGGCATGTCCAACATCGAGCGACTGTATGCGAACGTGCCTGCGTTGTGGGGCCAATGGGTGTTTTCGGACAGGGTGGATACCAAACTGGTGCAGCACCGCTATGGCGATTCCAGCGGTGTACGCGGTGCGGCATGGTTGTAGTGTTGCGGACTTTGGCTCCCGATTCGAAAAAGGAAACGAACAATGCGCGGGCGTGATGCGAAACATATCCCCTTGGCGCTGCTTGCCAGCCTGTTCGGCGGTGGCAAGGGTAGCCATGCGCTGGACGAGGCAACATGGCAGGCAGTCATGGGACTGCCGCTGTTCGACGGGTTGGATGCCGCAGAGCGGAAGCGCTTGCATGAATTGGCGACACAGTTGCTGGCTGACAAGGCCTTCTCCGGTGCCGGCGGCATCGAGGTGGACGACGGCATGGCCACCGCCATCGCCGCCTTCGCGGCACTGCCGGTACTGAACATCGGCTACGAGGGCTACGAAGGCTGGCGTGAGATTGTGGTGTATCCGGGCGAATTCATCTACGAAGGCGAGCATATGGACGAAGACGGCATCGTCCACCATGTGCGTGATGTGCGCAGCGGCGAGGCGATGCAGGGCGGCCCGATGGTGCTGTCGTGGGAAGACGTGGAACACTCCGGACAGGGCGAGGGCTTCAACGTCGTGATCCACGAATTCGCCCACAAGCTGGACATGATGAACGGCGATGCGAACGGCCGGCCACCACTGCACACCGGCATGATTCCGGAAGATTGGGCACGCGATTTCCAGGCCGCCTACGACGATCTCTGCCGCCGCGTGGATATCAACGGAGCCACGGTGATCGATCCTTATGCCACGGAAAGCCCGGCCGAGTTCTTCGCTGTCCTCAGCGAATACTTCTTCGAGGTACCTGACTTGCTGCAGCAGGCTTACCCGGCAGTGTACGAACAACTGGTGCGCTTCTACCGGCAGAACCCGCGGGCACGACTCCATTAGCTTTATTGGCCATGACGCCGAGAGGGAATATCACGGCCCCTCGACAAACTCAGACAGGCTTTACCGGTTTTTTACAATCCGATTCTGGAATAGGTGTAGGCTGGCAATCTCATGCATTTAGCGCCAACCGGGGTTGCCCATGTATGAAAACCTGACAGCACTCGCGAATCGCTTGAGACTGGGTTTTATTCTCAGGTTCCCATTGCTCGTTCCGGGAAAACGCGATGGTATCTACGCCTATCTATTGACGCTTGTCCTGATGGCGGTGGCGTTGTTCGTGCGTTTGGCGATCGCTCCCGTCAGTGCCGGTGTACAGTACGTCACCTTTTTTCCATCTGTCACTCTTGCCGCGATCTTTGGCGGATACAAGTCCGGCATGCTCGCCACGGCGATTGGATTGGTGCTCGCCACCTACATCTTCACGCCGCCTTATTACTCCATTTCGATGGAAGTACTTCGTCTCAGCTTCTGGTCAAACATGGTGTTCCTGCTGGACGGCATCATCGTGTCCTTTTCAATCGAGGCGATGCACCGCTACCGTTTGCAGCTCAAGAAGGAGTTTGATGAAGTCAAGAAGTCCGGGGCGCAGGTGATGAAGCTGAATGAGGAACTGGAGCAGCAGATCGCCAGGCGCGAGCAGGTGGACAAGGATCTGGCAGAACAGGAAGAGTTCTTTCGCCTCATTGCGGAGAATGTCGAGGACTTCATCGCGGTGCTCGATATGAAAGGACGGCGAATCTACAACAGTCCATCCTATGCCAGACTATTTGGCGATGTGGCATCCCTGAAAGGTACGGACTCCTTCGCCGAGATCCATCCGGAAGACCGCGAACGTGTCAGGAAAATCTTCAACGACGCTTTTCAGTGCGGTATGGGACGGCGGACGGAATACCGCTTCTTGCTGCCCCATGGTGGCATCTGCTACATGGAATCCAGCAGCGGAGTGATCAAGGATAGTCAGGGCAAGCCGCAGAGGGTGGTCGTCGTGTCGCACGATGTTACCGAGCGCAAAATGGCGGAGCAGAAGATCAAGGAATTCGCTTTCTACGACACCCTGACGCAACTTCCAAATCGCCGGCTTCTGGATGACCGTCTGGAACAAGCCATCGCAGCCTGCAAGCGCAGCGGTCGCTATGGCGCAGCGATGTTCCTCGATCTGGACAACTTCAAACCGCTCAACGACAAGTACGGCCACAAAGCAGGCGACTTACTTCTGGTGGAGGTGGCCCATCGCCTTGCCCGTTGCGTACGCGAAGTGGACACCGTGGCGCGCTTCGGAGGAGATGAATTCGTGGTGGTACTCAGCGAACTGGCCGGGGAAGAAGCCGCAAGCGCCAAAGAAGCGGAAATCGTAGCTGAGAAGATCCGCGTTGCTTTGGCAGAGCCCTATTATCTGGTCCCCAATCCCGCAGGCACAACGAAGATGATTACGCATCAGAACGTCGGCGCCAGCATAGGCGTGGTGCTATTCCACAATGATGTGAGCGCGGAGAATATTCTCAAATGGGCCGACAAGGCGATGTATCGAGCGAAGGATGCGGGGCGCAACCAGATTTGCTTCCATGATTCCGGAAGTTGAGTTGGGCAATTTTGTCAGAGTGCCATTAGTCAGAATGGGGATTGCTGCGCTCCACTTTGGATAATTCCAACTGACACAACGTTGTCAGTAACCTTCAAGCATTGTGGTTTGGCAATTGTGCCTTTCCCCGTACAATACCCGCCGCCCATGAAAACCATCACCTTCCCCGACAGTCCCTATCTACTGCATCTGCCGTTCGACCCGGCAGGTGACCAGCCCACGGCCATCGCGCAGCTGGTGGAAGGCATCGAGGATGGTCTCGCCTACCAGACACTGCTGGGGGTGACCGGTTCCGGCAAGACTTTCACCATCGCCAACGTGATCGCGCGCACCGGGCGGCCGGCGATTGTGATGGCACCGAACAAGACGCTGGCGGCGCAGTTGTATTCCGAGCTGCGCGATTTCTTTCCCGAGAATGCCGTCGAGTATTTCGTCTCCTATTACGACTACTACCAGCCCGAGGCCTATGTGCCTTCCCGCGATGTGTATATCGAGAAGGATTCCAGCATCAACGAGCAGATCGAGCAGATGCGTCTGTCCGCCACCAAGTCCATGCTGGAACGGCAGGATTGCATCATCGTCGCCACCGTGTCGGCCATCTACGGTATCGGCGACCCGGTGGATTACCACGGCATGATCCTGCACCTGCGCGAACACGAGAAGATGGCGCAGCGCGATGTGATCCAGCGTCTGGTCGCAATGCAATACGACCGCAACGATGTGGATTTTGCGCGCGGCAATTTCCGCGTGCGCGGCGATGTGATCGACATCTACCCGGCGGAAAGCAGCGAGAACGCTTTGCGCGTGACCCTGTTCGACGACGAGGTGGAATCGCTGGCGCTGTTCGATCCGCTCACCGGGCACATCCAGACCCGCGTGCCGCGCTATACCGTCTATCCCTCCAGCCATTACGTGACGCCGCGCGAAACGACGCTGCACGCCATCGAGACCATCAAGGTTGAACTGGCCGAGCGCATCGCCTTCTTCGTTAAAGAGAACAAGCTGGTGGAAGCACAGCGCATCGAGCAGCGCACGCGCCACGATCTGGAGATGCTGGCTGAGATCGGCTTCACCAAGGGTATCGAGAACTACTCACGCCATCTGTCACAGCGCGGCGCGAATGAAGCCCCGCCCACGCTGATGGATTACCTGCCGCCCAACGCACTGATGGTCATCGACGAGAGCCATGTGACCATCCCGCAGATCGGTGGCATGTACAAGGGCGACAGGGCGCGCAAGGAGAATCTGGTCAACTACGGCTTCCGCCTGCCGTCCGCACTGGACAACCGCCCACTGCGTTTTGACGAGTTCGAAAAGATCATGCGCCAGACCATCTTCGTGTCTGCCACGCCATCCACCTACGAGGCCGAACACACCGGGCAGGTGGTAGAGCAGGTGGTGCGCCCGACCGGCCTGATCGACCCGACTATCGAAGTGCGTCCCGCCACCAATCAGGTCGACGATCTGATGTCGGAAGTGACTTTGCGCACCAACGTCGGCGAACGCGTTCTGGTCACCACGCTGACCAAGCGCATGGCCGAAGACCTCACCGAGTACTTCTCCGAGCACGGCATCAAGGTGCGCTACCTGCACTCCGACATCGAGACCGTGGAGCGCGTGGAGATCATCCGCGATCTGCGCCTGGGTATGTTCGACGTGCTGGTTGGCATCAACCTGCTGCGCGAAGGTCTGGATATCCCCGAGGTGTCGCTGGTGGCGATTCTGGATGCAGACAAAGAAGGCTTCCTGCGTTCCGAGCGCTCGCTCATCCAGACCATCGGCCGCGCCGCGCGTCACCTGCACGGCACCGCCATCCTGTATGCCGACCGTATCACCGAGTCCATGCGCAAAGCCATCAGTGAAACCGACCGTCGCCGCGCCAAGCAGATCGCGCACAACGAAGCGCACGGCATCACACCGCAGTCCATCGTCAAGCGCATCAAGGACATCATCGACAGCGCCTACGATGTTAACGACGAACGTTCCTCGCTCAAAGCCGCGCAGACGCAGGCGAAGTATCTGGCCATGAGCGAGAAGGAAGTGGCTAAGGAGATCGCGCGTCTGGAAAAAGAGATGCTGCAGGCCGCCAAGAATCTGGAATTCGAAAAGGCCGCGCAAGTACGCGACCAGTTGAAGAAGTTGCGCGAGAGCGTGTTTATTTCGCCGTTGTGAGTAGAGGCATGAAAGTCAAAGTCCTGTTCGTGTGCATGGGCAGCACGAAATTGCGAAGCGCGAAACTCAATAGCAGCGGGGCATTCGTTCGGATACGCCTAGAAGCGGATACGCTATTGGGTACTCCGCACAAATAAAAAACCCGCCGATCGCTCGGCGGGATTCTTATCGGGTCTCCTGATTTCCCGCTAAACGAAAATTCGGGCGGCGGACTCGGCACATTCAACTGTTCTATCCGGATACCCAGTCCCAGGGCAAAACACAACAGCCGAATGCACACCCCATCCACCAGCACAACCGGCAGGGCGCCGGTGTGCGGGTTGCGCCGCCATAAAATAAACCATTCAAAAGCGCACCGGCTTCTTCAATGGCCCGATTTTCCATTTCGGGTTGTGACGGACTATGGCGACGCTATCTTGTCCGTGCACGGTGGAAAACAAATAATGCGCTCTACCCACCATTCCGCCGGCGATAGGCAGCTCCAAATTCTCGCTTCACAAATAACAGAAAATGCTTACTGCGCATCTCCTTCACTTGGCTAACTAGCGATTTCCCACACGCGTCACATGCTGGCTTAATGGCGTCTTCCTGCTCTTGGGTAAGAGGTGGATCTATATGCGCACACAGTGTCATCGTGAGAGGGAATACACCGCTGAACATCTCTTCCCAAACGGCTTGAATCTCGGGGAGGATCGAATCCAGAGTGTCCGCACCATCGTGCATTTGCGCATATTCCTTACGCAACATATCACGCCACATTGCCCACTCACGGGCATCCAATGAGGGAAAGTTAATTACATTATCCATATGCAATATCTCCGAAAAAAATCAAATAACGCCTTGTCGTTGGAGCTTATCCACCAGCTCGGCATTCCCTTTGCTGACTGCTTGGTATATCTGCCGACTGGTTTCGGCTTGATCGAGACGGCCATCAATGCTGATGTTGTAAACTGGCGCAATCGTAATTCCGCCCATCGCGCCACCCTTGGTGCGATCGATCACCGTCTCGTTCGGATGCATCACCGCCATGAACCCGCCGCGACCATCCACACCGCCCGAGCGGGCACCGGTGCCGGTGAAGCCGCCGCCTTCGTAGCTCGGCACCCCGGCAGCGACGCCTGCGGTGTCGCCATATCCACCAAACAGCGCACCAATAAGACCACCGTAACCACCCGAACTAGAACTATTACCGCCAAGCATTTTGGTAATCATTTTCTGTATCTGGATGCGAATCAAGTCGTTGATGATTGAATCAGCCAGGCTGGAAAACTCTAGTTTGCCAGTCCGCACGAACTCGACAAGCGCGTCTTCCATACTCTTGAACGAGGACGACATCAGCAGCTCGGTCTGCTTTGCCGCGCCACCGATCTCATCTATGTATTTGCGCACAGCAACTGTTGCACCGTACTCCCAGGATGAATTGAGCTTGTCTTGCTTCTTTGCCAATTTCTCAACTGCGCCTATTTGCTGACTCTCTTCGTCGTTAACTATCTTCAGGGCAGCGCTGTATTCCTCTGCGCCCAATTTGCCGCTGATATTTAGATTCTCCAGCACGACGCGCGCGTCCTGTGCGCGCGTTTGCACGGCACGCAGATCCTCGGCCAGCGCCTTTTCGGATGCGGAGAGCAGCGGCGCGTTGAGTGCATCCTTGCGCTTGGCGAGTTCGTTCTGGTAGTCGCGCTCCAGCGCGATGACGGCTTGCAGGCCGTCTTTCTTGTCTCCGCCGATCAGGTCGGTGACAGCCTTGGGGGTGGTCTTTGGTTTAACATCAACAGCGATCTCTACGGTTTTATTCTTGCCATTTAGAATCCGCTCGCTAAATGCGTCGATGTCTGCACGCGCTTTTGCGGCGGATACCTCCATCTCCTTCCCAATATCTTTAAATCCTTTGAAATCCAAATGCGCCAACGCAACAATCTGCGTAGCCATACCGACAGCTTCATTGGCAATTTGATTGAATACATATCCAACGTTAGCCCCCAAAACAATGATCGTCTCAAAAACGGTTTTGATTGCGCCGCCGATTGACAGGAAGCTTTCACCCCCTTTATTTAGGTCATTTATTGCCGCTGTTGTCTCGATCAACGGGCCAAGCAATCCAGATGAGAGCGCCACACCAACTCCAGCAATACGCGCCTCAAGCTCTGCCATCTGGTCTTTGTATTCCTTGGCCTTGGCGGCACTCTCGTCGGTGACCTTGTAAACGTCCTTGCCTTTGGCGATGTAGGCTTGCAGCGCTGCACCGCCCTGGCTCAAGAACTCCGCCATCTCGGGCCCGACCTTCTTCCCCATCAGCTCGGCCAGCAGTGCGGTTTTCTGCATGCCGTCCGGCATGCCGGCCACAACGTCGGCGATCTGCACCAGCGCGCCGGTGGCATCCTTGGCGTTGATGCCGAGCTTGGCGAATTTTTCCGGAGTGGTCGACAGACCGATGGAGAGTTCCTTGACGCCTTTGGCCACCAATTCCAACGAGGCACCGTTCTGGTCGGCGGCGAACTTGAGGCCGCCCAGGTCAGACGCGGCGATGCCGGTCTTCTTCGACAGGCTGCCGAGTTCGTCTTGCAGATTGATGCTGGATTTGATGAAGCTGGCAAACGCGCCGACGCTGAGCGCGCCGCCGACAGCCCCGGCGAAGGTGACCAGGTTGCCTTTGAGTCCGGTGAGCGAGCCGCCCAGCGACTTGAAAGCGCGCTGAGCTTCCGCCGTGTCGGCCGTGATCCTGATTTTTGTATCCGCACCCATGTCTCCACCTCAATGAAAGATTGACGCCTTGTTAAAGCGTGATGCCCGCCTGTGCCGCCTGCGTGCGCAGCGCGTCCAGCTCTTTTTCAAGTGCGGCTAGTTCGCGTTCCGCCTTCTCGATCATTGCCGGCCGTTCGGAAATGCGCGGCCCTGACTTTTTGTCGTTGGGCAGCGCGTTTATACGTTTATTTATCGCCGTTTTGATTTCCTCACCAAAGAGCGCCATCATCGAGTTTTCGATTGACTCGAAGCTGGGGGCTACGTTCGTTGGTGCAGCACAGATAATTTTCACCCCATCGACCACTCCGGCATTGAGTGGGCGGCACGCAACCCGATTGACTGCAAACTGCAGTGCTACATCGTAGTCGGCGGCACGCTTATCAATCAGCCCGGCGAAGTGCTCAATCAGATCGGGCTTGCTCATCGGTGCGGTGCGCAAGAATTCCAGCTCTTGTTTCTTCTTGGCTACGTTGGCCGTTACTTCGCCAACATGTGCCTGGACAGCCTGCACGCTTTTTTTGAAACTCAGAAAATCGAACATTATTTACCCCCCTTCGGTTTGCCTACAGTTTTGTATACATTCGCGTCCGCAATATTCTCAAGCCGCAGGATCTCTTCGTCCTTGGCTTTATCCTTTCCTGTGCCCACCACCACTTTGCCAGTGATTACTGGTGATACCGCCTCATGCGCTTTGATCTGACGCTTGAGGCTTTGCACTTGGTCAACGGGGGCAAGCGCCGCATCGAACTCACCGCGCGGTCGGCTGGTGATCCAGTCGTCGACCTCGCTCGAATGCCAACCTACTGCATTCGGGGAGAGCTTAATTCTCGCCGGGAACTTACCGCTTGCCTCAAGCCGATCAATTGACGAACTGGAGAGCCCGGTTCTTTGTTCAACTTCCGACTTTCTCAATACTGAAATGACTGCCATCGTTTGCTTCCTTTCTAAAAAGGCGCTTCATGCGAGCGCATGCGGCATCATGGTTGGTTGTTTGTGCAAAATTAAGGCGCGTTTTGCACTAGCCTCACTTCTCATCCCCGCGCCCTTTTCTCAGCCACAGGTACATCGTGGAGCGGCAGATGCCGTGATCGCGCGCCACCTGCATATCTGGTTTGGTGCCGATAGTGGCCAGCACGTTTTCACGGGCGCGGCGCAGCATCAGGCTGCGTTTGGCGATGTATGGCCTTTTACCACCCCAATCGCGTCGAATGATTAACTCGAGCGCGGCAAGCTCCTCCGGCGTAATTACAGACGCCTGCACCGATATCAGGCGCAATAGGTGCCTGACAATATCCTCACCATCATTCAAGGTCTTCGCCATCCTGCGCCCCTTTTTGTTTAACACCAGGCGCGCCAGTGGGTATGCACCGTACAAGCGAAAGCCCTGCAGTCGGCTCACCTGAAAAGCACGCATCACCCATCCATGCGATGACCGCATCGACAACCTTGTCGGCTGGGTACTTGGCCAGTTCGTCTCGCTCGTTCTGCAGGTGATCGAGCAGCGTGTCCTGTTGTGCAATCACCTCGGCCGCAGCTCCCTCGTTGAATTCCACATCATCGATGGCTGCGGCCAACTTAGTTTCCAACTCCGCGATGCGCCGCTGCAGCCCGCCAATGGAACTCACCAGCGGCGCCAGCACTTTCGAACGCAGCCGGGCGGGATCTGTGTTGCGCAGCAGTTGCGCAACTGCCTGGCGCGGGTCGATCCTCCCGTCCGCGCCGAATGAGATTTTCCCGGCGGCCACCCATTCGCCGACTGCTTGACGGCTGACCTCCAAAAACCGCGCAAGCTCGGCGCGTGTCAAGCGAATGCCCGAGGCATCCAGATCGCCAGGCGCGAACGGTAGGGTGCCTGTTGTTTTGCGTCCGCTGTCAGGGTCAAGGCTATTTGTCATTGAGTCATGCATCCTGTTGACTAAGTTTAAAAAATCTCACACTAGAGACTGATCGAGGTTCGAATTACCCGCAGGGGGAAAGGCCAGGGAGGACCCGTGCAC
>DMCN01000120.1 GCA_003445795.1 Gallionellaceae bacterium
GGCGATGCGCGCGATGGCGATCGCGTTGCGGTTGCTCTTGTCCCAGCCGGTGCGGATCTTCAGCGTGACCGGCACGTCCACCGCACCGACCACCGCTTCCAGTATCTCGGCGACCAGTTTCTCGTTCTGCATCAGCGCGGAACCCGCCATCACGTTGCAGATTTTCTTCGCCGGGCAGCCCATATTGATGTCGATGATCTGCGCGCCGTTGTCCACGTTGTATTGGGCGGCCTGCGCCAGCATCTTCGGGTCGGCACCCACGATCTGCACCGAGATGGGATCGACCTCGCCGGCATGGTTGGCGCGGCGCTTGGTCTTCTCGGAACCATACAGCAGGGAATTGGATGCCACCATCTCGGACACCGCCATGCCCGCGCCCATGCGCTTGCACAGCATGCGGAACGGCCTGTCGGTCACGCCCGCCATGGGAGCGACGATCAGGTTGTTCTTTAATATATAGGGGCCGATTTGCATGGTCATTTCCAAAGGGGGCGGCGATTATAAATTAATCAATTCGGCCATGCTATGATGCCCGCAAGTTTTTAACGCAAAGAGTTCAAGATGGAGTTCGATATCGTCATCAATGGCGGCGGACTGGTCGGTGCCAGCCTCGCAACCGCCCTCAAATCAAGCGGTTTGAAGATAGCCCTGGTGGAAGGTCAGGCTTTGCCCGAGCTCGATTCCGAGTGGGACAGTCGTATTTATGCGTTCACCCCCGGCAATGTGGAGTTCCTGAAAGAGATCGGCGCCTGGCAGCACGTGGACATGTCACGCGTCCAGCAGGTGGAAGAGATGCGCGTATTCGGCGATACCGGTGCCAAATTGGATTTCAGTGCCTATCAGGCCGGTGCATCTGAGCTGGCCTTCATCCTGGAAAGTCGTTTGTTGCAGCATGCCCTGTGGCAGGGGCTGCGCGGGCAGGAAAATCTCACCATCCTGCAACCGGCGCAATGTGCGGAACTCAACATAGACGACAAAGCCGCCCACCTGAAGCTGAAGGATGGCCGCGAGATCAAGACCAGACTCATCGTCGGTGCGGACGGTCGCGACTCCTGGGTGCGCAAGCAGACCATCATGCCGGAAGTCCCCACGCCCTATCACCAGCACGGAGTGGTCGCCAACTTCAACACAAGCAAGGCGCATCGCGGCATCGCCTACCAATGGTTCACGCCCGACGGCATCCTGGCCTACCTGCCTCTACCGGGTCGGCGTATCTCCATCGTGTGGTCGGTCAGCCCGGAGAAGTCCGCCGAGTTGCTGGCACTCGATCATGAAGAATTCGCCGCGCGCGTGGCCGAAGCCGGCAAACATACGCTGGGCGATCTGGAAGTGATCACGCCGCCCGCCGCGTTCGCATTGCGAGTGCTCAATCTGGCCCACCTGACCAAGCCGCGCCTGGCGCTCATCGGCGATGCCGCGCACAACATCCACCCGCTCTCCGGCCACGGCGTGAACCTCGGCCTGCGCGATGCGCACGAACTGGCGCAGGCGCTACTGCAGCGCGGCACGGTCGATTGCGGCGATCTCGCCCTGCTGCGCCGCTACGAAGCGACGCGCCAGACCGACATCATGTCCATGCAGCTCACCACCGACACACTGAAACACTTGTTCATCAACGACAACCCGCTGCTGCGCACCCTGCGCAACCTCGGCCTTTCCGCCACCAATAAGCTGACGCCGCTGAAGAACATGATGGTGCGTCACGCGCTCAACTGACACTTAACCAAGGAATCCAAAATGTTCAGAACCCTGCTGCTGTTGCTGCTCACCATCTCTTTCGCGCACGCCGAGACCGACAAGACCGCCGCGTCCATCAAGGAAACGCTGAAGAATAATTACGAACAACTCATCGGCCCGGTCGACCAGGTGAACAAGTCGCCCATCCCCGGCCTGTATGAAGTCGTCACCAGCGACCACATCTTCTACACCGACAAGAGCGCGCAATTCCTGATCGACGGCAGCATGTTCGACCTGAAAGCGCGCAAGAACATCACCGACGCGCGCGCGCGACAGTTGTTTGCTGTCGATTTCAACCAACTTCCGCTCGATCTGGCAATCAAGAAAGTGAAAGGTGACGGCAGCCGCAAGCTGGCCTATTTCACCGACCCGAACTGCAGTTATTGCAAGAAGCTGGAGCAAGAACTGACGAACGTGAATAACGTGACGCTGTATCTGTTCCTCTACCCCATCTTCGACGGCTCGGCCGAAAAAGTGCAGGGCGTCTGGTGCAGCGCCGACAAGGCCAAGGCCTGGGACGAGCTGATGCTGAACGGCGTGCTGCCAACTGCGGCCAAGTGCGACGTACCCACGAACAAGGTGATGGCCCTGGGCAAAAGTCTCAAAGTGAACGGCACGCCCGCGCTGATCTTCGCCAACGGCATCGTCAATCCCGGCTACATGCCCGCTGCCGAGTTGAACAAAGCGCTCGATAACAACAAATGACCCAGCGCGACTTGCCCCGCCACCTCGCTGACCTGAGCATCGTCCTGTGGGTCGGCGGCATGTGGATGCTGGGCTACGTGGTCGTACCGGCGCTGTTCAAACTGTTGCCGGACCGCATGCTCGCGGGCAAGATCGCGGGCGAACTCTTCACCCTGCTGGCGGTTATCGGCATCGCTTGCGCGCTCTATCTGCTGCTGCATCAACTGCAACAGTTCGGACGTGCCGCGCTGCGCCGCAACATCTTCCGCATCACCGCAGCGATGTTGCTGTTCGTTCTGATCGGGCAATTCATCCTGCAACCCATACTCGCCGACCTCAAGGTGCAGGCATTGCCGCTCGATGTGATGCTCAGTCCCCTTGCCGCGCAGTTCAAAACCTGGCATGCCGTCTCCGGCATCCTGTTTTTGGCTCAGAGCCTGCTCGGTATCGGACTGGTGATCGTATCCAGTAATCGGCAAGGGTGAGATCGTCTCACCAGCGCCGGCGTATTGACGCGTCCCGCTCATAGGGATAGTTTGAGCACCCTGCACAGGGAGAGAACAGTGTTAAAGAACCTGCATCGAGAAATCTATCCCGCCGGCGAGATCATCTTCAAGGAAGGCGATCCCGGCAACACCGCCTATATCATCGAGGAAGGCGGCGTCGAGGTCATCGTCAGCAGTACCCAAGTCTCGCACATCTACAAAGGCGAGCTGTTCGGCGAGATCGCGCTAATCGACCAGCAGCCGCGCACCGCCACGGTGCGCGCGGTCGAGAACACCGTGCTCATCCCCATCCCGCGCCAACTGGTGAAAGAGCTGCTGGAAAAGACCGACCCGGTGGTGCGCCATCTGCTGCTCACCATACTCGAACGCTACCGTTCCACACGCAACCAGCCCGCTTTCAACCCCTCGCGCTCGACCACTTTCCGCCGCGACACCACGCGCGGCGTCGCCACCCAGCAACTGCGCTTGGCGCACGATATTGCCGAGGCCCTGCGCGAGGGACAGTTCGAGATGTTCTACCAGCCCATCTGCGACCTTTCCAGCGCGCGCATCGCCGGATACGAGGCACTGATCCGCTGGCATCACCCGACCGAAGGCATGGTCTCGCCGATGGACTTCCTGTGGGTGGCAGAACAGACCGGACAGATACGCGAGATTGGATTGTGGACACTGGACCGCGCGTGCAGCGACTGGCCGACCTTGCGCGAGCGCATCAATCATCCCAAGCCCTTCGTCAGCGTCAACCTGTCGCCCTCGCAACTGACCGGCGACGGTTTCGTGGGAGAAGTGAGGACACTGGTCGAACGCCACCAGATGCCCGCAGCGGAACTGAAACTGGAACTGACCGAGACCGTCATCATCAACAATCCCGACCTCGCACTGCAACTGCTCAGCAAACTCACCGAGACCGGCAGCACCCTCGCGCTGGACGATTTCGGCACCGGCCACTCCGGCCTTGAATCACTGCATCGCTACCCCATCGGCACCATGAAGATAGACCGCTCCTTCGTCTGCCAGATGCTCGACTCGCCGCACAGCGCCAAGATCATCCAGGCCTCCATCGACCTCGCCCACTCGCTCAAGATGGATGTGGTCGCCGAAGGCATTGAACTGGAAGAAGAGCGCCTTGCTTTGCTGGAACTGGGGTGTGAGTACGGGCAGGGGTGGTTGTTCGGGAAACCGGCTTCGTTGCGGAGTATCTAACTTGCTCGTTCGCCCTGAGCTTGTCGAAGGGTGAACGTTCAAAATAAAACCAACACCGTCGGGGGTTGCCCGACAGCAAGTTACTTTTCTTGTCTTGCCAAGAAAAGTAACCAAAAAAAGTCGCCCCCAGCGCGCCGCCCCTTCGGGG
>DMCN01000061.1 GCA_003445795.1 Gallionellaceae bacterium
TGCAACTACGCCAACGGCGACATGGTCGGCCACAGCGGAGTGATGGAAGCGGCGGTGAAAGCCGTGGAAGCTCTGGACATCTGCGTCGGCCGCGTGGTCGATGCGATGCTGGCATGCGGCGGCGAAGTCATCATCACCGCCGACCACGGCAATGCCGAACAGATGCTGGACCGCAGCACCAACCAGGCGCACACCGCACACACACTCAACCTGGTGCCCTTCCTCTACATCGGCCGCCGCGCCGAGATCGCCCCGGCCGGCAGCGGCGCACTGCGCGATGTCGCCCCCACCCTGCTGGCCATGATGGGCCTGCCGCAACCGCCGGAAATGACCGGCAAGTCGCTCATCCGCATCCTGTGACCGTAGCGCTGCGCTCCGTCCTGCTGTCGCTCCTGCTGCTGGCAGGCACAGCGCACGCCGGCAAACAGGATGATCTGGAGAAGCTGCGCAAACGCATCGCCGCGCTGCAACAGGAAGTCGAAAAGACCAGCGAGTCGAGATTGGAAGTCGCGGACGAGTTGCGCGAATCCGAACGCGCGATCAGCGACAGCAACCGCACACTGCACGAACTCGCCCAGCGCCAGCAACAGGCCAACCGCGAACTGGCACAGTTGCAGCAACGCGCGAGCGTGCTGGACAAGGAGATGCAGGGCCAGCAGACCATGCTCGGCCGCCTGCTCTACCAGCAATACCTGGACGGCGGCGAGCAGGAGTATCTCAAACTACTGCTCAACAACGACGACCCCAACCAGGTCGCGCGCGAACTGCGCTACTACGAATACATCGCCCGCGACCGTGCCGCCACGCTGAAGTCGCTGCGCAGCAGCCTGGCCAAATTGCAGGCCATCACCGACCAGGCGCGCCACAAGAGCGACGAGATCGCCGCCATGCGCGCGGAAGAACAGTCGCAGCGCCGGGATCTGGAACGCGACAAGCGCACCCGCCAGCAGATGCTGCAAAAGATCGCGCAGCAACTGAAACAGCAGCGGCGCGAGATGGGCCGTCTGCAGAAGAACGAGAACCGTTTGTCGCAACTGGTCGAAAAACTCGCGCATGTCCTGCCTGCGGCACCCGGCAGCATCGCTTTCCGCTCGCTCAAGGGCAAGCTGGCGCTGCCGGTCAAGGGCACTTTGCGCAACCAGTACGGAACACGCAGACCGGAAGGGACTCTACTGTGGACCGGATGGTTCCTGCGCGCTCCGGCCAGCCAGCCGGTTAAGGCGGTCGCCGCCGGAAGAGTGGTGTATGCCGACTGGCTGCGCGGCTTCGGCAACCTGATCATCCTCGACCACGGCAAGGGCTACATGAGCCTGTACGGCAACAACGAGACACTCTACAAGCAGGTGGGCGACACACTGCGCGGCGAAGACACCATCGCCGCCGTGGGTAGCAGCGGCGGCAACGAGGATTCCGGTTTATACTTCGAGCTACGTTTCGAGGGAAAACCGTTTGATCCAAAACCCTGGGTCCGGAAGCGTTAACACTGAAAGGTCACACATGCGTAGTCGTATCGAAAAGATCGGATTGATTGGCGTTGGTTTGCTGGCGGGCATAATGATCAGCCTGCACTTCTCCGCCGTGGCCGACAAGGACACCGAACTGCCGTTGCCGGTGGAAGAGTTGCGCGCCTTCTCCGAGGTGTTCGGACGCATCAAGAGCGACTATGTGGAACCGGTGAGCGACAAGAAGCTCATCACCGAAGCGATCAACGGCATGTTGAGTGGTCTCGATCCTCACTCCGCTTATCTGGATGCCGACGGCTTCAAGGAACTACAGGCCGGCACCCAGGGCGAGTTCGGCGGCCTCGGCATCGAAGTCGGCATGGAAGACGGTCTGGTCAAGGTGATCTCGCCGATCGAGGATACACCCGCCTTCAACGCCGGCATCAAGAGCGGCGACCTCATCATCAAGCTCGACGACACGCTGGTTAAAGGACTCAACCTCAACGACGCAGTGAAGCGCATGCGCGGCAAGCCCGGTACATCTATCCTGCTGACCATCGTGCGCAAGACCGAACCCAAGCCGCTGCAGATCCGCGTCACGCGCGCCGTCATCAAGGTGCAGAGCGTGAAATCGAAACTGGCCGAACCGGGCTATGCCTTCGTGCGCATCACCCAGTTCCAGGAACACACCGGCGAGAACCTCGCCACTGCCCTGGCCAATCTGCACAAGCAGAGCAACGGCGCCCTGAAAGGTCTGGTGCTCGACCTGCGCAACGATCCGGGCGGCCTGCTCACCGGCGCCGTCGCGGTCTCCGCCGCCTTCCTGCCCAAGGACGCGCTGGTGGTCTACACCCAGGGCCGCACAGAAGATGCCAAGATGCGCCTCAGCGCCGCGCCCGAAGATTATCTGCGCGGCAACGGCAAGACCGATTACCTGAAAGGTCTGCCGGAAGCGTTCAAGACTGTGCCGATGGTGGTGCTAGTGAACGGTGGCTCGGCCTCGGCTTCCGAGATCGTTGCAGGCGCGCTGCAGGACCACAAACGCGCGGTCATCCTGGGCACGCAAACCTTCGGCAAGGGCTCGGTGCAGACCATCCTGCCGCTGGGCAACAACACCGCGATCAAGCTCACCACCGCGCGCTACTACACACCTAGCGGTCGCTCCATCCAGGCCAAGGGCATCGTCCCCGACATCGAGGTGGAAGACCCGGCGACCGCCGGCATGGAGAACGCCTTCCGCCTGCGCGAAGCCGATCTGGACAAACACCTGAGCAACGGTCAGGCCGAGGACAAGAGCGAAGCCGCCAAACCGGCAACGACCAAAGCCCAGCCGAAGTCAAAAGAGGACGAAAGCGGCAAGGCCGAAATCTCCGAGTTCGGCGCCAAGAACGATTACCAGCTGAACCAGGCTTTGAACCTGCTCAAAGGCATGAGCATCCTGCGAGGAAAATAACGTGGTCAATCCGTTCGAACTGCAGAAGGAGCGCGTGCTGGTCTTCAGCCCGGAACCGGCCAACCAGTTCTTTGCCGCGTACATGCTGCTGGTCGGATTGGAAAATTTCCATGTCGAGATGGGACCGCAACCGAACAGCCTGCTGGTCCGCTACAGCATCCAGCATTATTCGATGGAGGCGCTGGAGAAAGCCCTCGCCCGCGAGGGATTCCACCTCGAGTACAGCCTGATGGACAAGATCAGGAAACATCTGATCCATTACTGCGAGGACGTGCAGTACCACAATCTAAAAACGCCGGAACCGCGCACCAAGAACAACTCGCAGGAGATCTTCGTCAAAGCCTACGAGTTGCATCCGCACGGCAACCACGACGACACACCAAAAGAACTGCGCGAGTTCAAGTAACCCACGGGCTCCTTACACGCATGGATGACCAGCAGTTACTGCGTTACAGCCGCCACATCCTGCTGCCGGAGATCGGCATCGAAGGCCAGCAGCGACTGTCGGCAGCCCACGCACTTATCATAGGCGCAGGCGGCTTGGGCTCTCCCGCCGCATTGTTCCTCGCCGCCAGCGGAGTCGGTCACCTTACCCTGTGCGACAACGATGTCGTCGACCTCACCAATCTGCAACGACAGATCATCCATCGCACTTCGGCAGTAGGCAAAGCCAAAGTCGTCTCGGCCGGCGAAACGCTGGCCGACATCAATCCCGAAATCGAAATCACCGCATTGAAAGAGCGCGTCGACGAGGCACGTCTGGCACAACTGGTCGCCGCTGCGGATGTGGTGCTGGATTGCAGCGACAACTTCGCCACCCGCTACACGCTCAACCGCGTCTGCCATGCCGCCGGAAAACCGCTGGTCTCCGGAGCGGCCACACGCTTCGAGGGCCAGGTCAGCGTGTTCGATTTCCGCCGCGACGACAGTCCCTGCTACAACTGCCTCTACCCCGAGCAGGGCGAGAGCGAAGAGACGCGCTGCGCCGTGATGGGCGTGTTCGCGCCGCTGGTCGGCATCATCGGCAGCATGCAAGCCGCCGAAGCACTGAAGGTGTTGAGCGGGATGGAAAGCATGTGCGGCAGGATGCTATTGTTGAATGCAGCCAGGATGGAAGTGCGTACCGTGCGACTGACCAAAGACAAACTCTGCCCGGTCTGCGGTTTTAAGCCGTAACGCCCTGCGCCTGCGGCGATTCGTCTTCCGCAACAGGGATGTCGTCGAAATCCACCACCGTGTTGCGTCCGGCTTCCTTGGCGCGGTATAGCGCGTTATCCGCATTCAGCAGCGGCGCGCTCGGGGTGATCTCGCTGGTATCGTAGACGCACCAGAAGCCGGCCGAAGCCGTCAGCGTCCCGTGCGGCGAGCCCTTGTTCTCGATATCCAGCGCATAGATGCCCAGCCGCAGTTTCTCGGTGAACTGCCACGCCTCATCGCGGTTCAGGCCGGAAGTCACGATGCAGAACTCCTCGCCGCCGTAGCGGAACACATAGTCGCCCGCCCGCTGCGCGGCGTGCCTCAATGCGCCCGCCACCTGCTCCAGCACGCTGTCGCCGTACAGATGACCGTAGTCATCGTTGATCTTCTTGAAATAATCGATATCCAGCATGATGACCGTCAGCGGCAACCCGCTGCGCTTGCAGCGATTGATCTCGCCGACCAGCACGTCTTTCAGATAGCCGCGGTTGTAGACCTTGGTGAGCGGATCGATGATGGAAAGATGCGCCAGCCGCTCGATGTTCTGCTCGTTGTGGCGCACCAGCAGCAGGGTGACGAAACTCAGCGTCAGGTAGGCGATGACATGCACGAAGGTGGTGACCGCGGTGGAAACTTCCGGGCGCATCATCATGGCGACGGCGATACTGGCAGCGCCGACCGCCGTCCACACGATGCGCTCGCGCGCGGCGACGATGGGCGCGAAAGAGATGGGGAAGATCATCATCCAGATCTCCTGACGCAGTTGCTCATTGCTGATGAAGGTCCCGTAAAGCATCAGGCACAGCATCGCCAGCACGAACCAGTTGGCGTAACGCAGTGAATCTTCGCTGTCGTGGCGTGTGCGCCAGCGCAGCCCCAGCAGAAAAAAGGCGAACAGCAACGCCGCCAGCCCGCGATCGGGCGTCGCATCCAGCAGGTAATACATCAGGGACAATGGCAGGGTGAGCAACAAAGCGATGCGCAGATACATGCGCAGCACGGCAGCCCTGAAGCGTTCAACGGAATACCGGGTCATGCACAAACCCCCATGAAGCGATCACAATCCGGCAGACTACTCCTAAGCAGTTCCGTGCGGAAGATTATTTTGGCGCAGCCTTCCCCTCAACTTCCGAATGGTTTCTTGTCGAGCAAACGTTGCCAGAGCACAGCCCATGTCTCCCAGTCATGTCCGCCCGGCATCACCTCGACACGCTGCTCCGGCAGATGTTCCGACAGCACGATGCTGGCACCGCGATAACGGTCGCCGCTACCGTAACCGAGATGAATGGGCGGCAACGCCGCCGCATCGCGAAGGCTGTTCTGTATCTGCGCGAGCAGCGCACGCTCGTGGTCGCGCGGCACGATCTCGCCCGCCTGCCAGCAGTGTAATCCGCCCGCTGCCTCGACTTCGGCGATGATGCCGCGCGTGCCGAGGAACGGCGCCAGCAAAAAGACGCCCTCGATCTCCGGCCTGCGTTGCGTGGCGCAGATCATCGCGCCGGAACCGCCGAGCGAGATGCCCAGCAGCCATATGCGGCGATAGCCCCGCGTGCGCACCTCATCAAGCGTGCGGTGCAGCACGCGCTCGATGTCGGTGCGTTCCAGATACAGGTCGACATGCGTATTCAGCGCCAGCACATCCACCGGTAGTCCGCGTTCGCGCAGCGCCAGGATGAAACCGTTCTCCACCAGTTGCTGCGGTGTATTCTTCGCGCCCGGCAGCATCAGCAGCAGGATGCGCTCACCTGCCGCTACGGGGGCGACATCGTGGATGAAATCGACCGGGAGCTTCATCAGCGCGCAGTCCGCTTCTTCAGATCGAAGCCGGAGAAATAGATATGCGCCACCCCGTCCACCTTGGCCGCGCGCAGCGTCTCGCCCTTGCCGCTGCCCACCCCCGCCATGATGAGCTCGCCCTGTGCCGGCGCCGGCAGGAAAGCGGTGCGGAACAGGAAGCCAGGCATGATGGATGAGTCGAACTCGCCGACCAACAGGTCGCCCTCGCGCACCACGCGGACATTCCCCGGCAGCGGGCCGTCGTGCGGATTGACGATGTCATAGTCGCCGACATAGTCATTGAGATAGTCCGGCAGCGGCTGCGGATGCAGTTTCTCGCCGACCAGCATGGCCTGACCGTCCTTGCTGTAGGCCATCACCTCGCGTCCGTCTATGTTCCGCAGCGACAGCGTCATCTCCTTCATCTGCTGGTTCGCCACCGGGATGAAACCCAGCAGCTTTAGGCGTACGCCGAACTCGCCGTCTGCATGCTTCACCAGTTCGAAATCAAAGCCCATCAGTTCCGCGATCAGTTCGCCGTTGCGGTTCTCCACCTTGACCAGCCCGATCAGCGTCTCGAAGTAACCGGCGTAATCGCGCAGGTCGCTCTCGCTCAACGGCACGATCTTCGTTTCGACGAACCGCTTATCCGGTTGCACGATGCCGCGCTTGGCTTCCAGCGCGAGCTTGAGCGTCTCCTCTGTCACCTTCGCCACCGCCGCCTGCGCATTGGCGGAGTTGGACAGCACCACCACGCCGAGTTTGTGCTCGGGCAGCACCGCCAGCATGGTGTGGTAGTTGAGCGTGGTGCCGCCGTGGCTGGCCACCACACCCGCACCCGGCACATCCACTCCGCTCAGCATCCAGCCCAAACCCATCTTGAAATCGAAATCCAGCGGCACGTTGGCGTTCTGCACCCGATACATCTCGCGCAACGATTCAGGCTTGAGGATCTGGCGTCCCTCGAACTTGCCGTCGGCGAACAGCATGCGCATGAAACGCGTCATGTCGCCGGCGCTCGAGAGCAGACTGCTCGACGGCAGGTCGCGCAGCGGGATGGCCTCCACCTCTTTGTCATCCTTGTAAGCCTTGCCGGGGATGCGCGCGGCGAATTCGGAACGTGTCATGCCCAGCGGTTGCAGCACATAACGGTTCATGTGGCCGGCATAGCAATCGCCGCTGATCTCGCCGATGGCCGCTCCCAGCAGCGACACACCGAGGTTGGAATAGGCGAACACGGTGTTCGGCGGCGCGGCCATATATTCCTCGCGCACCGCCGTCACCTGCTCCTCGAACGGTGCCGGCTGACGATCGCTCATGCCGCGCACCCAATAGCCGGGCAGACCGGAATGGTGCGTCATGATGTTGCGCGGCGTGATGCCACCGGCATCGCCGAAGCGGCTCTTGATGGAGAACTGCGGCAGATAAAGCTGCAGGGGCCGGTCGATATCGAGTTTGCCCTGTTCGGCGAGCTGCATCGCCGCCGTCGCGGTGAACACCTTGGCGATGGAACCCAGGTGATACACGGTATCCGGCGTCGCCTTGATACCCGCCGCCTTGTCCTCGAAACCGAAGCCCTGCGCCCACACCACCTGCTGGTCGTCCACCAGCGCGATGCTCAGGCCGGTGACATCGGCATCGTCCATCTCCTCTTCGATCAGCCAGCTGATGTATTGCTTGGTGTAGGTGTAATCGCCGCGCACCGGCGCGGCCGGTTTTTGCGGCGGCGTACTGCAGGCCGCCAATGCGGCCATGGAAAAGATGAGGACGAACTTGCGCAGCAACACGATACCTCCTTTGTTACAGATCATTCCGGAATGACGCCATTGTATAATGCCGAGCAAATCACATATGTAAACGCGACGATGCTTTTCCCCTGCCGCAACTGGAAACCGACTCCCGCCATCAAACTCTCGTTACTGGTCCTCGCCGGCTGCATCGCCGCGACCATCTGGCAGCCGGCCTGGTGGCCGTGGACGGCGGGCATCGTGTTCGCAAACCACGCCATTCTCACCATCGCCGGACTCATCCCGCGCAGCAGCCTGCTGGGTCCCAACATCACCCGCCTGCCCGCAGACGCGGCGCGGTGCGGCGCGGTGGCGATCACCATCGACGACGGCCCCGATCCGGATGCGACCCCGCTGGTACTCGACATCCTCGACCGTTACGAAGCCAAGGCGACCTTCTTCTGCATCGGCAAGCTTGCGGCGCAACATCCCGAACTGTGCCGCGAGATCGTGCGGCGCGGCCACGAGATCGAAAACCACAGCCAGTCGCACAACTGGTATTTCTCCCTGCTCGACCCGTGGTCCATCCACCGCGAGGTACGCGAGGCGCAGACTCTGCTGACCAAACTGGGCGGACGTCCGCCGCGTTTCTTCCGCGCCACCGCAGGGCTGCGCAACCCCGAACTCGAACCCGTGCTCGCCCATTGCGGACTGCAGTTATGCAGCTGGAGCAAGCGCGGTTTCGACACCCAGGTGAGCGACGCCGATGCGGTGTTCCGCAGCCTGGTGCACGACCTCCGGGGCGGCGACATCCTGCTGCTGCACGACGGCAGCGCCGCGCGCACAGCCGCCGGCCAACCTGTCATCCTCGACGTGCTGCCGCGCCTGCTGGAGGCGCTGGCACAGCAGAGACTCCATTCCATCACCTTGAACGACGCCATCCCATGACCGCACGATTCCGCCGCACCCTGCTCGACCGCGCCTCCCGCCCCTACCGCTCAGCTGGACACTTCGCCTGGCGCTTCGCCAACGGCAAACTGAAAGGCGACCCGGCGTTCTTCGGCCTGCTCGAACACGGCCTGTTGCCGGATGGCGATCGCCTGATTGACCTCGGCTGTGGCCAGGGCCTGCTCGCATCCTGGTTGCGCGAAGCGCGCGCGCTGTACGAAACGGGCGACTGGCCAAAAGACTGGCCCGCCGCACCAAAGATTGAGAACATCTGGGGACTGGAACTGATGCCGAACGATGTGGCCCGCGCCCGCGCCGCCCTCGGCGACCGCGCGCAGATCGACCAGGGCGACATCCGCACAGCCGATTTCGGTATGGCCGATGTCGCAATCATCCTCGACGTGCTGCATTACATCAGCTACGAAGCGCAGGAGGACGTGCTGCGCCGCATCCACGCCGCGCTGCCCACGGGCGGCACCTTCATCACCCGCATCGGCGACGCCGCCGGCGGCTTGCCGTTCTACTACAGCAACTGGGTAGACCGCATCATCTTCTTCCTGCGCGGCCACGGCATCATCCCGATCTACTGCCGCAGCACGACCGAATGGCTGGAAGTGCTCAAGCGTTGCGGCTTCGAAGCGCGCTCGATGCCGATGCATGAAGGCACACCGTTCTGCAGCGTGATGCTGATCGCGAAGGCGGTCTGACCCAGCGCACCCTGCCGCTATCTGGGATCGAAACTGGGAGAGTATTTCTGCAGCACAGGTTTCATCAACAGATCTTCCTTGATGACGTGGTCAATCAGCCAATTGCGCAGAAATCGGGTGAAGTGCTCAGCCGCCTCCAGCGACCACTCTGCTCCCACAGCATCGAACTCGCTGCGCATCTGACCCAGCTTCTCGAACAATTGCCGATGCGACTCGTTCAGATTGGGCACCTGCGCATAACCCACCGCCGCCGCGATCTTTTCTTCCCTGTCGAAATGAACCTGCGAATATTGCGCCAGATCGTCCAGCGCCGCAGCCAGTGCACGTCTGTCCTTGGCCGCCATGCTCTCCTCGACCCGGTTGATGATCTCGATCAGATATCTGTGGTCGGAATCGATCACGTTATTGCCCACACTCAACTGCTCACGCCATACCAACCCCATACGCCCCCCTAGGTTTACTTTGAAAGATATTCTATCTCACGCAGGGCCCGCGGCGCTGCACTCGCCCGCCAGAAATTCCTCCAGCGCCTCGATCGGTAAGGGCTGACTGAACAGATAGCCCTGATAGGCATGGCAGCCGTGCGCTTCCAGGAATTCACGCTGCGCCTCGGTCTCTACACCCTCGGCGATCACATGCATCGACAATCCCTTGCCCATGGAGATGATGGTGCGCGCGATGAGTTCGTCGTTGCTCTTGCCGGGCAGGTTGCACACGAAAGAGCGGTCGATCTTGAGCTGCGCGATGGGCAACTGCGCCAGATACGACAAGGACGAATAGCCGGTGCCGAAATCATCCATGGAGAAATGCACGCCCAGTTGCCTGATCGCGTGCATCTTCGCGACCGCATCGTCGACATCTTCCAGCACCAGACTTTCCGTGAGTTCGAGCTTCAGGCGCGCCGGATCCACACCGCTACGTTCGATCACCCCCTGCACCTGCGCCACAAAATCGGCCTGCCGGAACTGGCGCGAACTGACGTTCACCGCGATCTGCAATGTGTTCGTTCGCGCATCGTCCGCCCACTTCTTGAGCTGAATGCAAGCCGTCTCCAGCACCCACAGCCCGATGGGCAGGATCAGGCCGGTATCTTCCGCCACGCCGATGAACTCGTCCGGCGGCAACAGCCCGCGCTGCGGATGCTGCCAGCGCAGCAGTGCCTCGACGCTGATCACCCGCCCCTCGATGTCGACTTGCGGCTGATAGTGCAGCACCAGTTGCCTGAGCCTGAGCGCCTGATGCAGCTCAGCCTCCATCGCACTGCGCGTCTCCAGCGCCGCCTGCATGCCCGGATCGAAGAAGCGCAGCGTGTTGCGCCCGGAATTCTTCGCCTGGTACAGCGCCAGATCGGCATGCTTGAGCAATTCCTCGACCGTATCCTGCTCGTGGAACAGGCTGACCCCGATGCTGAGCTTGCAGATGTACTCGTAGCCGTTGAGCAGGAAGGGCCTCTCCACCGCCTCATGCAGCTTGTCGCCGACCTGCTTGGCCTGCGCTGCCGCCTCGTCAGACTCCGTGCCGATATCCTCCAGCAACACCACGAACTCGTCGCCGCCCTGGCGCGCCACCGTATCGCCTTCGCGCACCGTGGCGCGCAAACGCTGCGCCACTTCGAGCAGCAGCAGGTCACCGACATCATGCCCGCGCGTATCGTTGAGCGCCTTGAAGTTATCCAGATCGATGAAGAAGATCGCGCCGTACATGCCGCTCCGGGTCGTAGCCGCGATGGCCTGGCTCAGACGGTCCTGCAGCAACCGCCGGTTGGGCAGCCGGGTGAGCGCGTCGTAATAGGCCAAACGATGAATCTCCGCCTCCGCCATCTTGCTCTCGGTGATGTCGGTGAAACTGCCCACGTAATGGGTGGGGCACCCATCGGGCGCCATGATCGCGGTGATGCTCAGCATCTCGGCATAGATCTGTCCGTTCTTGCGCTTGTTCCATATCTCGCCCTGCCAGTAGCCTTTCTCCTGCAGCGCACTCCACAAGCGCTGGTAGAAAAACTCATCGTGCCTGCCCGATTTCAGCAGCGATGGCCGCTTGCCGATGGCCTCTTCCGCGCTGTAGCCGGTCAGGCGGGTGAACGCCGGATTGACCCGCGCGATATCCCCCTGCGCATCGGTGATGATCATCCCGCTCTGGGAAGAGAAGGCCACCGCAGCGATGCGCAGCTCGTCTTCCGCCTGCCTGCGCTCGGTAATATCTTGGATGGTGCCATGCATCTTCAGCGGGCGCTGCCCGGCATCGAGTTCCAGCTTGCCCAATCCATGCATCCAACGCACCGCCTTGTCGTTGTGGCGGACGATGCGGTATTCCTTGTCAAAGGTCTTGCGCCGGCCCAACACCTCATTCTGGAAATATTCCGCCATCATCTGCTGGTCATCGGGATGGATCAGACCCACCCAGCCCGCCACGGAACGCACATAGTCCGCATCGATGCCGAACAACTCGTCCAGCACATCCGAACTGCTCCAGTAGCCGCTGCTGACATCCAGCACATAACTGCCCAATCCAGCGATGGCCTGCGACTCCCTGATCAGGGCCGCAGCCTCCGCCAGCTTCTCCTCCGCCTTCACGCGTTCGGTGATGTCGGTCGCCAGCGCCATCATCAGTTTCTCGCCGTCGACCTCCAGCACCACGATGCGCAACTCCACCGGGAAGATGCTGCCATTCTTGCGCCGGTGTGTGGAGATCATGGCGTAGGGACGGCCGACCTCGAGCTGCCTCCACACGGGCTGTCGGCTGGCGAGATCGAAACCGGGCGTGACATCCGCGATGCCCATGCGCAACAGCTCGCTCTGGCTATAGCCCAGATTGTCGCAGGCGCGCTGGTTGACCTCGATGAAGCGTGCGTCGAAATCGAACACGAACACCGCGTCGGCCGCATTCTGGAACAGCGTCTTGTAGCGCGCCTCACTGTACTGCGCGTGCTGCTCGACTCTTTTCCTTTCGGTGAAATCGATACACAGCCCGCTCATCCGCACCGCCTCGCCGCGCTCGTTGCGGCTGGCATCGCCAATGCTGACGACCCACTTCGTCTCGCCGCCGGGCAGCACGATGCGGTATTCGCTGAACAGGGGCTTGCCCGCGTCCAGCGCATCCTTGAGCCGGCCTTCGGCGATCTGGAGATCCGCGGGATGAACGAGTTTGCGCCAGACATCGAAACCGGCTTCCGCACTCTTTTGGTCGAGCCCGTAAAGGGCAAAGAGCTCGTCCGACCAAGCGAGCTTCCCGCTCACCAGATCCCAGTCCCACACACCCGCTTTGGCATCGCGTTGCGCGAGCGCCAGCAGCTCCTTGGTGAGCTTCATTTCAGCGCAACCGGTTCGGATCGGTATTCGTCAGACGAGAATTGCGATACATGGCTCCCCCAAAATAAAAACCAGCGGCGTTTCCCCTGCGGGGAAATGCCTTGCGCCAGCCTCCTTTTCTGGGGATTCCGCGGAGAGCCTCACACCGTACTTGCGGCGATGAGTGCGTGCTGCGGATCTGCAAGAGTGATGCGATTATTGTGCACCTGAGGGGAATGTACCAGAGCTGATTTGATAAGCCAAGAACCCTTGCTGCTCAGAGCGCGAATGCCCGACCAGAACGCTGCATTGCTCGGAGCTGCCTGGCGGGGCACGACAGCATCGGGTTCGCCGCCCGATAGATCGCCTCCTGCTCGTCAGCCGACGCCTGCTCGGACGGGGAAAGCGCCTGATAGCCCCGACCATAGACCCACCCGTAACCCCAGCGATAACTGGTGTAGAAGTGCGGGCCGCCGCCGGAACGAACGCCCGCATACATCATATCCGCGAGCGCCTTGTTTCCCGTCTTGCGCGCCACGCAACTACGGAGGCTGGCATCAGCAGACTCGCGCTCCTCAGCCGTACCGCCGCGCCAGTAAGCCAGATCGTGAGCAACGCAACAGTCGCACCAATCCTCTTTGCCGATCAGCGCGCGGTCCGGAAACACACTGCAGCCGTCGGTAGTGAAGGGAAGGATGCTCTCGGACGCAGGCGTCGAAGCACCGGCGCCGGAGGCGAGTGCCACGGAAGCGATCAGGAATAGAACAACAGGACGGAACATGGAATGTCTCGATAGATCAGTCAGCACAGTACCAAAGGTCACAGGTATCAAAAGACTGCATTAGCCAAAGTCGGGGCGCTTTTCCTGCAGCAGCTAATCCTCCGCCATCTCCGCACTCTGCGTCGGCACGTCCGCCGCCCGCTTCTGCACGCTCACCGGCAGGCTCACTTTCACCGTCGACACCTTGTCGGCATACAGTTCCTCGCCGAGCAGCGGCACGAGGTTGGTGGGCTGGCGCGGGTGTTTGGGGAAGTTCTGTTTGATCGCTTCCAGGTCTTTCTGGTTGGACTGGAAGTAGCGGTTGGCCTGGATCACGCGCGGCAGGTTCTTGATCAGGTGCCACAGGCTCCAGCGGTGCTGCCACAGGCGTTTGGCAAAGGTGCGGTGGTAGCTCTTGCTGTTGTAGAAGCGCAGGATGTGCCAGTTGTAGAGCGCATCCATCTCTTCCCGTGATTTGAATCCCTTGGGCAGGAACACGAAGTTGAGGCAGTTGAGCAGGCGCCAGTCCTCGACGAAGTCGCCTTCCTCGCCGCTCACGCATTCGTCCCAGATCGGCGCGCCGTAGAGCGGGCTGAACTTGGTCATGTTCATCTCGTCCAGATTAAGTGAGAGGATGAAATCGCTGGTGACCTTCACCGTCTCGGGTGTCTCGCCCGGCATGCCGAAGATAAACAGGCCCTTGGCGCGCAGACCGGCGGCGTGGATCTGCTCCACGGTCTGCTTCACTGCTTCCAGCGTCACGCCCGCCTTGTGGCGCTCCATCATCGCGGGGTCGGCGGATTCCACGCCCATGGACACCATCAGCGCGCCCGCCTGCTTGAGCTTGGCCAGCATCTCGTCGGAGGTGTGGCCGGTGCGGATGGCGCAGTTGAACTGCATGCCGAGCGGATTCTTGATGAGCAGTTCGCACAGGTCGAACACGCGCTTCTTCTGCGCGGTGAACAGGTCGTCGTAGAAGTTGATGTGGTACACGCCGAAGTTGTCACGCAGGTGCTTCATGTGGTCGTAGATGTACTGCGCGGAGTTGACCTTGTACAGGCGCTCGAACACGGTGCGGTCGCAGAAGGAGCAAGTGTAGGGACAGCCGCGCGAAGTGATCATGGTCGCGCCGTGCTTCTTGATGTAGGAGAACAGCGGCAGGTGGTAGGCATCGGGGAAACCTTCCAACTTCCCGTAAGCGGGGAACGGCAGGTCGTCCAGATTCAAAATGCGCTGGCGGCGCGGGTTGGAGATTATTTGATCGCCGTCGCGATACACCATGTTGGATATCTGCGATACCGGCATGCCGTTGGCAAAGTCGAGCAGCGCGCCCTCGCCTTCGCCGATGCACAGGTAGTCGATCTCGGGGAAGTGCTCCAGTAGCGGCGCACCGATGGACGAGGCATGCACGTTGCCGACCAGTATCTTGATGTCGGGGCGTTTGCGTTTGATGTACTGCGCCATGTCCACCGCGTCCATGAAGCCGGAGGTGGTGGCGGAGAAACCAATCATCTCGGGATTCGTTGCGAGTACGATCTCGGCATTCGCTTCGATGCTTGGCGGCGCGAATGGGCCGAGGCAGTCGTGCACGAAAGTGGTGTGGCCATGCTTGTCCAGCCAGGCGGCAAGCGAAAGGATGCCGATGGGCGGCATGCGGTTGGCCAGCACCGAAAAGTCGGGCTGACCGGGGACGAAGTTGAAACCGGCGGGGTGGACGAAGGTGATGCGCATCAGAAGTTCCGATCTTCAGCGTGGACCGACCCGCAGTATGTCAGAACAATTTCCGCCAAATCAACAAGGGCAATCGGACCAGAAAGCCGGTGAACAGGCGTAGGTGCATGCCGGTGAGCAGGATGTTGTCGCGCAGGTAGTTGAAGTGCGACACCCCGCCCTCGTCGGCGCGGAAATATTTCACCGGCGCATCGACGTTGATGGGTTTCGCGCCGCACCAGCACAGGCGCACGGCGGCCTCGGGGTCGAAGTCGAAATGGCGCATCCAGTAGCTGTTCTCCATCACGCCCAGCAGCATCTGCGCGGGATAGACGCGAAAACCGTACAGCGAATCGCCGATGCCCTGCCACAGCGTCTCGAAGTTGGCCCACCAGTTGGAAACACGGCGGCCGCGCACGCGCAGCAGCGGCGCGCTGGCATCGAACACCGGACGGCCAAGCACCAGTCCGTCCGGATTGGCGATGGAGACCTGCATGAACTCGGGGATTTTTTCCGGCGGATGCTGGCCGTCGGAATCCATGGTCAGCAAGTGCGTGTAGCCCTCGTGCACCGCCACGCGCAGGCCGAGCAGCACCGCCGCGCCCTTGCCGTGGTTCTCTTTTGACACGAGTACGCGCAGTTGCGGGTCCTGTTCCGCCATCTTCAGCAGGCCCTCAGCAGTGCCGTCGGTGCTGCCGTCCACCACCACCCAGACCGGCGCCCATTGCGCGCGCGCGGCGCGCACGGTGTCATACACTTTGGCGCCGGTGTTGTAGCTGGGAATGAGGACGAGATGGGTCTTGGAAGGTGTCATGTCTGATTTTGGGTCATTTGTTCGCGATAGTATTTTTCAAGATCGGCGGCAAAGATCTTGGCGTCGCCTTTCACCTCGAATCGTTCGCCGAGCCGCGCCGTGTAACGCAGCGGGAAGACCGGTTTGTCGAAGAACGACCAGTTCTTGCCGAGGAAGGGGCTGCTAGCCTCGATGAACACGGTCTGCACCGGCACGCCCGCCTTCTTGGCGACCAGCGCGAAACCGCCTTTGAATTCGTTGACCGGATGGCGCACGGTGCGTGTGCCTTCGGGAAAGATCAGCAGTTGCGCGCCCTCGCGCAGGGCGACACCGGATTCGCGCATCAGCATCGCTGTGGAATCGTTGCGCACATAACCCGCCATGCTGGCGCCGCCGCCAAGCAGCGGATTGTCGAGCAGCGCGGCTTTTAGCACGCACACAAAATTAGGCAGACGCGAACCGACCAGCACAACATCGATGAGCGCGGGGTGGTTGGTGGCGATGACCAGCGAGGGTTCGTTGCGCAATGCATCCAGCGCGGTGAGGTCGAGCTTCACCAGCCCGCTGGCGCGGATGACGAACAGGTAGGTGCGGAACACCAGCATGATGGCGTAGCGCCCGATGCGCTGCCCGGCACGGTGCGGCAGCAGGTGGCGCAACAGGCTGGCGGGCAGGCTCCAGGCGAGGCAGATGAACGCGAAGAACAGCAGGCCGCCGTACAGCACAAGGTACTCATACAGCGATCTGATTGGGCGCCAGAGGATCATGATTTACTCGTACTCCACTTCCACCAGCTTGTCCGACTTGTCCAGTATCCAGGTGATGGCGAAGCCGACGGTGAAATATTCCTTGCTCTTCACCAGCGGGCTGTCGGCGAAGACCGCGCCTTTCAGGCTGTCCCATTTCATGAAGCCGCCGGTCCAGTAACCCTCGTGGCGCTTGTTGAAGGCGAAAATGAACTGCGTGCCGGAATAGCCGCCGGGCGCGGTATAAGCCGGGCGGTCCGCCGTTGCATACTGCGGTTCTACGTTGTAGAAGTAGCCGTGGTAGTGCTTGTCGGAAAAGATCACGCCGCCGACCAGACCGACGTTCCAGCCGCTGCTGTCGATGTCGTAGAAGTCGAGGTTCAACTGCGGCTGGAACAGCCAGCCGCTATGGCGAAAATGCTTGAAGTCGGAAGCGATGACGGCGCGCAGGGGCATGCGGATGTCGAAGGTGTTCTTCTTGTCTTCGGTGTAGAGCACGTGGAAATTGAGCGAGGGGCCGAGTTCCAGCGTCGGGTCGAGATCGGGCATACCCTGCCGCGCGCTGGCGCCATTGGCCGGGACGGAACCGTTGACGCTGATATCCATCTCCACGGTGTCGCGCTTGAAGATCAGTCCGCGCACGCGCTCGCGGTTCACCTGCAACACATCGCCGTTATAGGCGATATAGGGGACCGGCAGCAGGTAGAACTTGCGCTCGTCGGCACCGCGATAGACCGGAAAGTCGATACCCGCGAATCCCGCACCGATCTCCCACAGCGGCCTGATCTCGGTCTGCGCCTGGGCGGTCGCCAGACAGCAGAACGACAGCAGCACACCCCGGAGCAGATTCTTCATCGCTTGCGACCCGTCGCGCTAACGCGCGTCGTTGAAATAGGCGCCCTCGATCTCAAGCAGCAGGTCGGAACGACAGATGTTGGAATGCAGATAGACCGCCTTGCAGGCAGTGCCAAACTCGGCGCGCACCTTGTCCTGCACCATGGCGAGATCGTGCTCGTGGCGCACATACACCTTGAGCAGCATGCGTCCCTGTGCGGGGTCGTAATGCGGGATCTGTTGCAGCAGGGTGCGGATGTTGAGCAGGGTCTCGGCGGTCTGCTTGGCGCTATCGCCCAGATGCAGGGTCTCGAAACCGACAATGCTGGCGGTGCCGGAGATGAAGAAACAATCCTGCCCGCCCAGCGTCACCGACAGGGCGCGCACGAAGATCGGGCTCTTGGGGCCGAACTTGTCCGGATAATGATAGGCGCTGACTTGGCGCGGGTTCTCCACCGCTTTGCCCGGCTGCTTGCCGGCCATGAAATAGATGGTCAGCGAACCGCTGTTGCTGCCCAGCGCGCTCGCCGCGGGGACGTCCTCCTCGCCGATGCTGCGACCGTTGGCGACGAAGGCGGCATGCCGCCCGACGTTGAAGCCGCGATAGCGCTCGAGGCCGTTCTCGTCGTCGTTGATCTGCGGGAAGTAGTGCCAGACGCGCAACAGGTTGCGGTACTCGAAACGGTCGATGAACCCGAAGATGCGCATGTAGGCCTGCGATGCCAGCGTTTCCAGCGTCTCGCCCGCGCGTTGCGGCAGCGTCAGGCTGGCGAACAGCACCTTGCCGTCGGTGCTGCCGCAGATGCCCTCGTGCTCGCACGCGCTCACCGGGGCATCGCTGGTCCACACCTCGAAACTGCTGTGTTTGCCACCAAGCACCGGGATGTCCACCCACAACGGCGCGCATGCCGTCTGCGGCAACGGCAGCGGCTGACCGAAGCCGATCACGCTCAATACCTTGCCGCTGCTGCTTTCGAGATACGCGCCGACTTCACCGGCATCCAGATAGGCCAGACCGAATTGCGTGCCGCCACTTCGCATATCAGCCCGTCACACCGATATCCATGACCTGGATGGAGCGTTTGCGTTTGCGCCAGGCCATGAAGCTGGATTTCAGATGGAGCAGCGAACCGCCGTAATACATCACCTTGAACATGAACAGCCACCAGGTATAGCGATCGGTGCGATAGACATCTCCGGTCAGGATGGAGATCAGCGCACGCTTGATCTTGCTTTCGGTACCTTTGAACATGAGCAGGTTGCGCATGGCCGGGGTGGTGATGCGATAGATGAACCAGGAGAATATCTTCGGTCCTTCCATGATGGCCCGGTCGAATTCCTTCAGGGCCTGCTGCGCCTCCTGCGGCTTGCTCAGACAGCGCTCGACCGCGGTGGCACCGGCGAAGGAACTGGCCATCGCGAGGAACACGCCGGAAGAGAAGATCGGGTCGATGAAGGCAAAGGCGTCGCCCAGCAGGATGTAGTTCTCGCCGGAGGAACGCTCGGACAGGTAAGAGAAGTTGCCGGTGGCCGTGACCGGCGTTTCCAGTTTGGCATCCTTCATGCGTTCCATCAGCGCGGGGCACATGGCGATGGTATCCATGAAGAACTTGGTCATATCGGTCTTGCGCGTCTTCATGTAGTACGGCCAGCAGGTCGCGCCTATGCTGGTGTTGCCGTCGGGCAGCGGGATGAACCAGAACCAGCCGTGGTCGAACCAGAACAGGCTGATGTTGCCTTCCACCTCGCCCTCGAGACGCTTCACGCCGGAAAAATGGCCGAACATGGCTGCGCTGTTGTGTTTCTTGTTGCGGTGTTTCATGCCGAAATGGTTGGACAGGAAGGTGTCGCGACCGGAGGCGTCCACCACGAACTTGGCGCGGATGCGCTGCGTCTGTCCGTCCTTGTCCATCGTGTCCACCAGCGCTTCCGCGCCTGGCTGGAACTTGATGTCGGTGACCTTGCATTGCTCGACCACGCGCGCGCCCTTGGCGGCGGCATTCTTGAACATGACCTCGTCGAACTCGTCGCGGCGCACCTGATAGGCGGAAGGCCAGGTGTTGTCCAGCGCGTCGTTGAAGTCGATCATCACCGGCGCCGGATGCCAGGGCGAGACGAACTCTGCCCCCAGTTTCACAATACCGATGCGTTTGATCTCGTCCAGCAGACCGAGCTCTTCGAACATAGGCATGTTCATCGGCAGCAGCGACTCGCCAATATGGAAACGCGGGTGTTTGTCCTTCTCCAGCATCAGCACATCGCGCCCGCGCTGCGCCAGCAATGCCGCAATCGTTGAACCGGCCGGACCGCCGCCGATCACCAGTACTTCACACGAACTTTCTTGCCCGACCATGATCACTCCTTAAGCTTGCGGCCGCCTGTAAAGATCAAAACTTCGTCGCGATACTGCGCTGCTCGAAACCCTGAATCTTTCGGGATAGCCTTATTGTGCAGGGTTGGCGCTATTCGGCCTTGTTGACCTCGATGCGGGTCAGCAATTGATCCCCCCCTGAATTGAGGGTCAAGATCCCCTCTCCCTTGTACGAATATTGAATGACCCAGCGATCCGGTCCGAAATAGAATGGGATGGCATTCTTGCCGGTGGGGTGCTGCCATTGTTTGGTCGGCGGTCCGATCAGCTTCTCGACTTGCGGCAAGGTCATGCCAATCTTCAGTTTGGCGAATTTGCTGCCCGCCGCGGGTTTGCCAACGATGGCGCCTTCGGGGGCGGCCTCTTTCTTGGTACTTTCCTTGGCCGGAGCGGATTTGCTGGTGCTTGTAGACTCGGTTGTTGCAGCCTGGCGCGACGCACAGGCAGTCAACGATGCGGCAGTGATGACGATGAGGAACAGATTGATATGTTTCATTTCAGTCTCCTTGCTTTAGCCACGCCGGTCGGCGTTGTCGATCTCCCTATATTCGCCGGGCATCTTAACCGACCCCCCATTACCGGGCAACCAAAGGCGTGGCATTCAGCCATCATTCCTGACTATTAAGATTGCAGAAAAGACCAGGCTGAACACCGCACCGGCCGCTACGGTGGAACCGATGGCACTCAGCACCGGTGATTGCGAGAACGACAGCAGGCCGAAACCCAGCACCGTGGAGGCATTGGCGAACAACAGCGAGGTGACGGTACGCTCGCGATCCTGCGCCGAAGTGCAGCGATGGTCGAAGAACAGCGCGTAGTTGGAGCCAACCGCCACCACCAGCAACAGGCCGATCAGGTGGAAGATGGACAGGGTTTGTCCGCTGAGCACCAGCCAGGCAGTCACCGCGACGACGGCCGCCACCAGCGGCAGCGACACTTCCAGCACACGGCGGACCGAGCGCAGGCTGACGAGCAGCAGCACGACGATGGCCAGCGCGCCAAGCAGCGCGTTCTTGCTGGCTTCATGGCGGTAATCGCGGAACATCTGTTCGGATTCGTGCTTCATGTCGAGCAGCACGAACGATGTCCCGGCGGCGCGGCGTATACCCTGTTCTATCCCCGGTGCGTCCTTGACGCCGCGCAGCGGCAACATCACCGACCAGCCGCCCTCGCGCCGCACCAGGAAGGTGTCGAGTTTCAGGCCCAGCGCCGTACCCTGCAACGCAGTGCGATCGAGCAGTGGCTGCTGCTTCGCCGTGGCGACTTCCTGGCCGAACGGCGCAAAGGTACCGCTGCGGAAAGGCAGGCCACGCAGGGCCTCGTTCATGTTGCGGCGCAACTCGAATTCGCCGGGCAGCGCGGCCTGCCGCTCCAACTGCGCCTTGCGGCTGGGCAGAGGCGGTGCATCGAAGCCTGCCAGCAGGCCGCGCGCCACCAGATCGCGCATGACGGGGACGAGTTCTTCGCTTTGCTGCAGGGCGTTCTCTTCGTCGCTGCCGTTGAGCACCAGCATGTAGCGCACGTCCGGCGCGCCCATGTCGCGGCGCAACTGTTCGTCCAGCGCCAGCGATTCCTTCGAGATCGGGCTCATGCTCGCCAGGCTGTCGTTCCACAACGCGTCGCGCTTGAACACGATGAACACCACCGCCAGCGCGGTCGCCGCCAGCAGCACGAAACGCGCGCGCGGCGCGCGATGCACCAGCGCCATCAGCAGTCCGCCCAGCCGCCGCGGGGGATGTACCGCGAAACCCTGTGGCAGCAGTTGCGGCAGCACCCAGCGCGTGGTGCTCACCGCACCGATGAGTCCGGCGATGGAGAACAGGCCCAGTTGCGCCAGCCCGGTGAAGCCGGAGAACAGCATGGCGGAGAAACCGCAGATGGAGAGCAGCACACCCAACCGCATGGTCGGCCAGATGCGCTTGAGGGTGCTTTGCGGCGTGCCCTTCTGCTCGATCTGGGTGAACAGGTAGATGGCGTAATCCACGCCTTCGCCAATCAGGGTGACGCCGAAGCCGAGCGTGATGCCGTGCACACTGCCGAAGCCCACGCTCACCGCGGCGATACCCGCCAGCGCGCCGGTCGCCACCGGGAACAGGCCCAGCGCCAGCACGCGCGGCGAACGGTACAGCGACAACAGCATGGCCGCCACCAGGGCGACCGCGATGAACGAGAGACGCTCGGCATCATCCCTGATGGAAGCGCGCGACTGCACCGAGAATACGCCGGGACCGGTCATGCGCACTTGCGCGCCAGCCGCTTCCGGCAATGTCTTGCGCGCCTCGTCGAACGCGCCCTGGATCGCCAGCATGGCGCGTTCCTGCGCGTCGATGTCGTTGCCCGCACCTTTGGTGTGCGCCAGCAGCATGGCGCGCGCGCCGTCGCCGGAGAACCACACGTCGTCCTGCACCAGCGGTTGTGCCTGTCCCTGCAACTGTTCGAGCATGTGGATCAGTTCGCCGCTGGGGTCGGCTGGCAGCACGCGCTGCGCCATGCCGCTCATCGGGGTGGAGAGCAGGTCGAGATAGTAGGTCAGGCTGTCGCGCAGTCCTGCGGCGGAGAAACGCTGAGTGGTAACCGCGTCGCTGAGCAGATAGCGGTTGCGCCAGAGCAGGTCAAAGTCCTTCTCCATGCCGGCCTGCTCGCCGTTGTTCACCGCCGCCAGTTCCGGCGCGGTGCGCAATTTGGCCGCCATGAGTTTGCTGATCTGCGCCAGTTGCGGGGCCGGGGCGCCTTCCACGCCGACCAGGATCAGGCGCGACACCACGCCATCGCGCAACTGCTCGACCATGATCTTCTGGGTGGGCGTGGGGTCGCGCGGCATGAACGCCGACATGTCGGCGGTGAACAGCGAACGGCTGATGATCCACACGCAGACCGCGACGAACGCGAGCCAGACGAACACCGCCAGATATCTGCGCAGCTTCACGGCCGCTCCCCGCTGATCGTCATGGTGTCGCGATCACCGCTTGCTTCCAGCATCTCGATGACGGTGACACGGTCGCCGCGGCCGGAGATGACGATCTCTTTCACCATGGCGCGCGTCTTTTGCTCCAGCGGCAGCAGTTTCATGCGCCACTTCGCCGCATCACCTTTCAGCTCGACCTTGTAGAAGCGCTGCAGCATGGGCAGGTCTCCCGCCAGCGTGGAGCGGATGCTCTCGACGAAGGCCCACACCGCCGGATACTGCTGCACCACCAGCGTGCGTTTGATGTTGCGCGTCCTGTTCTCGATGGTGAGCACGCCGCCATCCAGCACCAGGCTCTCGTCCTTGGGCTCGAGCGTGTGTTTCTCCAGATGTCCGGGCGCCTGGAACGACAGCGTGCCGGACGAGGTCAGCGGCACATCCAGCACGGCCAGGTGTTTTCGCTCGACGAACTTGCCCTGCGAACTTTGCACCTGCGCCAGGCTCTGCATCAGTTGCGGCAAACCCCAGCCGGTCGCGGGCACGGACGAGGCGGCTTCCTCCGCAAGTGCGCCGGCGGAGAACAGGCAAAGCGACAGCAGCAATAAGCGCATCATGATTTCCAGAAATCGTAGAAGTTGAACCAGTTGTAGGGAGCCTCGTGGCAATAGTGTTCGATGCGTTCCACATAACGCTGCTGCGCCTTGCGGATCAGTTCATTGCGCGGCAGTTCGCTGTCACTCATGTTCAGCAACTCCTCGAAATACAGATCGTAACGGTTGCCGCCGCGGTACACGCCGACCATCAGCAGCACCGGGCTCTTCAGCATATACGCCATGCGCAGCGGGCCGGTGGGAAACTTTGCGGGTTGGCCGAGAAAATCCCAACTCACATTGCCGCTGCCGTTCTCCAGGCCGCGGTCGGCAAGGATGCCGATGAATTCGCCGCGCTGCAAAGCCTGCTCGACCCTGAGCATGGAATCCACCTTGCCCAGTGCGATCACTTGTTGCGCCAGGTCGGGGTTGATCGCTTTCAGCACCGAGTTGAGTTTGCGCGCGTTCTCCTCGTACATCACCACGCTGGCGGGCGGCCCGTCGATCTCGTCGGCATAGGCGCGCGTGATCTCGAAGCTGCCAAGATGGGCACCGAGCAGGATGCAGCCGCGCCGCTGTTCGAGCAGGCCGCGTGCCGCCTCGTCCAGGTGCACTTGCACATCGAATTTGTCGAAGCGGCCGTTGAGCAGGAACACGCGGTCGAGGATGGTCGAGGCAAAAGTGTGGATGTGGCGGAAACCGTCGCTGACGCGCGCCTCGCGCCCCAGCACCATGCGCAGGTACTGCTTCGAGGCGGTGCGCGCCTCGCCCGCGAACAGCAGGAAATAGAGGCAGATCGGATACAGGAACAGGCGCGCGACGCGGCGGCCCAGCTTGAGCGCGACCCAGACGATAAAGCGGATCGCCAGCGTGTTGCTGCGCTCCGGCTTGCCCGCCCATGCGGCGGCGGGTTTCTCCGCGCTCTTGTCAGGTGTTTGCAACGATGACTCCCGACAGGACTTTGTTGCCCGCGACCGTGCAGGTGAATTCGATGCTGCCCGTGGCGCTGCGCGCATGGTCGATCTCGACCGTGTCGCCCGGCCGCGCCGGACTGAGGAACTTCGCGTTCCTGACGTTGCACGAGCTGTAGCGCACCCCTTCCGCGCGGGCGATACAGCTCAGCACCTCGGCCAACAGCAGCGCACCGGGAATGATGGGGTTGCCGGGAAAATGTCCGGCACCGGTCGGGTGGCCTGGCGCGAACTGTAGAGTGAGTTTGCCCATCATCGTTTCGCCTGCTGCTCGCGCAGCCGCAGCAGCGATTCGCGCGTGAGCTTGCCGGTGGTATTGCGTGGCAATGCCTCGACGAAATACAGCGGGCGCGGCAGGAAGACGGCGTCCACGCTGTTGCGCAATGCGTCCAGTATCCGTTGCGGATTCAGACCGGGGGCGACCACGAAGGCCAGCGGGCGCGTCACCGCGCCGTCGCCGTCGTCGGGCATCAGAAACACGCCGTCCTGCACACCGGGAATGGAATTCAAGTGGTGATTGAGGCTGGCCAGCGAAGTGCGCTTACCCGCAATGTTGACCAGATCGGCGGTGCGGCCGTGCAGCAGGAATGTGCCGTCGGCATTGCGCTCGATCACATCGGAGAGCGTTGATTCGATCTCGACATGGCCACCGCGCACGCGCACGCCCTGGTCATCCTGCTGCATCTCGACGCCTGGCAGCAGCTGCCAGGCTGCGCCAGCAGTGGTGCGCCGGCTCGCGACCATGCCCGCTTCGGTGCAGCCGTAGATCTCGTACAGAGGCGCGCCGAAACGCACCTCGGATTCCGCCGCCAGTTGCGGTGCCAGCAGCGCGGTGGCACAGAGCACGAAATCGACCGACGGGATTTCTTTCGCTTCCGCCAGCAGCGTGCGCAGATGCACCGGCGTGGTGATCAAGCAGCGCGGGCGCGGCAGCGACTGCAGCCGCGCACAGATGTCTGCCGGATAGAACGGCCGCTCAGCGACCAGCGCCAGCCCGTTCTGCATCGCCAGCAACATGCTCGATTCCAGCCCGTACATATGCTGCGCCGGGACTGTACCTAGCACCGCCATGCCGGAATCCTGCACAATGCCCAGGCGCTGCGCTTCGGCGACCGCGCCCCGGCACAGACTGCCCCAGGATTTGGCATGCGCCACCGGATCGCCGGTGGAGCCGGAAGTGAACACCAGAGCGGCGCTTTGCGTCTCTTCCACCTGCGGGACCAGCTTCGGCGCGACGCCTGCGAACGATGCGGGAAACGCGACGACCTCGATGTCACGCAGTTCGGTCGCACTGTCGGTCAGGCAATACAGATCGGGGTAACGTTGCGTCAGCCGCGCGACGAAATCGGCGGTGTAGTTGGGCGGCAGCAGACTGGTCTGCCCACGCAACAACGCGGCGGCGAAACCGACCGCAAAACGGTAGCGATCCGTGCACAGGTTGAGGATATGGCGTTTGGCGGGCAGGCTGGCGGAGAGTTGCGCGACATCGCGCAGAAAATCGGCAACCGTGACCGGCTGCCCGGCGCGCCAGGCGAACACGCCGGCGGGATCGTTGTGACGGATGATCGGGATCGCGGCCATGGTTCTCGAATCAGCGTTCGCTATCGGCTTTCTTCGGTGCGGCAAAGTCTTTGCTGTACACCTCGATCGCTTTCATGATGGAAGTCTTGGGATGATTGGGAAAGCGCATCGTGCGATAGGTCTTCTCGGCCACGAACATGAGAATCAGCAGCGGCAGGTTGAGCACGTTGATGAAGAACGACCATGCGGCGAGTGGAGTGAACAGGTACAGCAATAGCGAAATGACGATTTGCACCACGAAATAGACGCACCAGCCAATGGTGACATGGCGGGTATATTCAACCACCTCCGGCTTCAACTCGCCGTTGATACGGCGCGATATCTGCGAGATCAACGGTTCACGTCCGGGCAGCAGCGTGCGGCCGAACAGCCAGAGCAGGAACAGGTTGAGCGAGGCGTGCGACAGGCCGTTGACCGCAAGCAGGCCGATGCGACCGTGGTTGCCGGTGACGACATAATAGATTGCGGCAGCGAAGCCCAATGCCAGCAGCGGCCACCACACCTTGCCGACCATGCGGAACAATACCCAGGCTGCCACGGCCAGCAGCGGCGCAAACACCAGCAGCAGGTGCGCTATCTTTACCTCTTCCTTGAGGACGAAGATGTGCAACAGGATGGGATAGGCGATGAATGCCAACAGCAACAATATCTTGCCCAGACGTCCCATGTCAGGAGCTCCGGCGCGACGCGACGCGCAAGGGTGTGGCGGATGTGAAAAACCGGTTCATGGCGGACATGTCGCTGTATGGATTCGGCCGCTGGGCGGATGATTCTTTGCTATGGGACTGCAAGGTGATTCCCCGACTGGTTTCAGGCCAGCATTCTACCCCGAATCAAGGTCTGCCGCCCTCCCCCGCAGGGCGTTGCAAGCGTTTTTCGCTCCCGCCGCGGCACGATTTCGGTTAGCATTCGCGCATAACTATCCGATAAATAATACCGAACCATGACCACCCCTTCCCACGATTCATCCGGCAACATCGTCCGCGCCCCGCATGCCCCGCTCACCGAGTACTACCAGCGCGAAGAAGACCGCCGCGAATGGGTCGGCGAGCAATTCGACAAGACCGCGCCCGACTATGACCGGGTGGAAAAGATCCTCGGCCTGGGCACCGGCCCAACCTATCGCCGCAAGATTCTGGAGTTCGCAGGACTGAAACCAGGCATGCGTATCCTTGATGTCGGCATGGGTACCGGTCTGGTGGCGAAACAGGCCGCGCGCATCCTCGGCGATGCCAGCCTGGTCACAGGCGTAGACCCCAGCGCGGGAATGATCCGCAACGCCAAGCTGCCCGCCGGAGTGACCGTGATCGAAGGCCGCGCCGAATCGATCCCGCTCCCCGCCGCCGGCTACGACTTCCTCAGCATGGGCTACGCCCTGCGCCACGTCTCGGACATGTCGGTCGCCTTCGCCGAGTTCCACCGCGTGCTGAAACCGGGCGGTAAAGTCTGCATCCTCGAGATCACCCCGCCCAAGGGAAAAATCGCCACGGCACTGCTGAAGGGCTACTGCAAATACGCCGTACCCATGCTGGCCAAACTGGTCGCCAAGGACAAGGACACCGCGCAATTGTGGCGTTACTACTGGGACACCATCGAAGCCTGCGCCGCGCCCGAGAAAGTGATGAGCACGCTGGAAAGCGCCGGCTTCGTGAATGTGCGGCGCACGGTGGATGTGGGGATGTTTTCTACTTATCTGGCGGACAAGCCGCTGTAGGGCTTGGTCGTATTGGCCAGCTCAGCACGAACGGAAAATTGATCAGGCAATCGCCCGCTTCAACGCCTGAAAGAATTCCTTCTCGTCATCCGCCTGCTTGTGCAGCATCTGCGCCAGCAGTTTCGGATCGAACGCTTCGCGCCCCTTGATCATGCGCACCGCCTTCAATGCGAACTCGCGCCAGCCGTCACCGATGACGTTCAACTTTTCCGCCAGCACCTTCAGTTCTTCCCGCCCGGTAATGTCCGCCGCTTCCTGCAGAAAGGCGGCGTAGAGGAAGCGGAAACCCGCGCCGCCGGTGCCGATCTCTTCCTGCATGCGCACGATGTGGCCAACGTAGTTGAGGCTGAGTTTGTCGGCGGTATCGAGTTTGCCGACGCGGTTGGCGAGCATGCGGATGCCGCGCACGCCGACGATGGGCACGGGGCCGAGCATGGTACGTACGGTCTTCTTGATCGAGCGCAGTACGGCTTCAGGCGTGACTTCTTTCTGGCCGATCTCTTCCGGGTAATACAGCAATCCCTTGGGCGCCATCAGGCCGGTGGCGAAACGGGCTTTCTGCAAGCTTTCCGCGTCGCAACGTTGCGGGTCCTCGGTGACGGGATCACTAATCAGGTAATCGTTGCCTTCTTTGCCGTAGACGATGAGGTTGTGCGCGTTGAAGTGGAAGCGCATGTCGGCGGGGAAATACGGCAGCCAGAACGCGGAGGTTTGGATACCGACAATGTGTCCTTCGGCCAGCAGTTCGTCGAGTCGCCGCATGCCCTTGGCCTGATCGCGAAAAGTCTCAAAGTGGAAACGCATCTTGAACGGCTTGACCATGCCCTTGAGGATGGCCTTGGGCGGCATGCGGTAGGCGATGAGCGGAAAACCGGCGAACTTGATGAAGGGCAGAAAGGCAAAAGCCATCGCGCCCGACAGGCCGAAGGCCATTGCTTCTGAAATCTTCGCCCCGTGGTGCGACAGCATGGACGAGGCGACGCCGCTCTCGCAGTGCGCCGCATGGCGGTGCTGAAAATTCTCGATGAGCATATTCATGGCAGTGTTCTGAGTTGTTCGACTGTGATGCCCATCACGTCAGCATAGCGTTGCAGGATGTCGCCGGAGAGCTTGGCGAAACGCTGCGGCTGGAAGTGGCGGCGGATGCGCCATTTCCAGAAGCCGGTGACCTGCGACATCTGCGGCAGGTCAAGANNGTGCGTACATCCAGTATTCCAGCGGCGAGGTTTCGCCTGCCTCGACACGCTTGCGCGCGGCTTCGGTCTGCTCGCGGATGAATTCCAGCGCTTGCAGGGTGACGGTCTCGTCCACTTCGCCGCCCGCGGAGGCGACGATGACGATGCGGCCGTCGGCATCGCGCGCATACATGGCGCGCTTGTGGCCGCCCATGGTGCGGTTGCCTTCCTGCGGCACTTCGTTGATGTCCATCAGACCGCTTCCATGTAGATGAAGCCGCTGGAGAAGCGGCCGCTCTCCGGGATGTACATCAGCAGGCGCTGGCCCTTCTGAATGCGGCCGGACTTGAACAATTCGTCGAGCATGATGTAGGGCGAGGCCGAACCGGTGTTGCCCTTCTCGACCAGATTGGTGAACCATTTCTCTTGCGGAATATCGAGTCCGGCTTCGACCACGCCCGCAGCGACTAGAGCGGCGAAATATTTCGACGAGTAGTGCGGCAGGAACCAGTCGATGCGCTGTTTATCCAGGCCATGTTTTTTTACCAGCTCGCGCAGCGGCTCGGTGAGCGTGGCGCGGATGACCTGGTCGTTGAGCAGCTTCACATCCTGCTTCACGGTGAACACCGAGCGTGTCGCCCATTCCTGAGTGGTGAATTCCTGCCAGCCGGTGAGCGAGCCGTCGGTGTTCTTCTCGGCACCGGAATACATGCAGGCGGGCAGTTCGTGCGCGGCGGAGGAAAGTTCGACCCACAATACTTTCAGGCTCTGCGGCCCGCGCGGCTGGCTCTCCAGCAGCACCGCACCGGCGCCATCTGACAGCATCCAGCGCAGGAAGTCCTTCTCGAAAGCGATCTCGGGACGCTCTTCCAGCTCCTTCACCTTGTGTTCGGCTTCGGCATCGAAGTTGCGCGCATGCAGACCCAGCGAGGCGAGCTCGGAGGCGACCGCGACCGCGCGTTGCGCATCGCCCGACTTCACCGCCAGCCAGGCGTGCTTGAACGCCGCCGCACCCGCCACGCAGATGCCGGATAGCGACACCACTTCCATGCGCGGCCAGCCCAGTTCGCCATGCACCATCACGCCGTGTCCCGGCATGAGCTGGTCCGGGCGCGAGGTCGCCGCCGCCAGACTGTCCACCTTGCCGACTTCGCCCAGCCCCTTGATCGCTGCGGCGGCCATCTGTGCATTGCTCATCACCGCTTTGCCGGTGACGCGGTCGAGCGCGTAGTGACGGTGCTGGATGCCGTTGTTGCGCAACACAAGACGGCGCGCCTTGGACGGCTTGCCGCCGACCATGCCGAGCACGGACTCCATCTCGTCGTTGCCGACCGGTTCCAGTGGCAGGAACGACGCGGTGCGCGTCAGGTAAACATCAATGCTCATACTGGTGCATCCTCTCTGCTCCCGAACCCGACGGCTGGTCGAACTGCTGCTTCAATGCCGCGAAACGCTGCCGCATGAACGGGCGCAACATCGACTGAACAAGCAGACTCACCGGTACGACCGTCGAGATCAGGGTAATCAAAAAAATCACATACAAAATGAGAAACGGGTAACGCCGCATCTGGCCGGGCTTGCCCGCCGCGCGCAACAGTTTGCCCCAGACGAAGAAGCTGCGCGTGGCGGCCCTCTCGCTGAACAGCAGCTGCGGATTGGAATCCGCCGCCTTCAATCCGGCGAGCAGCGGCGCAGTGCCGCGCTCTGCATCATTGTGCAGCGCATCGCGCAGGGCCATGCCGAAGCGGCGCGCCCGCTGGATACTTTCCGCATCGACGCCCGCGGGCGGCAGGAACTTGAGAAAGTCCTTCTTGCCGCTCAGCAGCCAGAACGGTGTGGTCCACAGGCTGGCCATGGTCGGGCTGGGATCGACCAGCGCGACGTTGTCGAGCAGGCGCGCGCCGCAATCCTGCAGCAGGCTTTTCATCTTTTCCTGCGCCAGCATCCACATGTTGCGGCAGGCGATCACGGTGACCACCGGCTTGCCCGCCAGCAACTTCTTAGCCAGCGGATGCTTGAGGAATCCGGTGACAGGCAACGACGGTGCCAGGAACCACACCTGGTACGGCAGGATCACCAGATCGAAATCCTCGTCGCCCTTCAACGTCAGCGGCTGCAACTCGCACGGCACCATATGCGCTGCCTCGGGGAAGGCATCCAGAAAACTGAAGAACCCCCACGGAAACGGATAGGGCGTAACAGGACGCAACGTCTCGATATGCACCGAGATGCTGCTGTCCTGCTGCAATGGTTCGACGATGCGCCGTGTGACCTCAGCCAACTGTCCGGTCTGGGAGTAGGCCAACACGAGTATGCGCTTGGTCGAACGGGATGCCGGGAATTCGTTAGGATTCAATGCAACCACGCAACTGATTGAGTCGATTTAAAAACAGTATGCATTCTAGCATCCCGCCGCCCTTGCCACCAAGGCGGCCGCGGCCGATTCAAGCTGCCTGCACCCCGTTGCCGACCACGTACAGATGAGTGGCTTCCAGCGAAAACATGGATTCCGCCGACGCCACCACCGGCTTGCCTCCGCTTATCTCGCAGGGTTTCAGCCGCAACCACAGACTGCCACCGCCCTCCATCTCGTCCACCCAACCCAGCAACACCCCGGCGCTGCCGCATTGCGCGGCCGCCAACTCTAGCAAGGTCTGCGGCGTACCTCCGGCGATGAATGCGGCGTGTCCGCGCCAGCGCATCTGCGCCGCCAACAGCGCCAGCAACTGGCTGGGTTGTGTCTGCAAAAAGGTCAGCGGCATAGGCAGGTCGTCGTGCATCTGCTCCAGCGCCTGTCCGGTCGGCACATAAGTGCCGCGCTGACTGCCCAGCAACAACAGCGCATCCGGCGGCAGCTCTTTCTCGCCCGCCTCGGCCAGACAGTTCAAGGCACCGTACAAGCCCAATTCTGCCCAGTTGCCGATGCGGCGCGGCTTTGCGCCGAGCATGCCGGCCAACTGTTCACGCCAATCCAGCGGCGGCGGAACGGCGAGACAACGGCCCTGGATGGCAAAAGTAGTCATGCGCGCTCCAGTATCACGCTGGCGTGGCTGCCGCCGAAGCCCAGTATCGTGGCCATGAAGCGCCGCACGTTCTGCGGCATGGTTGTAGCGAGCGCCACACCCAGTTCCTTGTCCACCTCGTGCTCGTACAACAGCCACACACCCCTCTCCAGACAGGCTGTCAGCAGGACGATCTCGGCCGCGCCGGATGCCCCCATGGCGTGACCCATCGCCGCCTTGAGCGAGACCAGCGGCGGCATGTGTTTGAAGGTCTCGCGCAGGCCCTGCGCCTCGACCGCATCGTTGCCGGGACTGCCTGCGGCCTGCACCTTGATGAGATCGATGGCATCCGCCCCCACTGCACTATCCGCAAAAGCATGTGCACACATCTCTTTCACGGCGCGCACCGAGGCACCGGTCGGCTGTTCGCCGTCCACCACGTTCGCACCGCCCGCCAGTCCCCAAATTGCGTGTTCGCGAGTCGTCAGTCTGAGCGCGGCGACAGCTTCGCCCAGCACCAAGCCGTCGCGTTGGTCGCCGAAAGGTTTGCTGCCGGTTCGGGAAAGCAGCTGCAAGGCAGCGAAACCACCCAGGGTCAGCCGGTTGTCCAGTTCGATGCCGAGCACCAACGCATCCGTCGCCTCACCGCTGCGCAACAGCGCTTGCGCGGCCAGCAAGGCATTCAGGCTGGAGGTGCAGGCCGTGTTGACCACGTGAACCGGTCCGCTCCAGTCCAGCCATGCCGCGACCTTGTCGGCGAAGGCCTGATAGTCCATTTGGGTCGCACCGCGCTCGACCGCACCGATGTCGAAAGATGAGGTGGCAATAAGCAACACCCCGTCGCGGATCTGCTGCGCGCCGGCTTCGGCGGCAACGCGTTGCACCAATTCGCGCGCGCGCTCGTTCCAGTCGGATTGGCTTAAAGGAATGGCGTGGAAGGGATAATCGCCCGCCATCGCGCCGGGCAGGGTGACTTGAGTTGTATGTACCGCAGTTTGCGGCAAGGAAGCGAGTACCTGCTCCACACTGAGCCCAAGCGAACAGGCCAGCCCGCGTCCGGCGATGTTAACGGGAGTCATTTTGCTTTTTGCAGGTGTTCGGCCAGCGTGGCCAGCGAACTGAGTGCGCGGCGCGTGTCTTTGCTGTCCGGCATGCGCACACCGTACTTCTTCTGGATCGCCATCGAAATCTGCAACGCATCGAGCGAATCGAGCCCCAGCCTGGCGTCGTCGCCGAACCAGGCCTCGTTGTCGCGCAGGCCGCCCTCGGGTTCGACCTTGTCGACAGCGGCAAGGATGAACGCTTTGAGTTCGGCGAGGAATGCAGCGTTGTTATCGGTCATGGAATGGAAGCGCCCGCCGGTCGGCGGGCGCATGGATCATTTGGGGCGATGTTGCTGGATATGCTCGTTCAGGCTGCGCAGCGAGCTGAATATCTTGTTGTTGTCGGCGTCGTCGGATTTGAGCTGGACGCCGTAGGTCTTGGAGATCGCCAGCGACAACTCGAGGATATCGATGGAATCCAGCCCCAGACCTTCGCCGTACAGCGCCGCATCCGGCTCGATCTCGTCGGCCGAGACTTCGAGGTTTAACGAGGTGACGATGAGTTGTGCCAACTCTTTTTCTTGCGTGCTTGCTGCCATGATGCTCCCTGTCGTTTATTTCATCGGGCGCATTTTACCTCAACAGGCGCTTGAACTCTAAATCATCGCACCGTTAATGGAGATGATCTGGCCGGAGATATAGGCCGCTTTGTCGGAAGCGATGAAAGCCACCAGATCGGCGACTTCCTCCGGCTTTCCGGCTCGGCCGACAGGGACCAGACGCTTGATGGAGTCCTTGTCGAACACGTTCTCGGTCATGGCCGATTCGATGATGCCGGGCGCGATGGCGTTGACGGTGATGCCGCGGCTGGCGACTTCCAGCGCCAGCGATTTGGTCGCACCGTGCAATCCCGCCTTGGCAGCCGCATAGTTGGTCTGGCCGCGGTTGCCCGCAATGGCGGCCACGGAAGAGATATTGATGATGCGCCCCCAGCGCTTGCCGATCATGGGTAGCAACAGCGGCTGGGTCACATTGAAGAAGCCGTTGAGCGAGACGTCGATGACCTTGTGCCATTGCTGCGCGTTCATGCCCGGCATCACGGCATCATCGTGGATACCGGCGTTATTCACCAGGATCTGGATGGCACCTTCTTCCAGCACTGTCTTCAGCGCTGTCGCGGTCTGCTCGGCATCCGCCACGTCGAAGGCGATGGCCTGGGCATTGCCGCCGGCATCCTTGATCTCGGCGACGAGGTCTTCCGCACGTTGCAGCGAGCTATTGGCATGTACATAGACGTGGTAGCCGAGATCGGCCAGCTTACGGCAGATCTCGCTGCCAATGCCGCCGCTGCCGCCTGTGACCAGTGCACGCTTCATATGCCCGCCTTGTCTGCGTCCAGCACCACGGTAGCGCGGCCGCTCATGATTCTGCTTGGTCCCGCATGGATATCGAACTGGTAGATGACGCGCGCTTCGTCGCCCATGACTTTCTCGGCGTCGATGATGAGGTCGTCGCTCAGATCGTCCAGCCGCATCGTCGTGCAGGCGACGTCGCGCAGTGCCGCCAGATATCCGGCGCGCGGTTTACTGTCGTATTTGGCATCCCAGGCGCCATGCACCGCCATCGCCTGTGCGGCATATTCGATACCGCACAAAGCCGGCAACTCGTCGCCGGAGCGCATGGGATTCGCGGGATCGCGATGTGTACTGCTGATGCAGCGGATACGCTGCGCATCGCACTCAAGCACACCGTCCAGCAGGCACATGCACCCCGCGTGCGGGATGACCTTGGCGATATCCGTCTTGACCGCTAGCACGGCGTCACCCGTATATCGAGGTGGTTTCCCTCAAGATAGTCAATGGAAATCTGCGTCGTCTTGGCTGCGGCCAGTGCAGCCAGCAACGGCAGCACGCGCGCGGCAGGCACTCCTTTGCGCAGGTCTTCCAGCGCTTCGTCCTTCATCGTCGTCTCCGGCGCCTTGCCGGAACGGAACTCGACGTCGATCGCAGCCAGCGATTTTGCACTCTGCTGTTTCGTCAGAATCAGCGCCGCGCCGAATGAAGTCGTGATCGGCCGCACGGAATGCAGCGGCTCCGGATAGCTATGGTCGTAAGCGACCAGCGCGACGACGGCATCATCCACGACGACCTGGGTGGCGGATTCGAGCAGGCCGGCGACAAAACTCGCGTCGTAGGCGCACAGACTGGTCGAGGGCTCGTGCGAACCGGCCGCGATGCACCAGTAACCGGCAGCGGCGTTGTGTACGGAATTGTGGAAGCGGGTAGGCGATACCTCGCGCGGGGCGGTCGCCAGGATGCCGTTGATGGCATGCACGTTGTCGTTGTCGCCGCCGGAGGACGTGAATACCGTCGATGCCGTTTTGGTCTCGCGTCCGGCTTGCAGGAAAGCTTCCTGTCCGACCGTCAGCGCCAGCTTGATCGGCACACCGGCACGGCGGCGTTCCGCGGCCGGCAGCATGTCGCTGGCGCGCAGGTTGGTCGGCGCAGCGACATAAGCCGCTTCACCGGTCAGCACAGCACGGCTGGCCGACCAGCCATCCAGTCCCGGCCCGAGCAGACCTATTCCCTCGACGTACAGTCGCATCATGCTTTTCTCCCCAGCACGAGGCTGCAGTTGCTGCCACCAAAGCCGAATGAATTGCTCAGCACGCGCCTGATCTTTCCGGCACCATTCTCGATCCGGTAATCGATCGCGATGGCAGCATCGAGTTGCTGTGTGTTCACGCTGCCCGGAATGAACCCGTGTTCGACTGCGAGCATGGCGATGATAGCCTCGGTGATACCCGCCGCGCCCAGCAGATGACCTGTCCAGCCCTTGGTCGAACTGCACGGGACTTTTCCCCCGAACACATCGGCGACCGCCTTGCCCTCGCTGGCATCGTTCGACTTGGTCGCGGTACCGTGCAGGTTAATGTAATCGATGTCGCCTGCCTGTAGTCCGGCGGCATCCAGCGCGCGCCGCATCGCGAGTATCGCTCCCAGACCTTCGGGGTGCGGCGTCGACATGTGGTAGGCATCGGAACTTTCGCCGACTCCCAACAGGAACATTGGATCGGCAGCCTTTGCCTCCGTAGCGCGTTCGATCAGCACGAAACCTCCGCCCTCTCCCACCGAGATGCCATCACGTTCCGCATCATAAGGACGGCATGGAAAGCGAGATACCAGCCCCAGAGAGTTGAATCCGTACAGCGTGCTCAGACACAGGCTGTCGACACCGCCGATCACCGCAGCATCGCACACGCCCGCCTCCATCATGCGCAGCGCATTGGCGAACACTTTCGCGCTCGAGGAGCATGCTGAAGACACGACGAAGGAGGGGCCGGTCAGCCCGAGGTAATTCGAGACGAAACCCGCAAGCGAATAGGAATTCTGCGTTTCCGCGTAATGGAAGTCCGGCGGCAAAGCGCCGGTCTGCGGATCCAGATGGCGGTACGCCAATTCGGTCTGCAATATGCCGGAGGTACTGGTGCCCATGAACACGCCGATGCGTGCGGCACCGTACTTTTTCCTGGCGGCCTCGGTCGCTTCGACGAAGCCATCCTGCTCCAGACACAATTGCGCGAGGCGATTATTGCGGCAGTCGTATGCGGAAAGATCGGATCTGACGCGGAAGCTGTCCAGCATCCCGACCTTGGCGATGTAGGTCTCCAGATCGACGTCTTCGAAGACGCACGGAACCAGACCGGACTGGCGTGCCTGCAATGCTTCCATGGTTGCGAACGCGCCGAGACCGAGGCTGTTTGCAAGGGTGAATTGGCTGATGACTAAAGGTTGCAAGTTGGATTTCGCTGATTTAACAAGGAATGTACATTCTGAGCGTGTGTGATTCTAGCACATGCAAAATGCCGGACCCCACGTGCGCAGGGCCCTCCGGTCAATTCAATCCAGCCCCACCAGCGGTGTCTTGGTGTTGCGGATGGTCGTGTAGGCCTGATAGTTCCAAGAGAAGGATATCCCGGTACTGAACAGGCTGCGGGTATTGCGGAAGGTCTTCAAACCGCGTACCAGTGAAGATTTGAACGATGATACTTCGGCATACGCTTCGAGCAGCCCCTCATAAGCTTCGGTCGGCGTCATGCCGTTCATCTTGAACACCGGTTCGAAGATGGTGTAATGGCGCCAATCGTTGGGGTAATCGGTCAGCAACAGTCGCTGCTCTTCCACCATCTGCTTGTAGAACGCGGTTCCCGGCAGCGGTGTTTCCAGCGACATCTGCACGGCATCGATCTCGTGCTCCAGCACAAAATCGATGGTGCGGCGGAACGCATCCCTAGTCTGGCCTTCTGTGCCAAAGATGAAGCAACCGACGATGGCGATGCCGTGATCGTGCAGCTTTTTGATAGCGTCGCCGAAATTCTTGGTATTGGGGCGCAGGTTGACCGATTTGTGCATGGAATCGATCGTCGCGGGATCAAGCGACTCGAAGCCGATCAGCAATCCCTTGCAGCCGCTGCGTTGCGCGGCCTTCAGCACATCGTCATGCTCGACAATGTTGAGACAAGTCTGCCCGCCCCACTCTTTTTTGCAATCGACCATGCGGTCGAACAGCTCCTTCGCGCGCTTGATATAGCGCGGCCCCTGGCCGACGATGTTGTCGTCGACAATGAAAATGCGTTTGGATTTGATGGAGTTGATCTCGTCGATTACGCTGTCAATGTTGCGCACACGATAGCGTGATCCGTTGAAAGCGGTGACAGAGCAGAAATTGCAATTGATGGGACATCCGCGCCCTGTCTGCACGGTCTCCACGAAGTATTTCCCCTTCAGCAGATCGCGACGCGGCGCCAGCAGATTCTCGACCTCGGGCGGCTCGCACATGCGATACACCTTTTGCATCTGTCCGCGCTCGAAATCTTCCAGCAACTTCGGCCAGATGTTCTCGCCCTCGCCGACCACGACCGCATCGGCATAACGCAATGCTTCATCCGTCATATACGAAACATGGATACCTCCCATCACCACCGGGATCCCGCGTGCGCGGAAGCGGGTGGCGATCTCGTAAGCGCGCGGCGCCAGCGGTGTCATGCAGGTGATGCCGACCAGATCGACCTTCGCATCAAAATCCAGATCCTCCATCGCTTCATCGACGATCTGCACATCGTATTGCTCCGGTGTGTAACGGGCGATGATGGCCAGATTCAGCGGCGGCAAAGCCAGCACCTTGATGTTGGAATGCAGACTGTCCTTGAACGCCGGATTGATGAGGAGGATCTTTTTCATGCACACTTCCCTTAAGTTGTTCGTCACGCTCGGGCTTTTCAGCCTTTTTCGAAGCATATCAGAAATCACTCCACGCCCAGAAGGTCAGCACAGTTTGTGCTTTTTGCTTTTATCACCGCTAAAAACAACAAAGCCCTCACTGGGAGGGCTTTGTTGTTTGTAAGGAGTCTGACGATGACCTACTTTCACATGCGGATGCACACTATCATTGGCGCGAAGTCGTTTCACTGTCCTGTTCGAGATGGGAAGGAGTGGGGCCAACTTGCTATGGTCGTCAGACATAACTGTTATCAATCGCCGGAGCTTGTTTAGAGTTCCAGCGCCTGATGTAATTTTGGAAGAAGTAAAGATGTGTTCTGATTGTTGCGCGAAACTTGTATTACTTGCAACTGACCTAATGTTATAGGATCAAGCCGCACGGGCAATTAGTATCAGTTAGCTTAACCCATTACTGGGCTTCCACACCTGACCTATCAACGTGGTAGTCTTCCACGACCCTTCAGGGTAATCAAGTTACCAGGGAAGTCTCATCTTGAGGCGAGTTTCCCGCTTAGATGCTTTCAGCGGTTATCTCTTCCGTATATAGCTACCCGGCGATACGACTGGCGTCATAACCGGTACACCAGAGATACGTCCACTCCGGTCCTCTCGTACTAGGAGCAGGTCCCCTCAAACTTCCAGCGCCCACGGCAGATAGGGACCAAACTGTCTCACGACGTTTTAAACCCAGCTCACGTACCACTTTAAATGGCGAACAGCCATACCCTTGGGACCAGCTACAGCCCCAGGATGTGATGAGCCGACATCGAGGTGCCAAACTCCCCCGTCGATATGAACTCTTGGG
>DMCN01000083.1 GCA_003445795.1 Gallionellaceae bacterium
CTTCAGGCATTCCTTCATCGCGGCACGGGCCTGGTCGGCGATCACGCGGTGACCGGTGACGTACTCGCCGTACTCGGCGTTGTTGGAGATGGAGTAGTTCATGTTGGCGATGCCGCCTTCGTACATCAGGTCGACGATCAGCTTCAGTTCGTGCAGACACTCGAAGTAGGCCATTTCCGGAGCGTATCCGGCTTCGGTCAGCGTCTCGAATCCGGCTTTCACCAGTTCAACCGCGCCGCCGCACAGCACGGCTTGTTCGCCGAACAGGTCGGTCTCGGTCTCTTCGCGGAAGTTGGTCTCGATCACGCCGCCCTTGGTGCCGCCGTTGGCAGCCGCGTAAGACAATGCGATGTCCTTCGCCTTGCCGCTCTTGTCCTGGTACACGGCGATCAGCGTGGGTACGCCGCCGCCCTTGAGGTATTCGGAGCGCACGGTGTGACCAGGGCCCTTGGGGGCGATCATGATCACGTCCACGTCGGCGCGCGGCACAACCTGGTTGTAATGCACGTTGAAACCGTGGGCGAAGGCAAGTGCGGCGCCGGGCTTGATGTTCGGTGCGACTTCCTTGTTGTAGACATCGGGGATGTTCTCGTCGGGCAACAGCATCATCACCACGTCGGCGTTCTTCACCGCGTCGGCGACTTCGGCGACCTTGATACCAGCCGCTTCGACCTTCTTCCAGGAAGCGCCACCCTTGCGCAGGCCGACGGTCACGTTCACGCCGGATTCTTTCAGGTTCTGCGCGTGGGCATGGCCTTGCGAGCCGTAGCCGATGATGGTCACTTGCTTGCCCTTGATCAGGGACAGGTCTGCGTCTTTGTCGTAATAAACTTTCATGTTGGCCTCGTCGAAAAAATCAGTTGTAAAGAATCAGAGTTTCAAAATACGGTCGCCGCGCCCGATGCCGGAAGCACCCGTACGCACCGTTTCCAGGATCAGGCTATGCTCAATCGCTTGCAGGAAACGGTCCAGCTTGTGCCCGGTCCCGGTCAGTTCGATGGTGTAAGTCTTGTCGGTGACATCGATGACGCGACCGCGGAAGATGTCGGTCATGCGCTTCAGCTCCTCGCGATCGTCGCCGACCGCGCGCACCTTGACCAGCATCAGTTCGCGCTCGATGTGGTCGCCGTCGGTCAGGTCCATCACCGTGACCACGTCCACCAGCTTGTTGAGCTGCTTGTTGATCTGCTCGATCACGTCGTCGGAACCGCTGGTAACGATGGTCATGCGCGACATGGTCGGATCTTCGGTCGGCGCCACGTTGAGCGACTCGATGTTGTAGCCGCGTGCCGAGAACAGGCCCGCCACGCGCGACAGCGCGCCGGATTCGTTTTCCATCAGCAAAGAGATGATGTGTCTCATTACAGGTCCTCCGCCAGGATCACTTCGGACAAGCCCTTGCCGCCGGGAACCATGGGGTACACGTTCTCGGTGGAATCGGTGCGGAAGTCCAGGAACACCAGATCATCCTTGCGCGCGAAGGCTTCCTTCAGCGCGCCTTCAACGTCGGAGGGTTTCTCCACCAGGATGCCGACATGGCCGTAAGCCTCGGCCAGCTTCACGAAGTCCGGCAGCGCATCCATGTAGGAATGCGAATAGCGGTTGCCGTGGAAGAACTCCTGCCACTGGCGCACCATGCCCAGATAACGGTTATTCAAGGCAATGATCTTGATCGGCAGGTTGTATTGCTTGCAGGTGGACAGTTCCTGGATGTTCATCTGGATGCTGCCCTCGCCCGTGATACAGGCTACGGTCGCACCCGGATGCGCCAGTTGCACACCCATCGCCGCAGGCAGGCCGAAGCCCATCGTGCCCAAACCGCCCGAATTGATCCAGCGGCGCGGCTCGTTGAACTTGTAGTACTGCGCCGCCCACATCTGGTGCTGACCGACGTCGGAAGTCACGAACGCATCGCCGCGGGTAAGCTTGTGCAGCGTCTCGATCACGTATTGAGGCTTGATGAGTTCGGTCGAGTTCTTGTAGCTCAGCGAATTCGCGCCGCGCCATTCGTCGATCTGTTTCCACCAGTCCTTCAACGCGGCCGCTTCGGGCTTCTGCTTGCTGCTGTTCAGCACTGCCAGCAGATCGGACACCACATGCGCCACATCGCCGACGATGGAGACATCCACCTTCACGCGCTTGGAGATGGAGGCCGGATCGATGTCGATATGGATGATCTTGCGCGGCACCGAATTGAAGTGCGCGACGTTGCCGATCACGCGGTCATCGAAACGAGCGCCCACCGCCAGCAGGACGTCGCAGTTCTGCATGCCCATGTTGGCTTCATAGGTGCCGTGCATGCCGAGCATGCCGACGAACTGTTTATCACCGGCCGGATAACCGCCCAGGCCCATCAGCGTGTTGGTGCAGGGCGCGCCGAGCAGGTGCACCAGTTCGGTCAATTGTTTCGACGCGTCGGACAGGATCACGCCACCGCCCGCATAGACCATCGGACGCTTGGCTTCCAGCAGCATCTGCGCCGCGCGCTTGATCTGGCCGACGTCGCCCTGGACTTGAGGGTTGTAGGAACGGATGCTCACCGTCGCGGGGTAGGAATACTCCGTTTTCTGGTTCGACACATCCTTGGGGATATCCACCAGCACCGGGCCGGGACGGCCGCTCTTGGCCAGATAGAACGCCTTCTTCAGCGTACTGGCGATGTCCTTGGCGTCCTTGACGAGGAAGTTGTGCTTCACGCAGGGACGCGTGATGCCGACCGCGTCGACTTCCTGGAAGGCGTCTTCGCCAATGAAGCTGGTCGGCACCTGGCCGCTGATCACCACCATGGGGATGGAATCAAGATACGCCGTGGCGATACCGGTGACGGCATTGGTCACGCCCGGGCCGGAAGTCACCAGTGCCACGCCGACCTTGTCGGTGGAGCGGGCATAGCCGTCGGCGGCATGCACCGCAGCCTGCTCGTGGCGCACCAGCACATGCTTGACCTTGTCCTGCTTGAACAACTCGTCGTAAATGAACAGTACCGCCCCGCCGGGATAGCCAAATGCGTACTCGACCTGCTCTTCCTGCAAACAACGGATGATTATCTCCGCGCCGGTCAACTCCATCTCAATCACCTTGTATTCCTGCCAATCTCAAAGAATCGCGTAAGATAAAGGCTGGTGGCGTTTTGGTCAACCAATCAACGCAATAATCAACACAACATTAAGGACAAGGCGGCGGCGGATTCATAAACCCGCCGAAAAACGCTAGAATCGCCGCTTTGCAACC
>DMCN01000115.1 GCA_003445795.1 Gallionellaceae bacterium
TTGTCGGCCTTGATGAACAGGCCGGCGGCTTCGAGGTCAGCGCAGATCTGCTTGCGCGCGGCGAAGCGATCCATGCCCTGATATTGTTTGGGCGCGTGTTCGTTGATCTTTGCATCCAACGTGAGGATGGAGATCATTTCCAGTTTATGACGTTGACCGACTGCATAGTCGTTGAAGTCATGCGCGGGTGTGACCTTCACCACGCCGGTGCCGAATTCCTTGTCCACGTAGTCATCGGCGATGACGGGGATGGTGCGGTCGCACAGCGGCAGCGTGACCTGTTTGCCGATGAGATGCTTGTAGCGCTCGTCTTCCGGATGCACCATCACCGCCACGTCGCCCAGCATGGTCTCGGGGCGGGTGGTCGCCACCACCAGATGGCCGGAGCCGTCCGCCAGCGGATACTGGATGTGGTACATGAAACCGTCTTCTTCCTCCTGCACCACTTCGAGGTCGGAGACGGCGGTGTGCAGTTTCGGGTCCCAGTTCACCAGACGCTTGCCGCGATAGATCAGGCCTTCGTTGAACAGGCGCACGAAGGTCTCGGTGACGGTCTTGTTCAGCGCCGGGTCCATGGTGAAGCGCTCGCGCGACCAGTCGGGCGAAGTGCCGAGACGGCGCATCTGCTTGGTGATGGTATTGCCGGAATATTCCTTCCACTCCCACACCTTCTCGATGAACTTATCGCGGCCGAGGTCGTGGCGCGAGATCTTCTGTGCATCGAGCTGACGTTCGACCACGATCTGCGTGGCGATGCCCGCATGGTCGGTACCCGGTTGCCACAGCGTGTTGTCGCCCTTCATGCGGTGGTAGCGCGTGAGCGCATCCATCAGCGTCTGGTTGAAACCGTGCCCCATGTGCAGCGTGCCGGTGACGTTGGGCGGCGGTAATTGGATGCAGAAATTCTCTTTCTTCGAGCTGTCGAGTCCGGCCTTGAAGTATCCGGCATTCTCCCAAGTGGGGTACCAGCGGGCTTCGATGTCCTTGGGGTCAAAACTTTTTGCGAGTTCCATTGCGGTCTTTACGTGTGAGTGTGGTGCGTCGGAAAGGCGGGATTATACAGGGCACGGGGTGGACACGTCTTTGGTCCCCGCAAGGGGGAGGCCGACGGGTGCCCAACGGCTACGCCGTTACCCGTTCGCTCTGCCCACCCAGCAAACTTGATTTCAGGTCTTGATTGTTAAGCCTTGCGCAGGTCGAAATGACGCAACTCGTAGCCGCGATCCTTGTAAAACTTGTAGCGATCTCGACCAAGCTTGGCATCCGTATCGTCCTGGCTGACGATCTCGATGACCCGTTCGAAGCGGCTGAAGAAGGGCAGACATTCATCGTGCAGGCTGATGAGCAGCTCGGAATGCGGGAAGGTCTCGTCGCGGCCGATGACCACGGGCATGGTTGCTGCATCGGCCTCATGACTGTGGCAGTGTGGCATGAAGGCGGTGGCGGGGAAGTGCCACAACAGTTGGTCCAGTTTGTGGGCGGTGGCTTCGTCCGGCGCGTGCAGCAGCACGCGCAGGCCGTTCTGCATCGCCTTCTGGCTCAGCTGGCAAGCGGTGCGCAGTTTGTCATCCGAGCCTGTATAGAAATCTACCTTGGTCACTTGGCTGCCGTGCGGTTAATCAGGAACTGCGTGAGCAGCGGCACCGGACGTCCGGTTGCGCCCTTGTCCTTGCCCGACTTGTTGGCCGTGCCCGCGATGTCCAGATGCGCCCAGCGGTATTCCTTGGTGAAGCGCGCCAGGAAGCAGGCTGCGGTGATGGCGCCGCCTGCGCGGCCGCCGATGTTCGCCATGTCGGCGAAGTTGCTGTCCAGCAGCGGCTGGTAGTCTTCCCACAGCGGCAATTGCCACACGCGGTCATGCGACTGTTCGCCCGCAACGAGCAGTTCCTTGGCGAGCTTGTCTTCGTTGGCGAACATGCCGCTGGCGATATTGCCCAGTGCGATCACGCAGGCGCCGGTGAGGGTGGCGATGTCGATCACGGTATCGGGCTTGAACTTGGCGGTGTAGGTCAGCGCGTCGCACAGGATGAGGCGGCCTTCGGCATCTGTGTTGAGGATCTCGATGGTCTGGCCGGACATGGAAGTGACGATGTCGCCGGGCTTGGTGGCGGTGCCGCTGGGCATGTTCTCGCAAGTCGGGATCACACCGACCACGTTGATCGGCAGCCCCATCTCGGCGATGGCCTGCAGTGTGCCGAGCACGGTGCCAGCGCCGCTCATGTCGTACTTCATCTCATCCATGTCGGCGCCGGGTTTCAGCGAGATGCCGCCGGTATCGAAGGTGATGCCCTTGCCGACCAGCGCGATGGGAGCCTGGGTCTTCGCCGCACCGGTGTATTGCAGTGTGATGAGCTTGGGCGGCTGCACGCTGCCGCGCGTGACGGAGAGGAAGGAGCCCATGCCGAGCTGCTCCATGTCCTTCTTCTCCAGCACGGTGGTCTTGATGCTTTTGTGCGCCTTGGACAGCGCCAGCGCCTTGGCGGCGAGGTAGCTTGGGGTGCAGATGTTGGCGGGCAGATTGCCAAGGTCCTTGGTCAGCTCCATGCCTCGCGCGACGGCGGCGGCCTGGGCTATGGTGTTCTTGAGTGGAGTGGCCGGTTTGTCCAGCGTGACGAAGGTGACTTGCTTCAGCGTCGCCGCTTTGGCTGGTTTGCTCTTCAGGCTGTCGGCGCGGTAGGCACCGTCGGCGGCCGCGATCACGGCCTGCTTCAGCACCCAGCTCGCATCCTTGCCGACGCCGTCGTCGGTGATGAACAGCACGGCGTCCTTAGCCGAGGTGGCATGCAGCGCCTTGAAGGTGGCGCGCAGGATGTCCACGCTGCTGCGGTTGTCCAGTTCGGCGGGCTTGCCCAGTCCGACCAGCAGCACGCGCTCGGCCAGTACGCCGGGTAGTTTGTGCAGCAGCAATGTGGAGGTGGATTTGCCGCTCATGTCGCCGCGGGCGATGACATCGCTGAGCGCGTGCTTGGCAGCCTTGTCGAGCACTTGCGCCGCTTTCGACAGTTTGCCGCCGTCGAACACGCCGACCACCACGCAACCGCTCTTCAGTTTTTCCGGACTGCCTTGTTTTATGCTAAATTCCACGCGCCTCTCCTCATTAATCTCAGAATTGTCTCCGATGACGGATTATCCGCAATCCCTGCCACTAAAGTCAAAGAAGCCGCGTCTGCACGGCATCTTTTACTGGTCGCTGGTGCGCGAGTTCGCCAGCACGGGGTTGCTGGTGTCCGCCATTCTGCTCGGTATCGTCGTGTTCACGCAGCTGATCCGTTTCCTGGGTGAGTCGGTCAGCGGCTTGCTGGCGGTGGAGGGCGTGATGGCGATGCTGGGTTTCAGCGCGCTGAATTACCTGCCTGTGCTGCTTTCCATCAGTCTGTTCCTTTCGGTGTTGCTCACATTGACCCGCTGCTATCGCGATAGCGAGATGGTGGTGTGGTTCTCTTCCGGTATCGGGCTGACGCGCTGGATACGCCCGGTGCTGGGTTATGCCGTTCCGGCTTCGCTGTTGATCGCCCTGCTCAGCCTGGTGTTATCGCCATGGGCGATGTCCAGGGCAGATGAGTACAAGCGCAGACTGGAGAGCCGGGACGATGTGGCTGCCGCGACGCCGGGGGCGTTCCGCGAGTCCAAGCATGCGGATCGCGTGTTCTTCCTGGAAGAGGTCGACACCGAGAAGCGGCGGGTCAGAAATATCTTCGTGCGTTCTGTGCAGAACGGCAGGGATGGCACTATGGTGGCCAAGGAGGGTTATCAGGAGACCGCGCCCAACGGTGACCGCTTCCTGGTGATGATCAACGGGGCACGTTACGAGGGTGTTCCAGGTCAGGCTGATTTTCGCGTCGTCGAATTTGATCGCTATGCCATGCGCATCGAACCGGCGGAGTTGCGCCAGGAGACTCCCAACCTGAAAGCCTATTCGACGCTATATCTGATTCGGAATCCGACCGCGTGGAATCTGGCGGAGCTGGAGTGGCGCATCGGTTTGCCGCTCAGCGCTTTGATCCTGGCGCTGCTGGCGATCCCGTTGAGTTATGTGAATCCGCGTGCAGGACGCTCGCTCAACCTGATCACCGCCGTGGTGATCTATATGTTCTACAACAATATGATCAGCGTGACCAACTCCTGGGTCGGGCGCGGCAAGCTTGATGCAACTATCGGCTTGCTGAGCATCCACCTGCTGATGTTCATCGTGCTGCTGGCGCTGTTCTATCACCGCACCTCGGTCACCGCCTGGCGAAAGTTGAAACGATGAGACTGTTGACCAGATACTTGTCGCGGGAGATCTATTTCAGCGTCGCGCTGGTGTTCGCCGCGCTCATCATGCTGTTCGCGCTGCTCGATCTGATCAACGAACTGAATTCGATGGGGCGCGGAGACTACCGGCTGGGTTATGTGTTGCTGTTCGTGGTACTCACCATTCCCGGGCATGTGTATGAGCTGTTCCCGGTCGCGGTATTGATCGGTACCATCTTTGCCATGGTGCAGATGGCGGCCAATTCGGAATTGACCGTGTATCGCAGCTCCGGCGTGTCGCTCAAGCAGATGATCAGGGCGCTGCTCAGGATCGCCGCGCCGCTGGTGGTGATGTGCTTTCTGATCGGCGAGTTTATTGCCCCACCGAGTGAACGCATGGCGCAGCAGTTGCGCCTGAAGGCGCAGAATGCGCAGGTCTCGCTGAAGGAGTTCCGCTCCGGCGTATGGGTCAAGGACGAGCGCAGCTTCATCAATGTGAAGAGCGTGCTGCCGGACACCTCGCTGCTGGACGTGAGTATCTATGAGTTCGACGAGCGCTACCACCTGCGCAGTATCATTGTCGCCGAGCATGCCGAATATCTCGAGGAGTCGCGCTGGCGGCTGGAGGGGATCAGGGAGACGCGCTTCGAGAAGCAGGGGGCGGTCACCGATAACCGCCCGCAAGCGGAATGGCGCTCATCCCTGAACCCGGACATCCTGAGCGTGTTGCTGGTCGTGCCCGAGCAGATGTCGGCATGGCACCTTTTTCAATACACCGCGCATCTGCGCGAGAACCACCAGAAGACCGTGCGCTACGAGATCGCGATGTGGAACAAGTTGGTCTACCCGTTTGCGGTACTGGTGATGATGTTGTTGGCGCTGCCGTTCTCGGCCTACCAGCGGCGTGAGGGAGGCATCAGTGGCAAGATATTCATGGGCATCGTGCTGGGATTGAGTTTTCACTTCATCGGCAGGCTGTTCGCCAACATGGGCGCGCTGAACGACTGGTCGCCGGTGTTGAGTGCCACGGCGATGAGCTGGCTGTTCCTGGGGCTGGCGATGTGGATGCTCTGGCGCACAGAGCGCAGGTGAGTCAGCGCGAGGGCGTGTCGGGCTGAACTGCGCTGGCTGCCTGACTGGCCTGCTGCTCCCGTACCATCTGTTTCACAGTCTCGCGTTTCTCGGCGGGCACCTTGCTGAACGCTTCGAACTTCTCCCTTGCGCGCACACGTTGTGCCGGTGTCAGTTTGCTCCACTTGTCCAGTTGTTCGCGCAGCCGTTGCTGTTTTTCCGGGGCAAGGTCGGGGTAATGCTCGGCGATGCCCAGCAGGTTCTGCTGTTCTTCCTTCGGTAATTCGTTCCATGTGCTTGCGAACGGGGTGAGGATATCCTGCTGGCGGCTGTCCAGCTTTTCCCAGGGTTGCGCAGGGGCGGACAAGGCGATCATCGACAGTGCCAAGCCGATCAGCAGGCGGACAGGGATGGACATGGAATCAGTCGACATAGACATCGACCGGCATCTCGTCCGTCAGGATAGCGATGTCGATATGGCCGCGGTTATTGTCTGAACTGTGTTGCCAGACGGTCAGGTTGACCAGCAACAGGGTCGCGACGATGGTCGCGATACCCCAGCTGAGCGCGCGCCTATGGCCGAACAGGACGCCGTCCCAGTTCTGCCAGATGGAAGCTGTGACGCGCTGATGCTGCAGTGCCATATGGCGGGNNATATGGCGGGCATGCTGGAGTGTCGTAACTGTGTTGCGATCCATTCTGTTGGCGGAGCGGTCCAGCAGGTGTGCTATTTCTTTGTGGTTCACTTTGATGTTCATGTCAGATCTATGCCTCGTTCTTTTAGCAGCGCGGAAAGCGCGTGGGTGGCGCGTGAACAGTGGGTCTTGACGCTACCCTCCGAGCACCCCATCGCAGCTGCCGTTTCCGCGGTATCCAGTTCCTCCCAGTAACGCAGCAGGAAGGCTTCCCGTTGACGGGGCGGCAGCTGGCTCAGGGCCTCCTCGATGATGCCGAACAGTTGCGCCTGTTGCAACGCCTCGTCGGGTTCGGCACTCTGGCTCCGGTTGTCCTTGTCCTGCAAGGCTTCGAGCGGGTCGAACTCCTCTTCTTGGTCTCGCGGGGTGAAGGAAGAGAATAGCGCCATCCACAGCGATCGAACCTTCTGCCGGCGGTAATGGTCGCGGATGGTGTTTTGCAGGATACGCTGGAACAGCATGGGGAACTCTTCCCTTGGGCGGTCGCCGTAGCTCGCGGCGAGTTTTAGCATCGCGTCCTGCACGATATCCAGCGCCACATGCTCGTCGCGTACGGCGAATTGCGCCTGTTTCCAGGCGCGGCGCTCGGCACGGGCGAGGAATTCGGAAAGTTGCTGTGGAGTGGACAGATCGGTGGCTCCGTGACGGTGGGGTCGGATACTAGCAAATTCATGTCCGGACGAGGGATTTTGCCCTTTCCGACACCCCGCAGGGGTTGACCAAAACGCCGCCAGCCTTTATCTTGCGCGGTCTTTCGTTGTTTTAATCTGGGGTAGTGGGTTCATGGAACTGACGGGCGCAGAAATTACCATCCGCTGTTTGCAGGAAGAGGGGGTCGAATACGTTTTCGGCTATCCCGGCGGCGCGG
>DMCN01000119.1 GCA_003445795.1 Gallionellaceae bacterium
AACGCCCGGGCCACCATCTCCCGGTCATCGGGGTGAATGACGGCAAGCAAGGTATCGAGATCTATCGCGTCTGTCCGGGCAAGGCCGAATATGCGGTAGGCTTCTGCCGAGCCGTCGAACCGCCCGGTCACCGGATCGAAACTCCAGCTGCCGAGCTGGGCGATGGCCTGCGCACGGTTGAGTTCCACCTCGCTGCGCTGNNCCTGCTTGCGGTCGGTGATGTCCATATAAATGCCGAGCACGCCGGTCGTCTCGCCCTGTGCATTCCGCAGCGGCACCTTGGAAGTGCTCAGCCAAATTTGGTGGCCATCGGGTGTGGTCTGCGGCTCGTCGTAGAATCCTTTGGCGGCACCGGACTCGATCACGCGCCGGTCGTCAGCGCGATACAGCTCCGCCTGCTCCTTCCAGCCCATCTGGAAATCGTCCTTGCCGATCACTTCATCCGGGCTGCTCACGCCCGCGTCCCGCGCGAAAAGCGGATTGCAGCCCAGGTAACGAAGCTCGCTATCCTTCCAGAAGATGCGCATCGGCGCGGCATCGATGATGGTCTTGAGCAGGTTGCGCGATTCGTCCAGTTCGTCCAGCGCCTGCTTGCGCAACGCCTCGCGTTCGAAGTTGTGCAGCGCGAAATCGATATCCATCGCCATCTCCAGCAACAGCCTGCGTGCAGGTTCGTCGAACGCGCCGGTCTCCTCGGCATACATGTTGAACGATCCGATGACTTTTCCGTTGCGATGCAGCGGCAAGGTTGCCGATGAGCCCCAGCCGTACTGGGCACCATGATCGTGCCAGATCGCGGTAAGGGGATCGTTGGGGAAATCCTGGCACCAGAACGGCTGGTTCTGGCTGATTGCGATAGCGGTCGGGCCGTACATCACCGGCTCGTCGATATGCAGCGGCACCTGCAGCCCTTCCAGATATTCGACACCGCTGCCGTGGGAAGCGACCGGTCTGAGCTCCCTGCTCTGCTCGTCCACCATCCCGATCCAGGCCATCTTCATCCCGCCAAACTCCACCACATCGCGGCAGATGACCGGCAACAATTCATCGATGTCGCTGCTGCGCACGATGGCCTCGTTGCAGCGGCTCAACGCGGAATACAGCCTGGAAAGGCGCTGCACTTCGCGTTCGTTGTTCTTGCGCTCGGTGATGTCGCGTGAAAGCACGATGAAGCGCAGCCCCTGACCATTTTCGGCCGGCTTGCGCGCGACGGAAAGCTCGAACCACTTCTTCCCCTGCGGCAATTGCAAGGCGATCTGTCGCCCCCAGGAGCCGCCCTTGTCCTTTGCCTCGCGCAATGCCGCCATCACCTCAGTCGCCACATCCGCCGGCATCACCTCGTCCACCGTTCTGCCCAGGAATACCCCGGCCGGTGCTGCCAGCAGATCGGTGTGCGGCGAATGGTAGTCGAGGTAGCGGCCATCCTGATCCATTTCGAACAACAGGTCGGGGATCGCATCCAGCGTCGCCTTCAGCTTGCCCTGCGATTCGCTCAACTGGCGGTAGGGGTTCGCCACCGTGGTGACGAAGATCGCCCGGTAGATGAACAGATAGGAGACCGCCTTGTACACATGGCCCAGCAGGTTGTAGATGTCGGTGACATCCGCATAGAGCGTGAACAAAAACTCGCTCAGGGCCATCGAAAGCACCGCGCCGAACAGGGCTGCCGCATTGAACGGCAGCACATCGCGCATTCGCCGCCAAAGCACGACTGCAGCAGCAATAGAGATCGCGATGATCGCGTATTCGGAAGCCACCTTGAACGGGGTGAGACCTTCACCGGGCACAAAGGTGCGCGGCAGCACGTCGGCATGGAACAGGAGCAACCAATGGGTGAATGCCGTGAGGGCAAGGACTGCGGCAAGCAGGATGTAGCGGGTCCCGGCAGACAGGAACGGTCGCCAGGGCACGATGGCGACGACCAGCAGGGTGACAGCAACCAGCAAGCGGCCCATCAGCCAGAAATTGATTGCCTTCTCCGGGCTGCTCGGCGTCACGAAATCCGGCATCCCGTTGAAGGAGATGGTGTGCGAGAAATCGATCAGCGCGACACCGATGAACACGCAGCCGAGCAGCACGATATTGCCCGGCAACTTGTCGCTGTAGGCGTTCCAGCTCACCGCAAAAACCAGAACCGCGATGACGATCGCCACCATCTCCAGAAATATGTGCAGCGGCAGATAGCCGGCGATCCCGCGCGCCTCCGGGAATACCGGCAGCAACCAGGCCAGCGCGATCCCGCATACCAGCAGGGCGATGAAGACGAGCGCCCTCTTCAATTCGTGGTGGTGGCTGGAATGTATTCTCAAGTCGCTTCTTCCCGAATGGTTCTTGTTGTTTTAGCTGCCTCCCTTAAGCATAGCACCGTCGCGGGCACGAACATATCCCACCGCAAAATCCATCCAGTCGGCGTTGACACTCCGCAACCAACCCACCTAGAGTTCAGGCCGCCCGCATCACCGGCGCATACACCAACCAAGGAGCCCCCAGGGTGAACGTGAATCGAACCGGCAGCCCGCTCGCCCTCCTCATCCTGATCGCCGTCATATCGCCCGGCGGCCATGCGGCCGGCTTCGACAACTCGTTCGAGACCGTGCGCCCCTACTCCCCGCTGAACAAGGACGAAGGCTTTCACTTCCTGGTGCGCGAGGGCATCACCGGCGGCGGCGACGGCATCTCCAACATCACCTTCGAGGACGGCAGCAAACGCGAGGTCAGCGCGGGCGGCATCACCCAGATCGGCATGGGCACGCGTTATCAGGCCGGCTTCCTCTCGCTCGCCCTCAGCGTCAACTACCACTACGACTACGACCATTACAACAACGACGATGCCTCGTTCCGCCGCGTCCCGCTCGAAGCGATCGCCTATATCGAGGTGCCCGGCAACGTGCGCCTCGGCGGCGGCATGCGTTACTCCTACTCGGCCAGGGCGACCTCCACCATCAACGGCGTGAGCGAGAAGATCAACTTCAAGAACACCCGCGGCAGCGTGGTCGAGATCGGCTACCACGTCCGCCCCTACGGCTGGGTCGACCTGCGATACGTGAAGGAGACCTATGAGGTCGAGTCCTATACCAGCTCGGCCACCACACCTCCGGCGCAAGCGCCCACCACCCCCTACAATGGTTCGCACGTCGGCATCTTCGTCACCTTCGAGAACTGAATCCGCCGCCTCAAGGCTGTGCGCGCATACCCCTCACATCATCATTGACATCCCCCGACCAACTCCCATAAAGTTCGCCCCACTTGCAGATTCGCCACACGCACAGCGCACCGCATGCACGGTGCCCGGCTCACGGCGGAATCCCCAGAACAGGATGGCTGGCGCAAGACGAGATTCCCGCAACGACGGGGGCTTGTTTGCAGCACGACTTGTTCATCGAAGGGGAAACAATTGATCGCAAGACTCACCAGTCCTGTTTTTCGCGGGCCAGATAAACGCCCGTCTCGTTAGGCACGCCCGCAAAAAAACTCAACGCCAAACACTCACAAAACCAAAGGGAGTCACCATGAAAAAGCAAATCATCAACGTTTCGCCGCTCCAGACAGCCAAAGTCTTCGGCGTACTCTACTTTTTGCTGAGCCTGCCGCTAATCGCCATGATGGCCGTCATGTTTTCCTTTTCAAACAATCCTCCCCCTTCCATGCTCGTACTGGTCATCATTCCGTTCATGTACACCATCTTCGGATTCATCTTCACCGTGATCGCCGCCTGGATCTACAACCTCGCCGCAAGCTGGGTGGGCGGCATCGAGTACACATCGACTTCGGTCGAGGGCGACTGAATCCGCATGGGCAACCGCATCTCGGCAGCACGCTGTCGCCATTCCGGTGCGATTGCCGCATTGCTGCTCACCCTACCCCTTGCCGCCCATGCCAGCGACGATCTGCGGGCGTGCATGGAACTTCAGGGCAAAGCCCCCTCCGAACAAGTGCTCGAATGCTACAGCCGTGCAGCACAGCGACAGCTCGACGAGCGCGATGCGGAAAAGCCCCCTGCGCCGCCCGCGAAGACCTACACCAGATCACTGGCCGAACAGTGGACGCCGACGGATGAGCGCCTGCACGGCTACAAGCAGATCTACTATCTCTTCTACTCCCATTCATCCCGCCCCAACGACACACCCACCAGCCCCAACCCCAGCAACCAGGTGCCACCCTCTTACGCGCTGGACAAGGACGAGATGAAGTTCCAGATCAGCGTGAAGGGCCACATGATGGGCGAGGACAGGACCACGCTCTGGTTCGGCTACACGCAACTATCGTTCTGGCAATTCTACGACTGGGAACACTCGCAACCCTTCCGCGAGAACAACTTCGAACCCGAACTCATCCTCTCGCACCGCCCGCAGGACTGGTCGCCCGCCCCGGGCTGGGCCACCGCCTTCATCAACACCGGCGTCGTGCACCACTCGAACGGCCAGGTGCTCCCGCGCTCGCGCGGCTGGAACCGCATCTACGTGCAGGCCGGCCTGGAGCGCGACTTCGGCGACGGACGCAAACTCGCCATGCTGCCGCGCCTGTGGAAGCGATTGGGCAGCGGCGGTACCGACGACGACAACCCTGACATCGAACACTACCTCGGCCACGGCGACCTCGAACTGCGCTACCAGCACAATGACAAAACCATCCTCACCGCCCTGCTGCGCATCCGCTCCGTGCAACTCGACCTCGCCCTGTCGTCCAAACTGCTGACGTCCATGCTCCACAGCACCAACCTGCACCTGCAATACTTCAACGGCTACGGCGAAAGCCTCATCGACTACAATCAGCGCCACCACACGCTGGGCATCGGCATCTCGATGCCGTTCGAGTAGCGAAAAAAAGGGAACCGGCCATGGAAATGAAGAAGATCAACTCCGGCAAACTGCGCGCCATCGGCTACGACGCGCGACTGCGCATCCTGCAAGTACAGCTCGACAACGGCGACACGCTGCAATACAGCGGCGTGGGTGACGACCTCTGGCGCAGACTCAGCAGCTCCGGGGCAGCGTGGAGCTTCTATCGGGACAACATCGATGAGGAATTCACGGTGAAGAAAGTTTCGGCGAATGCGCCGGATGGGAAGAATCCGCTGGATGAGTTGTTTGGGCAGAAATGATTGGGGGCGCTACCATTGGCTAAAGTCTGCTATCGGCTGCGGTTAATAGCAGTCATTAACAGGCCACCCAATTCAATCAAAATATTAGCGCCTAGCATCTCTGGCGAACAATTAAGCGAATATCCTTTGCAACCGAAATCACCATGACCAACTACAACATCTTCCCCGGCCTGCCCGAAGTCGAAGCTCTCCACCTTGGCAAACTGGTGGCGATACGACGCGAATCCGATCCCGCAGCCACGATCCGCCCCGACTACGCCCCCACCGCGCGCAAATGTCCGCCCTATTGCATCCAGCCGATGCAACTGGCTGCGGGGGTGGAAACCTTCGGCGAGTTGGAGGTGTTGGACTATCTGAAGCGCATACGTCTGGGTGATGACAGCCTGCTTGTGGTCGATTCGCGCACGCCGGACTGGTATGCGAAAGGCACCATCCCCGGCGCGATCAACATTCCCTATGCGCAGAACATGGCGGGCCAGGCGACCGACCTGCCCGGCGTGAAGAAGATGCTAGGCGATCTGTTCGGCGCGAAAGAGGCTGCGGGCACATTCGATTTCAGCACTGCGCGCACGCTCGCCATTTTCTGCAACGGCCCGTGGTGCGGTCAGACGCCGAACTACATCCGCACCCTGCTCGCGCTCGGCTATCCCGCTGCCAAACTGAAATGGTATCGTGGCGGCATGCAGGACTGGTGCTCGCTGGGGCTCAGCGTCATCTGATCACGACCGACGATCAAGGAGTGCAACATGGCCGAATATCTGTTCACCGCGCAGACCCAATCGGGCAAGGAACTGGCGGATAGCATCGATGCCGCAAGTGCGGCGGCAGCGCGCGAGCAATTGCAGGCGATGGGCTTGCGCGAAATCGTGGTACACACAGACGATTTCGCGGCGCGGATGTACGGCAAGAATCTGGTCGACCCCGTGTTCGATCTCGACCCGGCCCTGATGCTCAGGATGCAGAAGCGCGGCGGCATGAAGAATCTCTTGCTGGATATCCTTAAGGGTAACGGGTGGCTACTCCTCGCACTGCTGAGCTGGAACGCCTATTCCCTTTACAGCGACGACCTGAACCTGTGGGACGGGATCGGCTTCGGCACCACCGCGCTGGTGCTGCTGGTGATCATCGTGTTCGCCATCCCTGCGCTGCTGTTCGAATCCATCCTGCAAGCGCAGCTCTGGGCGCGCTGGAAGGATGCCATGCGCTTGACCGCACTGTTGCGCATGGTCAGGCACAGTGTGCGCATCGCATCGCACATGCTGGACTACTACCAGGCCAAGAATCTGATCGGTCTGGACCGTGTGGAAGAAGGTCTGGCGCTGTTCGCCCGCAATCGCGGTCGGACGGATTGCCCCGATATGCTGTGGCTGAGTTTGCAGGCGTCGCTGCTCGATGAGGCGAAGCGCCGCGACGAAGCGGGCGAACTGATGCGGCAACTGACGGTGGAGATGCCGGACAGCGCGCAGGTCTGGCTCGATCTCGCGCTCAACCGCGCCTTGTATGGCGACCTCGACACGGCGAAGCAGGCGATAGAACAAGCGGAGCAGCGGGAATTGAGCCCGGTCATGGCGAGTGTGGTGCCTTTCGTACGTGGCGAGATCGCACTGCGCGAAGGCCGCTACGAGGAAGCGGCGGCGCTGTACAGCGAGGCGCTGGTCGCGCTCTCACCTTACCTGTCGCAGACCGCCTTGCATCCCCTATTCATCGGCATCGAAGCGCGCTATGCCGTGGCGCTGGCACGCTGCGGCAAGATGGATGCCGCTCGGCAGGCTTGGGATATCGCCGAGCCGATTCTGTCCGTGCATGGCGAACAGCGCTATCTGGATGATTGGGCTGCGGCGACGAAGGGCTGATGTGCCTTGCGGGGCACTTTGAATGACCTGCCATTTCAATATTTATAATGTCAGACAGGCCGCGAACCGTCAGGGGCGGCATTTGTAGAAGTCAAAAGTCCGCTTGCCGAGTTCCGGCGATTCTCCCTTCACGACCGTATCCGCACCGATATCCACTGCTTTATTGCGCGCCATCTGATACATGTTGTCTTCCACCTCTTTGCCATCACGACCTTTGGCAAAGATGCTGATGATGATTCCACCCTTGGATTGACAGCTGGCAACCTGGCTTGCATCCGCCAGTGATACCCGTTCCGATCCTTCGCGAACCCCGATGATTCTGCTGGCACATCCGTTCAATGCGGCGATCAGCGGCACGATGGCAACGATAGCGATTATTCCGTTTGATATCTTCATGGCAGGCTCCTTGTCTCTATCAGTGATTGTTGCTTCAAAGGGATCACGTCACACTCTAGCGCAAATTGCAGAACTATCGGATATAGGCCGCGAATAAGAAAGGCGACCGCTGGTCGCCTTTCTTGCGTGCTTGCCCGTGCCTATTTCCGCACCGATGCCTGTTCGATAAGCACCTTGTAGCTATACCCCGCCCCGAAATCCTTATCCGTGGCGACGACACCTTCCACTGTCACCACATCGCCGACCTTCGCCGTGGCCGAAGTGGTCACGAGAATGTCGTTGCTGCCGTCTGCAGCCGAGCCCGAGCCGTCTTGCAGATGTATCCAGTTCGTCCCCATGATTTCGGCGTTGTACTTCACCACCTTGCCGCGCACGACGACCGGCTTGCCTTTGAGTTCGGCGGACTTGGTCATGACCTCGGCCACGGTCATCGCGTTCGCACCGCCGGCCTTGTCCACCGGCGCCGCGTTGATGGTGTCCAGGTTCTTGCGCGGATTGACGGAGAACGCCGCGCCCAACGACGAAGAACCAGCCGGGCTGACATTCGGGCTGGCACCCGCACTGCCCAGTTTGCCGAACAGTATCTTCTTGAAGGTCTGGTTCAGCGCCTTGCTCTTGAAGTTCTCCATCACGATCACGTTCTCGACGGTGACAGTATCGCCTTTCTTGACCGGCGCCTTGATCACTGCCGCCCAGATCTCGCCGCGGTCGGTATTGAGAAGGATATAGGTGAAGTTATCGATGTTCCTGAACTTGAGGACCTTGCCTTGAACAGTGTCACCGGCCGGGCCTTGCGGTATACCGCCTTCTGCTGCCCAGGTGTACGATGCGGTTACGAAGAGGCAGATCGCCAACAGTGCTTTCATCTTGTGGATACTCCTTGTGATTGATCCGGGATAAGGGATTTGCTTCAGAAAGGCATTCTCTGCCTGAAGGTTTATTGCAATGCAATTCTGTCGCACGGCGTTACAATACACCAAGATGCGCCGGGATATTTTCAGTAACGCAATGGTTTGTACTTTAATCACGGAAGGAATCACCATGAAACCGTTTCTTAGATTAGTCGCTACCGTTTTTGCTGTTGCCTGTTTCTCGACTGCCCAGGCCACACCGCCTGCCGCGCAACCCGCCACTCCTGCACCGTCCGGACATGGCGCACCCGAGGCCCCTCCCGTAAAAGTCCCAGACCTGCCCACACCCGCACTCCCGACACCGTCGATGGCTGCGCCTGTCACGCCGGCTCCTGTCGCGCCCCCGAACGTCAAGGCCGAGACCGCACCGGCCGCCACCACCAAACCCGCCCCCGCGAACAAGGGCACTACTGCCAGCGGCTCGGCTGCGCTGCCCGTTGGCGCTGCATGCATGACCAACTCCGTTTGCTCTTCCGGCAGGTGCTTTGTCATGGCCGGCGGGTCTGCGGGTGTCTGCAAGTGATCTGATTCAACAAGATGCACGTATAAAAAGGCGGCCGGATGGTCGCCTTTTTATTTTTCTATCCGCAATGACTATCCCGTGCCGCTGGGTCAACGGTTATATCGGGATTTCAAATCAATCGCTGTGGGCGTTAGCGCACAGATTCGCGGCTCTTATTCGTTCAACCTGAACTTCCGCGGGATTTTCCTGTTAATCAAAGTGAAGGATTTAAAATGAACAAAAATCAGATCCAGGGTGCCGTCAAAGACATCGCAGGCAAAGTGCAGGAAGAAGCAGGCAAGCTGGTCGGCAACAAGGAACAGCAAGTCAAAGGTCTCAACAAACAGATTTCCGGCAAGGCCGAGAAAGCCCTTGGCGATGTCAAGGACGCGATTAAGCACGCCTGAAGTTCGTTCCATCATCCGGAGATATAAAAATGAAATTGATCAAACCCCTCAGCATGACCATCATCATGAGTGCATTCATTGCGATGCTGGTCGGCTGCGAGAAAGAAGGCCCGGTAGAGAAAGCCGGCAAGTCGGTCGATCACGCAGTCGATAAAACCGGCCAGCAGATTGAAAAGGCCGGCGACAAGATTCAGGACGCATCCAAGAGCGACAAAAAGTAATTATTCATGTTGCTGCAAAAACCAAAGGCGACCGTTCGGTCGCCTTTGGTTTTCCTGTTTACGGCAGGGTCATGCCCGCAAGATTCCACGAGGCTTTGAAGTTGTATCCTTTACCCCGGTAGAACCGGTAGTTCCCAATGAAGCGCGTAAGCCTGGATATTGTGCTTGTCATGATCGTTTCCTTCGTGAATTGGAGCCTTGGTAGACTTACTGCACGATGATAGGAGATGAGCAAGCGCATTTCTGTACGACCACCAACATAGCAGCCATCACGCAATGAAAAAGGCGACCAAAGGTCGCCTTTTTCATTTACATCAAGCTGTTACTAGTCCACCCACTTCCTCGCATTCAGGAACATGCGCATCCACGCGCCGTTCTCCTTCCACTCCTTCGGATACCAGGAGTTCTGCACAGCGCGGAACACGCGCTCGGGGTGCGGCATCATGATGCTGAAGCGGCCGTCCGGGGTGGTGAGTCCGGTGATGCCCTGCGGCGAACCGTTGGGGTTGAGCGGATAGGTGGTGGTCGCCTTGCCGTAGTGGTCGACATAGCGCAGCGTGACCAGCGGTTGTGCGTCATGCAGGCGCTTGGTGCCGCCGAAGTCGGCATAGCCTTCGCCGTGGGCGACGACGATGGGCATGCGGCTGCCGGCCATGCCGTCGAACAGGATGGACGAGGACTGCTGTACTTCCACCATGACGAAACGCGCTTCGAACTGTTCCGACTGGTTGCGCCCGAAGTGCGCCCAGTTCTCCGCACCGGGGATGATCTCGTGCAGGTTGCTCATCATCTGGCAGCCGTTGCACACACCGAGTGCAAAGGTATCGTTACGCTGGAAGAAGGCCTCGAATTCGTCGCGCGCTTTGGGGTTGAACAGGATGGATTTGGCCCAGCCCTCGCCTGCACCCAGCACGTCGCCGTAAGAGAAGCCACCACAAGCCACTACGCCCTTGAAATCGGCCAGCTTCACGCGACCGCTGATGATGTCGCTCATGTGCACGTCCACGGCGGCAAATCCGGCACGGTCGAAGGCCGCGGCCATCTCGACCTGACCGTTGACGCCCTGCTCGCGCAGGATGGCCATTTTGGGACGGGACTTCAGCAATGCCGGTGCGATGCCTTCGTTGAGGTCGTAGCTGAGTTGTACGTGCAGCCCCGGGTCTTTCGCGTCCAACGTTCGGTCGAACTCCTGCTGTGCGCAAACCGGATTGTCGCGCAGCTTTTGCAACTGGTAAGTCGTCTCGGACCAGATGCGGCGCAGCGCAATGGCGTTGTCGCTGAACAGCGTGGTCTTGCCGCGCGTGATGTTGATGGTGCCGCTGGTGTTGAGTCTTGCCACCTCGTGCACGTTGGAACAGCCCGCCTCTTCACACAGCACGAACAGGTCGGCCAGATCGTCGCGGCGCACCTGTACCAGTGCACCCAGCTCCTCGTTGAGCAGCACGGCGAGGTCGTCGCCCTTCAGTTCGTCGAGGCGGATGTCGAGGCCGATATGCGAGGCGAAGCTCATCTCGCACAGCGCGGCCAGCATGCCGCCGTCGGAACGGTCGTGATAGGCCAGCAGTTTGCCGTCGCGGTTGAGACGCTGGATCAGGTTGAAGAAAGCCTTGAGCTTCCTGGCGCTGTCCACATCCGGTGCCACATCGCCGACCTGCTTGTACACCTGCGCCAGCGCGGAGCCACCCATACGGTTCTTGCCCGCACCGAGGTCGAACAGTAAAACCACGGTGTCGGTATCGGCCGCGAGTTGCGGGGTGAGTGTCTTGCGCGCATCGCTGCACGGTGCGAAGGCAGTGACGATGAGCGACAGCGGTGCAGTCACGGCTTTGTTCTGTTCGCCCTCTTTCCACGTTGTCTTCATCGACATCGAGTCCTTGCCCACCGGGATACTGATACCCAGCTCCGGGCACAGTTCCATGCCCACGGCCTTGACGGTGTCGAACAGCGCGGCGTCCTCGCCGTGGTGTCCGGCAGCGGCCATCCAGTTGGCGGAGAGTTTGATGTCGCCGATCTTCTCAATCTGCGCGGCGGCGATGTTGGTGATGGCCTCGCCGATGGCCATGCGGCCGGATGCGGGCGCATTGAGCACGGCGATGGGTGTGCGTTCGCCGAGCGCGAAGGCTTCGGCCAGATTGGTGTTGTAACCCATCAGGGTGACGGCCACATCGGCCACCGGCACTTGCCAGGGGCCGACCATCTGGTCGCGCGCGGTGAAGCCGCCCACGGTGCGGTCGCCGATGGAGATGAGGAAGGTCTTGTCGGCCACGGAGGGCAGACGCAGCACGCGCTCGATCGCTTCTTTCAGCACGACACCGCTGGTGTCGAACTTCGGCAACGAGACTTTCTCGCGCTGCACCTTGCGCGTCATCTTGGGCGGCTTGCCCAGCAGTACGGAGAGCGGCATGTCCACCGCATTGTTGTCGAATTCTGCGTCATGCACGATGAGCTGGTCTTCGCGGATGGCGGTGCCGAGTACGGCGAAGGGGCAGCGCTCGCGTTCGCACAGTGCCTGGAACTCCAGTACGCGCTCGACCGGAATGGCGAGCACGTAGCGCTCCTGCGCTTCGTTGCTCCAGATCTGCATCGGCGACATGCCGCGCTCTTCGGACGGCACCGAACGCAATTCGAACTTCGCACCCTTGCCACCGCCGTGTACCAGTTCCGGCAGCGCGTTGGAGATGCCGCCCGCGCCGACGTCATGGATGGAGAGGATGGGATTGTTGTCGCCCATCTGCCAGCAGCGGTCGATGACTTCCTGCGCACGGCGCTGCATCTCGGGGTTGCCGCGCTGTACGGAATCGAAGTCCAGGTTCTCGGCGTTGGCGCCGGTATCCATACTGGAGGCCGCGCCACCGCCGAGACCGATGAGCATGCCGGGGCCGCCGAGCTGGATCAGCACTGCGCCGGTCGGCAGATCGTGCTTGTGCGTGTGGGAGGCCGAGATGCTGCCGACGCCGCCCGCCAGCATGATGGGCTTGTGGTAGCCGCGCATCTCGCCGTTGACGCTCTCTTCGAAGGTGCGGAAGTAGCCGGTCAGATTGGGACGGCCGAATTCGTTGTTGAACGCGGCGCCGCCTAGCGGGCCGTCGATCATGATTTGCAGCGGGGTGGCGATACGCCCCGGCTTGCCGTAGGGATTCGTTTCCCAGGGTTGTTCGAAACCGGGGATATTCAAATTGGAAACCGAGAAGCCGACCAGACCAGCCTTGGGCTTGGAGCCGGAGCCGGTGGCGCCCTCGTCGCGAATCTCGCCGCCGGAACCTGTCGCCGCACCGGCGAACGGCGCGATGGCGGTCGGGTGATTGTGCGTCTCAACCTTCATCAGGGTATGGGTGAGTTCCTTGCTGAAGGCATAGGCCCCGCCTTCGCGCGGGTAGAAGCGCTCGATCTCGGCGCCTTCGATGACGGAGGAGTTGTCGGAGTAAGCGACAACGGTGCCTTCAGGATGCAGCTTGTGGGTGTTGCGGATCATGCCGAACAGCGAGATGGCCTGCTGTTCGTCGTCGATGATCCAGTCGGCGTTGAAGATCTTGTGGCGGCAGTGTTCGGAGTTGGCCTGCGCGAACATCATCAGTTCAACATCGGTGGGGTTGCGGCCCAACTTGGTGAAGTTATCCACCAGGTAGTCGATCTCGTCAGCGGAAAGCGCCAGACCCAGTTCGCGGTTGGCGGCTTCCAGCGCGGCCTTGCCGCCCTTGAGGATGTCCACGGTCGAGAGCGGCTGCGGTTTGCCATGCTGGAATATCCGCGCTTCCAGTCCGGTCACTTCAGCGATGACCGACTCGGTCATGCGGTCGTGCAGCAGCGGCAGTACGGCTTTCTTGTCCGCCTCGGAGAGGTGCTTGCCGCCTTTGCCTTTCAGGTAATACACCACGCCGCGTTCGATGCGGCTGACTTGCGGCAATGCGCAATGGCGGGCGATGTCGGTGGCCTTGGACGACCACGGCGAGATGGTGCCGAGGCGCGGCACCACCAGCATGCTCTGCGTCGAAATGGCGCACTCGGGTTCGCCGGCCTGCTTGTCGATGCCGAGCAGGCGGTCGAGCAAGGCGGCGTCGGCCGGTGCCAGCGGCGCGGCCAGCTCGGTGAAATAGCAGTGGCGGGTGTCTTCGAGGGTGACGCCGGACTTGGTGGCGGCCAGCGCTGCGCGCAGCTTGTCGAGACGGAAGGAGGAAAGAGCGGCTTTACCTATCGAGGTACGGAACATGACTCGGTCACTTTAAGGCGTTGGGAACAGGTTGCAATTATAATGCAGCCGAACTCACAAACTCAGGGAAAACAGCATGCCGACCGTCATCACCCGCAAACAAGTCGCCGCCTTCCTCAAACCGCGCCCCAAAGACAGCCACAAAGGCCTGTTCGGCACGGTCACCGTCATCGGCGGGGCCAACGGCATGGCCGGTGCAGCGCTGCTGGCCGGGCGCGCGGCGCTCAAGATGGGTGCGGGTTGCGTGCATGTCGGCCTGCTGGCGGACAACGCGCCGGTGGTGGATATCAATTGCCCCGAGCTGATGCTGCATACGGCGGCCGAGGCGCTGAACTTGGCCCGTCATTCCGGCGCAGGCCGGAATCCAGCAAAAACAAATACCCCGCAAAGCGGACAAAACCAAAATGATGGCCCGCTTTCGCGGGAGACTTCAAATCAACTGGATTCCGGCCTGCGCCGGAATGCCGCGGATGTACTGGTGATCGGCTGCGGCCTCGGCCAGAGCCTGCCCGCGCAAAAGCTGCTGTACGATGCCCTGATGCTGGACGTGGCGCTGGTGGTGGATGCCGACGCGCTCAACCTGATCGCCCAGCGCCCGGACCTGCGCGGCATGCTGCATGGGCGCAAGTCCCCTGCCGTGTTCACGCCCCACCCCGGCGAAGCCGCACACCTGCTGGGCAGCAAGACCGAAGAGGTACAGGGCGACCGCCCGCACTCTGCGCTGAGCCTGGTGAAGCGACTGGGCGGCAGCGTGGTGCTGAAAGGCGCGGGCAGCCTCTGCGCCACACGCGAAGCGAAGCTCTATATCAACCAGACCGGCAACCCCGGCATGAGCTCCGCAGGCATGGGCGATGTCTTGGCCGGCATGATCGCCGCCTTCATCGCGCAGGGACTGGGCGCGGACCAGGCGATGCTGCTGGCGGTACACCTGCACGGCGCGGCGGGCGACGAACTGGCAAAACAGCAGGCCACCCTCGGCATGAGCGCAACCGAAGTGACGGAATGGGCCCGCTGGCTGCTGAACAGGATCGCTCCAAACTAAAGGTCTTCCAGCCATGACCGACATCCTTCACCGCTATCTGATGATCATCGTTGCCTGCATCTCGCTGCTGCTCGGCTTGCAGGTGCCCAATTTCGTCGACCAGTACCAGAAGCGCGTCGATGCGCATCTGCGCGAGGTGAGCGTCAACCTGCAGCCGTTCCAGGACATCGCCAGCAAGTATTTCGCCGGCGATATGAGCAAACTCATCGCGCTGCACCGCAACAGCATCGAGAAACCCTTCCAGGAAGAAGGCGCCGCCATCGAAAAGATGGTGCAGCGCAAGCTGCGCTTCGAGACCGACATGGCCGCGCTGCAGACCAGCCTGCCGCAGAAGGCGCTGCATGTGCTGCTGCACGGCGACCGGGAGTTGCTCGACGAGGCGCTCGGACAGTACAGCTACGCTGTGCCACTCAGTCAGGATGCGCTGATCTTCGGCGCGGGTGTGGCGCTCATCATCCTGCTGGCAGTGGAACTGCTGCTCGCGCTGGTGCGCTTCGCCGCCGGCAAACTTACCCGCCCCACACCCCCGCAAGCTCAATGACCTACCCCATCGATATCAGCGAAGAAGGCGGTGTCCGCTTTCTGCACTTCGGCTCACTCTGGATCCAGGGGGCGATGCGCATCGCGCGGCCCTGGCATCTGGAACTGGAATACACCAAGGAGATGATGACCAGCCTGCTGATGCGCGACGAGACGCACTTTCCGCGCAAGGTGCTGCTCATCGGTCTCGGCGCAGCCTCGCTGACCAAGTTCCTCTACCGCAACTACCCGCTGTCGAAACTGACCGTGGTGGAGATCGAGCCGCGCGTGGTGGCGGCGGCAAGACAGTTCTTCAAATTGCCGGATGACCCCAAGCGGCTGAACATCGTGATCGCGGACGGCGCGCAATACGTGGCAGTGAACGACAAGACCTTCGATCTCATCCTGGTCGACGGCTTCGACGAGGACGCGCGCCCGGGTGAACTGGACACACTGCCGTTCTACCAGCTATGCCGTTCGCGTCTGAACAGCAACGGCATTCTGGCGGTGAACCTGCTCGGGCGCAGCCGCGGTTTCCAGGCCAGCCTTGACCGCATCCGCGAGGCGTTCGAGGGACGCGCGCTGGCATTCCCCTCCACCGAAAGTGGCAATGTGATCGCTCTGGCCGCAGCAGGCGATCCCATCGCGATCCAGCTGGACGACCTCAAAGACCAGGCGGATGCATTGAAGGCGGAGACCGGTCTGAACCTGCTGCCGACGTTGACGCGTCTGGAACAGTCGAAGTCCTGCCCGGGCGGCGTGTTCTCGCTCTGACATAAATTAGTCACAAAAATCATATCGTTTGTGTTTAGAATCACATCCGAGGAGTAGCATACAAAAAATGGGGATGCATCAAGGAACAGCACCATTCCGATATTCGATGAACTTCATTCTTGAAAGGTAGCGATCATGGCCACATCCAAATCCACCACGGTGAAAAAGACCACCACCGCAGCAAAACCCGCAGCCAAAAAAACCACTACCGCAACGAGCAAGACTACCGCGAAAAAAGTGACCGCCAAGACAACGACAGCAAAGACTGCAGTCGCCAAGAAACCGGTCGTAGCCAAGCCGGCAGCCGCGAAGAAGCCCGCAGCTGTAAAAGCCGCGCCGCGCAAGGCCGCAACTCCCACACCGGAACAGCGTTACAAGATGGTTCAGGATGCCGCGTATTTCATCGCCGAGAAGAATGGCTTTGTCAGCGGCTCTTTGGATTACTGGATCGCGGCCGAAGTGGAGATCGAAGTCCTGCTCTCCGGCAAGAAGAAGTAAGTTCTACTTCGCGCCCGTCGTGCCCGCCTCGACGGCGTAGCGCACGTAGGGTAGATTCAGGCCTTCTGCGGTGATCACGCCAAGCAACTGGTTGGCGTGTTTGTCGTCGAGCACGAACTCGACCTGCACCGGCAATTCCCCCGCCAATTCGAAGAAACTCTCGTCGTGGATATGACCGTGCCGCCCGTAGCCGGCGACGGCGCGGAACACTGAGCCACCCGGCACGCCCAGCGACTTGGCTTTTTCCAGCAACCACTCCTGCAGCATCTTGCCCTGATGGTGCTGTTTCTCGGTCAGGTAGAACTTGAGGTAGACGGTGTTCATCTTGCTCTCCTTATTGTTGCATCCATTTGAACGTCTGCATCCCCAGCACCGTCATCAGCAACGAGCCGCCAAGGTGCGCGGCGATGATGGCCGTGCCCCATGCATATTGTCCGCGCAGCAGCAGCGTGACAGTCTCGGCCGAGAAGGTCGAGAAGGTGGTGAGTCCACCGAGAAAACCGGTGATGATGAGCAGACGCCATTCCGGCGACACGCCGGGGTGCTGCATGAAGAAGGCGATGGCGAGACCGATCAGATAGCCGCCGACCAGATTGGCCAAAAGCGTGCCCAGCGGCAGCTCGTGCGTGATCGGATTGAGCCACAGACCCAGACCCCAGCGCAGCCATGCGCCGATGGCGGCACCGAATCCGACTGCGAGGAAAGCGTAGAGCGTCATGGCCGGATTGTAGCAGGGGGAACCAGACCGCGCAGTTTGAAGCAGCGGCTGTTGGGCGTGCCGTCCAGCTCATATTCGTTGAACTCGCGGCAGGGACTCGGGCGGTTCTCGTAGATGGCGCAGGAGACCTGCTTGCCCACCTCGCCGCGCAGTGCTGTGCAACGCGGCGGATAGCTGTTGGTGCCTTTCATGCACACCATGTGTTCATGCACCTTCTCGGTAAATTCGGCCGGAACGAAGCCGCCGGGTGCCTCGCTGGATTCGTCCGTGTAGAACGAGATACGGTAATAGGCGCAGCAGGCGCCGCAGGTCATGCAGGGATTCGCTTCGCTCATTTCCTGACGACTTCTCCCCACAGATCATGTTCGTCCGAGTCGGTGATCTTCACTGTGACGAACTCGCCCACTTCCAGATCGGCGCCGTTGATATAGACCAGGCCGTCGATCTCAGGCGCATCGGCGGCGCTGCGCGCGACCGCGCCTTCTTCGTCCACATCATCCACCAGCACGGTCATGGTCTTGCCGACCTTCTTCGCCAGTTTCTCCGCGCTGATCTCTTCCTGCAGGTACATCAGGCGCGCGAGACGGTCTTCCTGCTCATGCGGGTCGACGTGGTCCGGCAGCGCGTTCGCTGCAGCACCTTCCACCGGTGAATACTTGAACGCGCCGACGCGGTCGAGCTGCGCCACTTCGATGAAGTCGAGCAGCTCTTCGAATTCTTCTTCCGTCTCGCCGGGGAAGCCGACGATGAAGTCGCTGCTCATGGCCAGGTCGGGGCGGATCGCTCGCAGCTTGCGCACCGTGCTCTTGTATTCCATGGCGGTGTAGCCGCGCTTCATGGCCATCAGGATGCGGTCCGATCCATGCTGCACCGGCAGGTGCAGGTGGTTCACCAGTTTCGGGATTTTCACGTAGGCCTCGATCAGGCGCGGCGTGAATTCGTTGGGATGGCTGGTGGTGTAGCGGATGCGCTCGATGCCGGGGATGTCGGCCACGTATTCGAGCAGCAGCGCGAAGTCGGCGATCTCGGCCGTGTCACCCATCTTGCCGCGGTAGGCGTTGACGTTCTGGCCCAGCAGGTTGACCTCGCGCACGCCCTGGTCGGCCAGACCGGCGATCTCCACCAGCACGTCCTCAAACGGGCGGCTCACCTCGTCGCCGCGGGTGTAGGGCACGACGCAGTAGCTGCAGTATTTGGAGCAACCTTCCATGATGGACACGAAGGCGCTGCAGCCGTCCACGCGCGCGGGCGGCAGGTGGTCGAACTTCTCGATCTCGGGGAAGCTGATGTCGACCTGAGGCCGCGACTGGCGCTCGCGCCGGGCCAGCAGTTCGGGCAGGCGGTGCAGGGTCTGCGGACCGAACACCACGTCCACATAGGGCGCGCGCTTGACGATGGCCTCGCCCTCCTGGCTGGCGACACAGCCGCCAACGCCGATCAGCAGATCGGGTCTGGCCTGTTTAAGCAAACGTGCGCGGCCCAGGTCGGAAAATACCTTGTCTTCGGCCTTCTCGCGGATCGAGCAGGTGTTGAACAGGATCACGTCGGCCTCTTCCGGCTTGTCGGTCTGCTCCATGCCCTCGCAGGCGCGCAGCACATCCGCCATCTTGTCCGAGTCGTACTCGNNCTTGCCGACACAAAGAATTGTGCTACGATTCGCCTCGCTTGTTTGTTGTTGTGTTCAACCTAAATCTCTCGGGAGGAGAAAAAATGTCGTTCATCGCAGATATTTCCGCAATCGGCACCGCAATCTTCGCAGTTGGCTTTTCCCTGTGGATGCTGAAAGAGCTGTTCAAGGCTTAAGCGCATCGATACAGACAAAAAACTCCAGCCCATGCTGGAGTTTTTTTGTTTTATGCGTACCCTTTTCCCGTTCCGGGAACTCCGAACGGGATATTATGTCTCTGAGCGAGTTTTGTGTGATTCGGACGCATGCAGGGTCCGGGTCCCCCGATTCAACAACCAAGGAGAACAACATGAAGTCTCGTTACCTGATCGCAGCAGCAGCCCTGACCCTTTCCGCCG
>DMCN01000031.1 GCA_003445795.1 Gallionellaceae bacterium
GCACCCCTGGGACGGCGTCACCGAGCCGAACTATCAACCCGAAGGCCCCAACTTCAAGGGCACGCGCACCAAGATCGAGGCGCTGGACGAGAGCGGCAAGTATTCCTGGATAAAGGCGCCGCGCTGGAAGGGCAATGCCATGGAAGTCGGCTGCCTCTCGCGCATGGTGCTGGGTTATGTGCAGCCCAAGCAGTATCCGTTCATCAAGGACACCATCGACAGCGTGCTGCACAAGCTCGACCTGCCGGTGACCGCGCTGTTCTCCACACTGGGACGCACGGCCGCGCGCGGCATCGAGACGCTGTATTGCGCCGACCTGCAGGTGCAGCAGTTCGACAAGCTGATGGCGAACCTGAAAGCGGGCGATACCGCCACCGCCAACGTCGAGAAGTGGGAGCCATCCAAGTGGCCGAAAGAGGCGAAGGGCGTGGGCTTCACCGAAGCACCGCGCGGCGCGCTGGGTCACTGGATCAAGATCAAGGACACCAAGATCGACAACTACCAGTGCGTGGTGCCCACGACCTGGAACGGCAGTCCGCGCGATGCCAAGGGACAGATCGGTGCGTTCGAGGCTTCGCTGATGAACACGCCGCTGGCCAAAGCCGATCAACCGCTGGAGATCCTGCGCACCCTGCACAGCTTCGACCCCTGCCTCGCGTGTTCCACACATGTGATGTCGCCGGACGGTCAGGAGATGAGCAAGGTCACGGTTCGCTAACGAAACGACGATTTAACCTTCCGTTCGTGGTGAGCCTGTCGAACCATGAATGGAGGGTTAAATCGGTCAAGGAGTTAACAAAGAGCCCTTCGACAGGCTCAGGGCGAACGGAATAAATCAGCGCCTTATTAGGTGCACGAAAGGAGACTGTCATGTCTGTAAAAACTGAAGTCGACGAAGCGGCGATCACCGCGGCGGGCAACTCGGTGTATGTGTACGAGGCGCCGGTGCGCGCATGGCACTGGATCAACGTGCTGTGCATCATCACGCTGTCCATCACCGGCTGGTTCATCGCCAGCCCGTTGCCCAGCGTGAGCGGCGAGGCGAGCGATAACTTCCTCATGGGCTATATCCGCTTCGCGCATTTTGCGGCGGGTTATGTGTTCGCCATCGGCTTGCTGGTGCGGCTGTACTGGGCGTTTGTGGGCAACCACCATGCGCGCCAGTTGTTCATGCTGCCGGTGACCGACAAGAAGTGGTGGGCCGGGATGGCCAAGGAGATACGCTGGTACCTGTATCTGGAGAAACAGCCGAACAAATACATCGGCCACAATCCGCTCGGTCACCTGTTCATGTTCGTGGCCATCACGCTGGGCGGCACCTTCATGCTGGTCACCGGCTTCGCGCTGTACGGCGAAGGCGCGCAGGAAGGCCATTGGTCGCACTGGCTGTTCACCAGCTGGGTCATCCCGCTGTTCGGGCAGAGCCAGGACGTGCACACCTGGCATCACCTGGTGGCATGGGGCATCGTGGTGTTCGTGATCCTGCACGTGTACACCGCCATCCGCGAAGACATCATGTCGCGGCAGACCATGATCAGCGCCATGATCGACGGTAAGCGCACTTTCCGCGAATGAGGGTGACGCCAATGTTCATTGATCAACACACCCGTCATTCCGGCGCAGGCCGGAATCCAGTCGAAGAAACAACTCCCGCGCAAGCGGGACAAGATCGTCGTCCAGGTCTGCTTCGCAGGATGTGGATATTTTGCTGGATACCGGCCTTCGCCGGTATGACGGGCTAATGAACGATCAGGTTCCAAGTCTTCCCTTGCGGCAACCTTCCCCCGATGATCGAGCAATGTCGCAAGAGTTGAGAGCAAACGCGGGCAAAAGCCCGCGTTTCTTTTGGGTGGCGCCGCGTGCGCCGCTCCATCCCGGACAGTTCCTGGATACGCGTTTTCTGCAGCCCGGCCGCATCTCGCAAGAGGCGCTGGCCGCGGCCCTCGGCATCTCCCGCCGCCGCATCAACGAACTGGTATGTGGTAAGCGCGCTGTCACCCCCGACACGGCGGTAAGGCTGGCCCTGCATTTCGGCACGGATGTGGCGTTCTGGCTGGAGATGCAGTTCGCCTGGGACCTCCATCAGGCACAACAACTTTACTATCGTAAGGTTAAGATTCAGGTGTAGTGTTTCGAAAGCGGTAAGGCAATGTCCACACTAAATCAGTCGGACTTTGCCTTTCGCCTTCAACGCTATCATTTTTAACGATAAATTATGCTTTATGCGAATGGCATGAGTCGTGCTGTTACACAGCTCGTAACAGGGAGGAGAAAAGTGAAAAAAACAGAATTGTTGGTGTTGGGCATCGGCAACATCCTGTGGGCGGACGAGGGTTTCGGCGTGCGCTGCGTCGAGGCGTTGAACGCCGCTTACCAGTTTGATGACAACGTGACCGTGCTGGACGGCGGCACCCAGGGCTTGTATCTGCTGCCATTCCTGGAAGAGGCGCGCTATCTGATCGTGTTCGACGCCGTGGACTACGGCAAGACGCCGGGCGAGATGGTGATCGCGAAAGACAACGAAGTGCCGCGCTTCATGGGCGCGAAGAAGATGAGCCTGCACCAGACCGGCTTCCAGGAAGTCATCGCCTGCGCCGCACTGGCCGACCGCCTGCCCGAATCCATGATGCTCATCGGTGTGCAACCCGAACAACTGGAAGACTTCGGCGGCAGTCTGCGCGACATCGTCAAGGCGCAGATCCCGCGCGCGCTGGAAGTGGCGCTGCTGCAGATGCGGCAATGGGGCATCACCTACCGGACCCGTCAATCGCGCGTGGTCGATGAACACCAGCATGTGTTGGGGATGGACGAGTACGAAGCGGGGCGTCCTTCCGAGGAACTCGCATGCCGCTTCGGCGACGATAGGTTCCTTGCGGGGCAGGTTTAGTTAAAGACGCCGTTCGCCCTGAGCCTGTCGAAGGGTGAATGTCGAAATAGTCATTTGCGGATTTTTCCGTTCATGGTTCGACAGGCTCACCACGAACGGAAAAATGGAGTTTCAACAGGAGAAAATATGTGCCTCGGGATCCCCATGCAGGTCATGGAAGTACACGAGAACACCGCAGTCTGCGAGGGTCGCAACGGCCGTCAGCTGATCAACACCATGCTGGTGGGCAAGGTCGAAGTCGGCCAGTGGCTGCTCACTTTTCTGGATGCGGGGCGCGAAGTGATCGATGCCGAACAGGCCGCGCTGGTGAACGACGCGCTGGACGGATTGCAGGAGGTGGCCAACGGCGGCGAGATGGATATGGATAGATTCTTTGGTGATCTGGTGAACCGCGAGCCGCAATTGCCGGAATTTTTGAGAAAGGAAAACGCATGAGCGAGACAGTGGAATTTGCAGCGGTACGCGCCGAGGAGATGAAAGCGAGTTTCAACAAGCTGCTGGAGCGCTTGCGCGCGCAGAGCAAGATCACGCTGCTGGACGAGGAAGGGCTGGAGTCCTTTGTTATGGCGGGCGGCGACGGCATGGTGCTGTTCACCCAGGAGCCGGACCAGCAGCCCGAGACCTGGGATGTGGCGGTGATCCTGCCCGAAGTGCTCAAGCTGACCGGCGACCGCCTGCGTGCCGCGATCATCACGCCCGAACTGGCGCGCAAGGAAAAAGCGCGTTTCGGCATCACACGCTGGCCGTCGCTGGTGTTCGTGCGCGACGGCGAGTATGTCGGTGTGATCGACGGCATGCGCAACTGGGAAGAATACACGCGCGAGATTGCCGGCATGCTGAACAAACCGGTGAGCCGCGCGCCGTCGGTGGGGATTCCGGTGATGGCCGCCGGTGCGTCACCTTCCTGTCACTAACCCGAATCCAGGAGCAGAACATGATGAAAGAATTCCCCCTTCCCGTCGTCGCCATCGGTCCCGGTTCGCAACCTGAAGACGAGGCCCTGCAATACATGCCGCTGCCCAGCGCGATGATGACTTTCGCCTTGCCGGTCATCGACGAGGCCGATCCCGCATTGATGGCGGCAGCGTGCGCGGTGGTGGAGCGCTTGCGCGATGAGATGCAGGCCACGCCGCTGGATTCGGCGACCATTCCGACCGTTGAGTTGCAGGATATGGATACCGAGGTGGTGCGCCTGCTCAACCAGACGATGGGCGAGGGCGAGGTGAGCATCGCGGTGCGCGGTTCCGGCCAGTACCGCATCCAGGAGACGGTGTTCGCCAGCGTGTGGCGCGTGCATGAGTTCGCCACCGACGGCCGTTTGATCGGCGATACCATCATGGCCTGTGCGATCCCGCCCATGGTGGCGCAATGGGCGCAGGACGGTGTGTCACTGGATTGCAAGATCCCGGAAAAGGATGCCGGGCTGATGAACGCGCCCGCCGTGCTCACCGAGATCGTCGGCAAGGCCAAAGCCTACAAGGCGGGCGACGGCGCGCATGTGATCAACCTGACCCTGCTGCCGATGTCGCCGGAAGATCTGGAATGCCTGACGCAGACGCTGGGCGTGGGCGCTGTGACCATCCTGTCGCGCGGTTACGGCAATTGCCGCATCACCAGCACCAAACTGCCGAACGTGTGGTGGGTACAATACTTCAACAGCATGGACACGCTGATCCTCAACACCATCGAGGTCAGCGAAGTGCCGGAAGTGGCGCTGGCCTCGTCGGAAGACTACGAGGACAGCATAGACCGTCTGGGCGAATGGCTGCAGGTGATGCAGGCGCCGGAGAGCGTGGACTGAGATGGCCATGTTCGAAGGTTCGTTCCTCGGCGACAACGATAAACTGTCCGACGATTCGGTGCGGATGGAGTGCGGGATCTGCTGGGAGGTGTACGATCCTGCCTTGGGCGATCCGGTGTGGCAGATCGATCCGAATACACCGTTCTCGCAGTTGCCGGAGCACTGGACCTGCCCGAACTGCGATGCGCCCAAACACAAATTCATGGTGCATAACGAATGAACGCGGTCGAACAGAAACTGGAAGCGGTATTCAGGGACATCGCCGAGACGCGCATGGCCGGGCTGCCGATCTGCAACACGGCGTTGCGCGTGCAGGCGGTGGGATTCCGCGAGTGGAATGATCATTGGGTGGGCGTGCTGGTCACGCCGTGGACCATCAGCCTGGCGCTGATGCCGGGCGACAAGGGCCCGCTCGGGACATTGGGTGCGGACGAGAAGATGAGCTGGGAATTCCCTTCCGGCAAATACGAGTTCATGGGCCTGAACGAACCGGCGCTGGGCACCTGCCAGACCTGTTCGCTGATCTCGCCGGTGGTCGACTTCGAGCGCCACGAGGATGCGGTGAGCGTCGCCGAGCAGGTGATGGAGGCTTTGTTCTTGAAGGACGACTCCGATGCGAAACGCGATGCCGACCGCAAGCAGATGGTGGAAGCGGCGCGTCTCAAGGGCGAGCCGGTGATGGATAAACCGCTGTCGCGGCGCGATTTCCTGCGCGGCAGCTTTTTGGGGACTTAGATTTGTTCGATGTAGGCAAGGTGACGCTGGGTGTGGTGTGGGACGGTGAATCGGTCGCCGCGACGGATATCAGCTCGACGCGGCCGATGGCGGCGCGGGTACTGAAGGACAAGACGCCGACTCAGGTGGTGCAGATCGTGCCGCTGCTTTACAGCGTGTGCGGTCGGGCGCAGGGCGCGGCAGCCAGTGTCGCGCTGCTGGCCGCGATGCGAGAGGAAAGCCCTGCGGTCGCGACGATGGAACGCAGCATCGTGTGCGAGGCCATACAGGAGCATCTGTGGCGTCTGATGCTGGATTGGCCGGATCTGCTCGGCATGCCGCAGGAGGACAAGCTGTTTTCCGGCTGGTATTCGATGTTGCGCAAGATCGGCGCCGGCGAGGCGGAGATGGCGGCCTTCCTGCAAGAGTTCGAACGCGATGCGCTGGGCATGACTGCGGCGGAATGGCTGGCGCTGGACAGTTACGCCGCGATGCAGACATGGTGGCGCAAGCCGGACAACGCGCTGGTGCGACCGCTGGCCAAGCTGGACGAATCGGCGCAGAGCCGCTGCAATCGCAACGAAACCAGATTGTTGCCGCCCTGGTCGGCGGCGGAAGTGCAGCAGGTCTGCGCCGGAAGATGGGACGCCGCCTTCGCTGCGCGTCCGGAGTGGCTGGGTGCCGCGGCGGAAACGGGCGCATGGAGCTATTACGCCGACAGTCCGCTGTTGCGCGATGTGTGGCAGCAGAGCGGATCGAGGGCGCTGACGCGTCTGCTGGCCAGACTGGTCGATATGGTCTGTCTGGCGAGCGGCAAGGCTGAGCCGAGATTGAGCATGACCAGCCCGGCGGCAGACGAAGGTATCGCCGTGGTGCGCACCGCGCGCGGTCTGTTGCTGCACCGGGTGTTGCTGGATGGAGACAAGGTGGCGGACTATTCAATCGTCGCGCCGACCGAGTGGAACTTCCATCCGGCCGGATCGTTCGCGCAGGACCTGTGCGGTCTGGCGGAACACGATGGCGGACTGCTGGAGTACCGCGCGCAGATCGAAGTGATGTCGCTGGACCCCTGCGTTGCATATGAGGTCGAGATAAGGAGTTCAGATGCATGAGATGTCGCTGGCTGAGGGCGTGCTTCAGCTCATTGAAGATTCAGCCAAGACGCAGAACTTCAGCCGGGTCAGGACAGTGTGGCTGGAGATCGGCCAGTTGGCCGGTGTGGAAGTCGAGGCGATGAAGTTCTGCTTCGATGCGGTGGTGAACGACAGCATCGCCCAGGGGGCGGAACTGGTGATCATCGAGACGCCGGGTCAGGCCTGGTGCCTGCACTGCGCCGAAGTGGTGAATGTGAAAGCCCTGTACGATGCCTGTCCCCAGTGCGGCAGCCATCAGGTGCAGGTGACGGGCGGTAACGAGATGAGAGTCAAAGAACTCGATGTGGAATAGGAGATAGAGAGATGTGTAACGTATGCGGTTGCGGCGCGGGCGAGACGACCATCGACGGCAAGGCGGTCGAACACGGTCACGGCGGACATTTCCATGTGCATGCCGACGGCACGGCACACGATCACGATCATTCGCACGACCATGACCATGATCACGAGCATGCCGAGGCGAAGCACATGCACTACCACCTGCACGAGGACGGCAGCTCGCACGACCATGTGCATGATCATCTGCACGGCCACGATCATCAACACAGTCACGATCACAGTCACACGCATGCGGACGGTTCGGTGCATTACGGCCTCGGCCCGGCAGGCGCGCATGCGCCCGGCATGAGCCAGTCGCGCATGGTGAAGATCGAGCAGGACATCCTGTCCAAGAACGACAGCTATGCCAACGAGAACCGCGCCCGCCTGGCAGAGCACGGCATCTTCGCGCTCAACCTCGTATCCAGCCCCGGCTCGGGCAAGACCACGCTGCTGGTGAAGACCATCGAGGCGCTGAACGGCCAGTTGAAACTGGCTGTGATCGAGGGCGACCAGCAGACCGACAACGACGCCGCGCGCATCCGCGCCACCGGTGCACCCGCGCTGCAGATCAATACCGGCAAGGGCTGCCATCTAGATGCGTTCATGGTGGGCAAAGCGATGACACAATTGGCGCTGGCCGAGGACAGCCTGCTGCTGATCGAGAACGTCGGAAATCTGGTGTGTCCGGCCAGCTTCGATCTGGGCGAGGCGCACAAGGTGGCCATCCTCTCGGTGACCGAGGGTGAGGACAAACCGCTCAAGTATCCCGACATGTTCCGCGCCGCCGACCTGATGCTGCTGAACAAGTGCGACCTGCTGCCTTATCTGACTTTCGATGCCGAGCTCGCCGTGGCCAATGCGCGCCGCGTCAATCCCGATATCAAAGTGATCCGCACCTCGGCGACCAGCGGTGAAGGCATGGGCGAATGGCTGGACTGGATCAAGGCGGGTTGCAAGAAAGCGATAGACAGAAAATCGATCGATGGCAGGTAGGATGGGTTGAACATGGTCCACGCGCAGATCAGAGTCTCGGGGCAGGTACAGGGCGTCGGTTTCCGGCCCTTCGTCTACCGGCTTGCCAACGAACTCGGTCTGGCCGGCTGGGTGCGCAACGACAGCGAAGGTGTGGAGATCGCGGTCGAGGGCGACAGCACGCAGGTGATGCGACTGATCGAACGGCTGCAAAGCGAACCGCCCGCCTTGGCGCGTGTGGAAAGAGTCACCCACGACCTGGCCAAGAAGACCACCGGCCTGCTCGGTTTCTGCATCGCCGAGAGCAAGAGCGGCAAGGTGCTCACCGGCATCGCGCCCGACATGGCGATCTGCCCGGACTGCCTGAACGAGTTGTTCGATCCCGCCGACCGCCGCTACCGCCATCCCTTCATCAACTGTATCCACTGCGGCCCGCGTTACACGCTGACCGCGCGTCTGCCCTACGACCGAGGCAACACCAGCATGGCGAAGTTCGGGCAATGCATCGCCTGCCAGCTCGAATACGACACGCCGTCGACGCGCCGCTTCCACGCGCAACCCAACGCCTGCCCCAAGTGCGGGCCGCGCCTGAGCCTGTTCGATGCATACTGGAATCCGCTCAAGGGTGATGACCCCGTCGCGGCCGCCGCCGCACTCATCCAGGCAGGGCAGGTCGTCGCGATCAAAGGTCTGGGCGGCTTCCATCTGGTGTGTGACGCGCGCAACGCCGCTACCGTGGAGAGGTTGCGCAACGGCAAACAGCGCGAGGAGAAGCCGTTCGCGGTGATGGTGCTGAACACACAATCCGCGCGGCATTACGCGCAGTTCCGCGAACAGGATGGCGCGCTGCTGGAGACCGGCGAACGTCCCATCGTGCTGCTGCGCCAGTCGAACATCTGTGCCGCCGAGTTGCAGGGTATCGCGCCGGGACTCTCCAGTGTCGGCCTGATGTTGCCCTACACGCCGCTGCACTATCTGCTGTTCCATGAATTGCTCGGCCGGCCTGTGGGCACCGACTGGCTGCAGCAGAAGAGCACGCTCGCGCTGGTGATGACCAGTGCCAACCCCGGCGGCGAGCCGCTGGTGAAGGATGACGACGAGGCGCGCAATTCGCTGTTCGGCCTGGCCGATGCCTTCCTCACCCATGACCGCGACATCCTGCACCGCTGCGACGACAGCGTGATGAAGTGGCAGGGCAAGGCGCCGACCTTCGTGCGCCGCGCGCGCGGTTACACACCGCGCCGCATCAAACTGCCCTTTACCGGACCGTCGGTGCTGGCCTGCGGTGCCTGGCTGAAGAACACCGTCTGCATCACGCGCGGCGACGAAGCTTTCGTCTCGCAACACATCGGCGACCTCGACCATGTCGGCACACGCGAGATGCTGGACGAGACGGTCGCTTACCTGATCGACATCCTCGATGTGCAGCCGCAGGCTGTCGCGCACGACCTGCATCCCGATTTCTACAGTACCCAGTTCGCGCAGGCTTATGCCGCGCGACACGGCCTGCCGCTGTTCGCCGTGCAGCATCACCATGCGCACATCGCCGCCATCTGCGCCGAACACCGCGTCACCGAGCCGGTGCTCGGCCTCGCGCTGGACGGCGTGGGGCTGGGTACGGACGGCAGCGCCTGGGGCGGCGAGTTGTTGCGGGTGTCGGGCGCAGGATTCGAGCGCCTCGGCCATCTCGCGCCGCTGACGCTGCCCGGCGGAGACCGCGCCGCGCGCGAACCCTGGCGCATGGCGGCAGCGGCATTGTTCGACATGAATCGCGCCGACGAGATCGCGCGCCGTTTCCCTGCCCAGACGGCGGCAGCGATGATGGCCGACATGCTGCAACGCAAGCTCAACTGCGTGGAGACGAGCAGCATGGGACGCTGGTTCGATGCGGCGGCCGGCTTGCTCGGGGTGAAAGAGATACAGGCGTATGAGGGCCAGGCGGCGATGCTGCTGGAAGGGTTGGCCGAGCGCCACGGCAAGGTTGCGCCGCTTCCCTTGGGTTACATAACCACCGCGCAGAACGATCTGGATTTCCGTCCGCTGCTGGCGAAACTCGCCGACTGCGACGATGCCGCCTACGGCGCGGCGCTGTTCCACGCCACGCTGGCCGAGGGGCTGTGCGGCTGGGTGCAGCGCGCCGCCGGACGCGGCAGCATCAAGTATGTCGCGCTGGGCGGCGGCTGTTTCCTCAACAAGATACTGACGCAGGCGTTGACCGACAGTCTGACCACTTGCGGCCTGGACGTGCTGGCCGCACAACAGTTGCCGCCCAACGACGGCGCGATCTCGTTCGGCCAGGCCGGCATCGCGCTGCAACTTCTCAATCAAGGAGCTTAACCATGTGTCTCGCCATCCCCGCCCGCATCGAGGAAATGACCACACCGGGCAATGCCATCGTCAACCTCGGCGGTGTGCGCAAGGAGATATCGCTGGCGCTGGTGGATGATGCCGTCGTCGGCGATTACGTCATCGTGCACGTCGGCTACGCCCTGCAGAAGCTGGATCAGGAAGAAGCCGAGCGCACGCTGCAGATGTTCGCCGAGATGGGACAGCTGGACGAGCTGCGCAGTGAACTCGCCGGGGACGCAGCATGAAATACGTCGACGAATTCCGCGACGGCGAACTGGCGAAGAACATCTCCGCCAACATCGCGCGCGAGGCCGATCCGAAACGTAACTACCGCCTGATGGAATTCTGCGGCGGACACACGCACGCCATCTCGCGTTACGGCATCGCCGATCTGCTACCGTCCAACGTGCGCATGATCCACGGCCCCGGCTGCCCGGTGTGCGTATTGCCCATCGGCCGCGTCGACCAGGCCATCCGTCTGGCGCGCGAGCACGGCGTGATCCTGTGCACCTACGCCGACACCGTGCGCGTGCCGGCCTCGGACAATCTGTCGCTGATGCGCGCCAAAGCCAAGGGCGCCGACGTGCGCATGATCTATTCGACCCAGGATGCGCTGAAGATCGCGCGCGAGAATCCGCAGCGCGAAGTGGTGTTCCTCGCCATCGGCTTCGAGACCACCACGCCGCCGACCGCCGTCGCGATCAAGCAGGCCGCCGCCGAAGGGTTGAAGAATTTCAGCATCCTGTGCGACCACGTGCTGACCCCGGCCGCGATGCACGCCATCCTGGCGGTCGAAGGCGGTGTGGCAATCGACGGCTTCGTCGGTCCCGCGCATGTCTCCACCGTCATCGGCAGCAAACCCTACGAACCCTTCGCCGACGACTACGGCAAGCCGGTGGTCATCGCCGGCTTCGAGCCGCTGGACGTGATGCAGGCGATCCTGATGCTGGTGCGCCAGGTCAACGACGGCCGTGCCGCCGTGGAGAACGAATTCACCCGTGCCGTGACGCGCGAAGGCAACCTGAAAGCGCAGGAGCTGGTGGCCGAAGTGTTCGAGCTGCGCGACATGTTCGAGTGGCGCGGTCTCGGCAGCGTGCCGAACAGCGCACTGAAACTGCGCCCGAAATACGCGGCTTTCGATGCCGAGCTCAAGTTCAAAGTCGATTACGTCGAAGTCCCCGACAACAAGGCCTGCGAATGCGCCGCGATTTTGAGAGGCCAGAAACGCCCGCAGGAATGCAAGATCTTCGGCACGGTATGCACACCGGAGAACCCGGTCGGCTCCTGCATGGTGTCGTCGGAAGGGGCGTGTGCCGCGCATTACAGTTATGGCCGATTCAGGGAGACTGTCTGATGAGCACAGTCAAACCCAACTACACCCGCCCGCTCGACATCAAGAACGGCCGCGTCGACATGTCGCACGGTTCCGGCGGGCGCGCGATGGCGCAGCTCATTACCGAGCTGTTCGCGGCGGCGTTCGACAACGAATATCTGGCGCAGGGTAACGACGGTGCATTGCTGCCTTCTGCTGCCGGCCGACTGGTGATGGCGACCGACAGTCATGTGGTATCGCCGCTGTTCTTTGCGGGTGGCGACATCGGTTGCCTGTCGGTGCACGGCACCATCAACGATGTGGCAGTGATGGGGGCAACGCCTCTGTATCTGTCGGCAGGCTTCATCCTGGAAGAGGGTTTTCCGCTGGCCGATCTGAAACGCATCGTCGAATCCATGGCGCAGGCTGCGCGCGAGGCGGGTGTACCTGTCGTCACCGGCGACACCAAAGTGGTCGAGCAGGGCAAGGGCGACGGCGTGTTCATCACCACGACAGGCGTTGGCGTGGTGCGCGAGGGAGTGAATCTCTCCGGCGATCTGGCCAAGCCGGGCGACAAGATATTGCTGTCCGGCACCATCGGCGACCACGGCATGGCAATCCTGTCGCAGCGCGAGGGACTGACTTTCTCCGCGCCCATCGTGTCGGACACGGCAGCGTTGCACGGGCTCATCGCCGCGATGCTCGACAGCGGGGTGAAGTTGCGCGTGCTGCGCGACCCGACGCGAGGTGGCCTGGCGACGACGCTGAACGAGATCGCCAAGCAATCCGGCGTGGGGATGATGCTGCAGGAATCGGCGATCGCGGTGAACCAGCCGGTCGAGGCGGCGTGCGAGTTCCTTGGCCTCGATCCGCTCTATGTGGCCAACGAAGGCAAGCTGATCGCGATCTGCGCGCCGGAAGATGCCGCGCGCCTGCTGGAAGTGATGCGCGCGCATCCGCTGGGCAAGGGCGCTTCCGTCATCGGCGAGGTGCTGGATGATGCGCACGGTTTTGTGCAGATGACGACGAAGTTGGGCGGCCGCAGGGTCGTAGACTGGCTGGCGGGCGAACAGTTACCGAGGATCTGTTAATCATGGCGACACTACCTACATTATTGGTCATCGACGATGAAGTGCGTTCGCAGGAGTCGATACGCCGTACGCTGGACGAGGAGTTCAGCGTGCTGACCGCGTCGAGTGCGGAAGAGGGCCGCGCCATCATGGAGCGCGAACGCGTCAACGTGGTGTTGTGCGACCACCGCATGCCCGGCGTGACCGGCATCGATTTCCTCAAGGAAGTGCGCGAGCGCTGGCCGGATGCGGTGCGCATGATCATCTCCGGTTACACCGATGTCGAGGACATCATCGCGGGCATCAACGATGCCGGCATCTACCAGTACATCCTCAAGCCCTGGCATCCGGAATCGCTGCTGCTCAATGTGCGCGGTGCGGCGCAGTTGTACGACCTGCAGCAGCAGAGCAACAACATGAACCTGGAACTGCGCACCACGCAGCCGGTGCTGCAGCGGCGCGTGGCGGCCAAGCACGAGAAGCTGCGCTCGCACTACGAGTTCGCGCGCATCGTGCGCTCCGCCTCCAGTCCGCTCAACGGCGTGATCGATCTGGCCTCGCGCGTGGCCACCTGCGATATCGCCGTCCACATCTCGGGCGAATCCGGTTCCGGCAAGGAATTGCTGGGTCGCGCCATCCATTACTCCAGCACGCGCGCGGCGCGCGCCTTCGTTATCGAGAACTGCGGCGCGATGTCAGACCAGTTGCTGGAATCGGAACTGTTCGGCCACAAGCGCGGCAGCTTCACCGGCGCTTTCGAGGACCGCATCGGCCTGTTCGAGCAGGCCGACGGCGGCACCATCTTCCTCGACGAGATCGGCGATACCTCGCCGTCGTTCCAGGTCAAATTGTTGCGCGTGTTGCAGGAAGGCGAGATACGCCCGGTCGGCAGTTCGCGTTCGCGCAAGGTCGATGTGCGCGTGCTGTCGGCGACCAACCGCGATCTTGAAGAAGAAGTGCGCAAGGGTCGTTTCCGCGAAGACCTCTATTACCGGCTGACCCAGTTTGTGCTGCCGATGCCCGCGTTGCGCGAACGCAAGATGGACATCCCGCTGATCGCGCTGGCGCTGTTGCGCGAAGCCGCGCCGGCGATGGGCAAAGAGATACAGGGCTTTACGCCGGAGGCGCTGGATTGCATGGACAGCTACCAGTGGCCGGGCAACGTGCGCGAGATGCAGAACGAGATCCTGCGCGCTATCCTGCTGTGCGACGGCGAATTCATCGGCGCCCACCTGTTCTCGCCCAAGGTGTTGCGCGCCGCGCCGGAAGAGCAGTCGAACGACATGAGCATCCTCGCCGGTCTGGACGGCAGCCTCAAGGATCGCATGGAGGCGCTGGAAGCGCGCGTGCTGCGCGAATGCCTGATCCGCCACCGCTGGAACAAGACGCGTGCCGCCACCGAGCTGGGCTTGTCGCGCGTCGGACTGCGCAGCAAGCTGGCGCGTTACGGCATGGAGAAAAAAGGTGAGTGACAGCAAGCACGAACCGCTCAATCTGCTGTGGCTGCAATCGGGCGGCTGCGGCGGTTGCACGCTGTCGCTGCTGAATGCGGATTGCCGCAATCTGTTCGATACACTGAAGGGGCTCGGCATCAACCTGCTGTGGCATCCGGCCTTGTCCGAGCAGACTGCCGACGAGGCGCGCAAGATCATTGACGACTGCGCCAGCGGCGCGGTGCGGTTGGACATCCTCTGTCTTGAAGGCGCGGTGTTGCGCGGCCCGTTCGGCAGCGGCGGCTTCCATCGCACCGCCAATGGCAATTCGATGAAGAGCATGCTCGAACGTCTGGCGCATGCGGCGCGCTATACCGTCGCGGTCGGCAGCTGTGCCGCATTCGGCGGCGTGACCTCGGGCGGCAGCAACCCGACCGATGCCTGCGGCATGCAATATGAAGGCGACGCGCAGGGCGGCTTGCTGGGCGAGGATTACCGTGCGAAGAGCGGCCTGCCGGTGGTCAACATCTCCGGTTGCCCGACCCATCCGAACTGGGTGGTGGAGACGCTGGCATCCATTGCCGCTGGCGAGATGGGCGAAGAACAGCTGGATGTCTACCGCCGCCCGCGCCTGTATGCCGATCATCTGGTGCACCACGGCTGCACGCGCAACGAGTTCTACGAGTTTAAGGCCAGCGCGCAGAAGCCGTCCGACCTCGGCTGCCTGATGGAGAACCTCGGCTGCAAGGGCACGCAGGTGCATGCCGATTGCAACATCCGCCTCTGGAACGGTGAAGGTTCCTGCGTGCGCGGCGGTTATGCCTGCATCGCCTGCACCGAGCCCGGCTTCGAAGAGCCGGGACATCCTTTCGGCGTGACGCCCAAAGTGGCGGGTATCCCCATCGGATTGCCGACCGACATGCCGAAGGCGTGGTTCGTCGCGCTGGCGTCGCTGTCGAAGTCGGCCACGCCGAAACGTGTGAAGGAGAACGCGGTGTCCGACCATCAGGTGATCACGCCTGCGAGCAAGAGGACGAGGTTGAAGTGATGAAAATGTTTTCCTCTGCGTTTTTTATTTCCGCTCAAACCCCTTCCAACTCCCCCTTGTCAGGGGGAGAGCTGAGCGGCTCCTCCCCTGACAAGGGGAGGTTGGGAGGGGTTTGTATGCCTAAGTGTTTACCGTGTCTCTGTGGTGAAGGGTTTTCAAAATGACCCGCCGCATCGTCGGACCATTCAACCGTGTCGAGGGCGACCTCGAGGTCACGCTCGACATCGAGGGCGGCATCGTGCGCGCCGCCTACGTGAACTCGCCGATGTATCGCGGCTTCGAGCAGATCCTGCTGGGCAAGCATCCGCTCGATGCGCTGGTGTACGTGCCGCGCATCTGCGGCATCTGCTCGGTGGCGCAATCGGCGGCGGCGGCACAGGCGTTGGCGCAGGGTATGGGCTTGCAGCCGCCCGACAACGGCCGCCTCGCTGCCAATCTCACCCTGGCGGCGGAGAACCTCGCCGACCACCTGAGTCACTTCTATCTGTTCTTCATGCCGGATTTCGCGCGCGACGGTTATCGCGACCGCGCCTGGTTCGCCGACGCGCAAGCGCGTTTCAAATCGGTATCGGGCTCGGCCACCAACGATGTACTGCCGGTGCGCGCGAAGTTCATGAATGTGATGTCCTATCTTGCGGGCCGCTGGCCGCACACGCTGTCGCTGCAACCGGGAGGCTCGTCGCGGCCGCTGGAAGAAGCGGAGAAGTTGCGCCTCAAGATGCTGCTGAACGAGTTCCGTGCCTTCCTCGAACGCACACTGTTCGGCGACACGCTGGAGGCGGTTGCTGCACTGGATAGCGAGGAGGCGCTGTATGCCTGGATGCAGCCGCGTGCCAAGTCCGCCGATTTCCCGCGCTTCCTGCATATCGCGCGCGATCTGGATCTGCAGAAGATGGGACGCGCCGCCGACCGCTTCATGAGTTACGGCGCATATAGAGATGGTGCGGCTGCATTATTCCCCGCTGGCGTGTGGGCTGACGGCAAGTTGCAGGCACTGGATACAACCGCGATCCGCGAGGATGTGAGCAGCAGCTGGATGGCGGGCGATGAGGCGCTGGCACCGCAAGAAGGTCGCACCCTGCCGCAGCCGGACAAGCCCGATGCCTATTCCTGGTGCAAGGCGCCGCGTCTGTCCGGCCAGGTGATGGAGACGGGTGCCCTAGCGCGCCAGATGATCGCGGGCCACCCGCTGGCGCGCGATCTGGTGGGACGTCACGGCGCTAGCGTGACAGCACGCGTGGTCGCACGAATGCTGGAATTCGCGCTGGTGATCCCGGCGATGGAGAGTTGGCTGCAACAGATACGGCCGGGCGCACCTTTCTGCCTGCCCGCGCTGGAGCTGGACGAAGTGCGCGGCATCGGCCTGATCGAAGCGGCGCGCGGTAGTCTCGGCCACTGGATGGATGTGCGCAAAGGCAAACTGCACAACTACCAGATCATCGCGCCGACCACCTGGAACTTCTCGCCGCGCGATGCGGCAGGCGTGCCGGGAGCGTTGGAGCAGGCGCTGGTCGGACTGGCAGCGGAAGAGGGCGGCAACGCCGCGCCGCTGGCGGTGCAGCATGTAGTCAGATCGTTCGACCCGTGCATGGTGTGCACGGTGCATTAAGGAGAGCACATGGAACGCTTCACCATCTCACTCGATGAAAAACTCGCCAGCGAATTTGACCGCCTGATCCGCGAGCGCGGCTATCTCAACCGCTCCGAGGCGGTGCGCGACATGCTGCGTGGCAAGCTGGAGACGCTGCGCGTGCAGGACAAGCAGGCGTTGTACTGCGTGGCCAGCCTGTCCTATGTCTATAACCACCACGAGCGCGACCTCGCGGAACGGCTGACCGGATTGCAACATGACCACCACGACCTGGTGGTGGCCTCCACCCATGTGCACCTCGACCACGACAACTGTCTGGAGACGGTGATGCTGCGTGGCAAGACCGAGGTGGTGCGCCGCTTCGCCGATGCGCTGATCGCCGAGCGCGGCGTGCGCCACGGTCAGGTCAACCTGGTGCCGGTCGATGCCGAAGCCGCGCATGGCCACGGCCATGTGCACAGTCATCCGACTACTTGAATATGTCGGTCAGCAAGCACACCCCTTCTTCCAGACTGCCGCTGCCGGCGGAGATCGAGTCGTTCTCGGAATCCGCCTGGATCGATGTCGTGCGCTCGATGGACGAGGTCTACAACGAGCTGCTGCAATACGAGGTGGTGCTTGAGCACAAGAACGCCGAGCTGGAAGAGTCGCAGCAGTTCATCTACAGCATCCTCACCTCGATGTCCGACCTGCTGGTGGTGTGCGACCGCAACGCGGTGATCGAGGAGGTGAACCATTCGTTGATCGCATTCGCTGGGCGTACCGAGCAGGAACTCAAGGGCGCCAAGCTGGGTTCGCTGTTCGCCGATGAGAGCGGTTGTACAACGGCGAAGCGGGTCATCTCCAGTCTTACCACCGAACCGGCCAACGACATCGAGTTGCAGTTCAAGACTCGCGACGGCGGCACCACGCCGGTGGCGCTCAATTTCACACCGCGCCTTTCCGGAGCGGGCAAGCTACTGGGCGTGGTGATCACCGGGCGGCCGGTGGGCGAGTTGCGCCGTGCATATCACAAGCTGCGCGAGGCGCACGAGGAGCTCAAGCGCACGCAGCAGCAACTGCTACAATCCGAGAAGATGGCGTCATTAGGCAAACTGGTGGCCGGTGTGGCGCACGAGCTCAACAACCCGATCAGCTTCGTGCTCGGCAACGTGCATGCCATGCAGAAGTACACGCCGCGCCTGAAGCGCTATCTGGATGCGGTGCATGAGGGCGTGGCAGGCGCGGAGTTGCGCGCCTTGCGCGAGGAGTTGCGCATTGACCGCATTCTCGACGACCTCGCGCCGCTGCTGGCCGGGGCGGTGGAAGGTTCGGAGCGCACGCGCGACATCGTCGACGGACTCAAACGCTTCTCGGCTTCCGACCGCAACGAGAATGTCGAATTCAATCTGGCCGAAACCATCGAGCGTTCTGTGCACTGGGTGACCCGCGCAGCACCGGTCAATTTCCGTGTGCAGACGGAGGTGCCCAAAGAGCTACCGGTGTTCGGCTCTCCGGGACAGTTGCAGCAGGTCATCATCAATCTGGTGCAGAACGCCTCCGATGCCACCGAGGGAAAAACAGACCCCTTGCTTACCATCGGGTTCGAGCCCAACGATGAGCGCGTGGTGATCCTGTTCCGCGACAACGGCCCGGGCATCGCCGAGCAGGAACTGGGCAAGATCTTCGATCCGTTCCACACCACCAAGCCGGTCGGCAAAGGCACGGGGCTGGGGCTGTCGATCAGCTACGGCATCGTCGAACGCCACGGCGGCGAACTGTCGGTGAGCAATGCGCAGGGCGGCGGGGCGCTGTTCCGTTTGTGCCTGCCGCGCGCGAAGCGCTGATCACGGCGAACTGTTCGGCAACTTCAAAAAAGATATAGGTCTTTTTTCTGCTTGAAGCGGCGGGCGGGGTGAGGATAGGATTCGGGTCGGTTCGCACCTGTTTTCACTTGTTGGTGCTCGGAAATTTTATTGAGTTTGGCTTCTTTTACTCTTAATCCACAGGAGCTGATCTATGGGTGCAAAAACTTGGATGCTCGTCCTTGCCGACACTAATGCGCGTGTCGCGCTTGCTGCGAAGCCTCCGTTGGATCGTGAGGCAACCCAGAAGCTGGCCGATTCACTCTTCCCTGGCGAGTTGCTTGAGCCAATTGGGGATAGCGACCTTTCCTATACATGTCCGCCTGACAACGAAGTACATATAGGCTGCTTTCCGGGGGTATCGGTTGTCGCAGCCAAAGAATTTGGCATCGACTACCCCTCAAAGTTGCCCCAGAGGTTCGTCGCTGCTGGTGGAAATGGAACGATCACGCTTCACGCCATGCACAGCGTGGTTGATTGGTTCGCGTATGCGACGTGGGTAAACGGAAAGCTAATGCGTTCCCTGAGCCTGTCTCCGGATAGCGGCATCATGGAAGACATCGGACAGCGCATGCCTTTTGAAGAACCGTACTGGTCGGGAAAGCATCCCGCAGTTGATAGTGACGAAGAGGAGGATGCTTACCCGTTCCCATTTCATCCTTTGGAACTTGGTGAGGCCACATTGAAGGACCAGTTCGGCTACCAGCTTGAAGGCTATGTCGATGCATCCCTGCTTGAACCCGAGTCGATTCCTTTAGTTCGCTACAAGCGTTCACGTTCACCGTGGTGGAAGTTCTGGTGACGAGGCCCAACCCAGCATTCCATCGGACGCTGCGCGATAAAGCCGCGCAGCGCCGGTGAATTCAAACGTTAGGCGGAGCCATAAAAGCATGACCGAACTTATTGGCACTACGCTCGACAGTATCTCGCACAGACTTTATGTTGGGAGCTTGAATTACTCTCCAAGCTTTCTAGTTGTTAACTTAAAGGGCATGGCAGGTCATTCACTTCAAAAGCTGATTGATTTAGCCATTGGGCGTGCCGTAGTCATCGGTGGTACGCAATCAGCCAGCGAAACGGATTTATTGGTGAGTGTGAAAGATGCCCTTTATTTCCAAGGGGACGATGGATCGCATCCAGATCGTGGTTACTTGGCAAGCGTCGAGTTTCAACGAAATGCAGAATTAGTTATGTTCGAAATGGACAAGCTGGTTGATGGAGCCGACACAATCATGTCGTTCTGGCTAAAAGAAGGGCATCCTTTCTATCCCGTGTTCTGGGACTTTGCTTTCTTGATTGAAAAAAACAATGATGCGATTGTTTTTATCGGGTCAAGTTCAGATTGAGGTCTTGCCCAACCAGCGAAGAAATGGGGACAGATATATTTATCCAGAGCGGCGGTTTGCAATAATCTTGCCTGAGATGCAAGGAGGATTTCGATGAAGGCTGTCATTTGCACGAGATACGGGCCGCCGGATGTGCTCCGCCTCGCGGAGGTTGAAAAGCCGATCCCGCAGAGCAATGAGGTGTTAATCAAGATCCATGCGACCACCGTGCATATCGGCGACACCAAGATCCGGGGCTTCAGGCCGGGGATGGGTTTTGCGCTGGACTTGCTGGTCAAACCTTTTATGTGGATCGCTGTCGGTTTCACCGGACCCAGAAGGAAGATATTGGGGATGGAGCTGTCTGGCGAGATCGAGGCTGTCGGCAAGGATGTATCCCGGTTCAAGCATGGGGATCAGGTATTCGGGGCGACCGAGATGAGATTCGGCGCTTATGCTGAATACATCTGCCTGCCGGAGGAGTGGGCGTTGGCGATCAAGCCGGCCAATATGACGCATGAGGAAGCCGCGGCAGTTCCCAATGGCGCGACAACCGCATTGCTCATCCTCAGAAAGGCGAATGTCCAGCGCGGTCAGAAAGTCCTTGTCTATGGGGCGTCCGGAAGCGTGGGCACTTTTGCCGTGCAACTTGCCAAGGCCATGGGGGCTGGGGTCACCGGTGTGTGCAGTACCGCGAATCTGGAGATGGTGAGGTCCCTGGGCGCGGATAAAGTCATCGATTACACGACAACGGATTTCACCAGTAACGGTGAGCGCTACGATGTCATCTTCGATGCAGTAGGCAAGCTTTCACGTTCGCGGATCAAGGGTTCGCTGACGAAGACCGGAAAGTATCTGAACGTCCTGACCGATTCGGGCACCAGCATGAAGATGCACGCTGCCGATCTGAATACCCTCAAAGAATATATCGAAGCCGGAAAGCTGATATCGGTCATCGACAGGCGCTATCCGCTGGAACAGATCGTGGAGGCTCACCGGTATGTGGATCAGGAGCATAAGAAGGGGAATGTGACCATCACTGTTCTGCGTGATGGCGCATAGCCTGAGGCAGAAAACAATTTGAGCCGAGAATCTATAACTCCATTATGAACATTGGACTTGGTGGTGCAGCACTCTTCTGGCTTGGCATCTTGTGGCCACTCGTTGTGTCAGGTATCTACTTTGCTGCGAGGCGGCCAATTGTCTCGAATATGCCGGCTCTGTTTTTTGCATGCGTACTTGTCGGATATGCGGCCATGGTGAGTACGGGCATGATCCTCGATGTGTTCGAACGTTACATTTCCGAGCTTGGGATATTGATTGCCATTCCGGTCTTTCTTGCACCCATTGTCACGACCGTCCTTTTGGTGCGCGCTGCTGCCATACCGCCCAAGGCAAAGCAATGATGGTGAAATCTTCGGAAGAAAGACGGAATAATCCAAGAAGGGGCCTGGGGTGTGGATTTGCAGGAAACGGGGAGGCAGGCATAGACTGCTCGTAATATGGAAATCATTTATCGACAACACGCTATCAAGCGGATGCACGAAAGAGGCATCTCAGAGGAAGAGATAGAGCAGGCAATAGCGAGCGGGGCCGTTATCGAAAACTACCCAAACGACACGCCGTTCGCCAGCGCCTTGCTTCTGGGTATGGCAGGAGCCAGAGCAATACACGTAGTCTTTGCCGATGATTTTCAGGATGACATACGAATCATCATCACCGTTTACGTGCCAGACTGTACTATCTGGAATGAGGATTTAAAGACAAGGAGGCAAATATGAAATGCCCTATCTGCAAGCATGGAAACACGCATCCTGGCGTTGCCAGTATCACGCTGGAGCGCGGCGATTCAACCGTAATGTTCAAGAGCGTGCCAGCTGAAATCTGCGACAACTGCGGCGAGGTATACCATGATGCGAAGGTGACAAAATCGCTTCTGGAACAAGCCGATCTTGCTGCAAAAAGTGGTGTCGAAATCGACGTTCGAAGATACGCCTGATGATCCCAATACAAAAAAACCCGCAGCGGCGGGTTTTTTTGTGCCCAAGCGATAAGGATTGGGTCCGAATTTACCCCGCAGCACCGTACCAATCATCTGACCTTCCCCTGACCGAACCGGCAGCAAACCGGTAAGCAGATTTCCGGCTTTTTCTTACTACTTGGGCTAAAGTGGCAACGGCGGGTTTGATTCATTGCGCGTAGTCCGTTGCCGATCAGTGACTTAGGTGTTGATCGGTGGATATCACCAGTGAATCGTTGCATATTCGGCCAGTGGCATACTTCTTGTTAAGAAAAGGTGTGAAATCTTCTTACGGGGGCGTTATGGAAACGGTTAGCGGCAGCATCTATCCCTTGGTCGCGCTGGCGGTCGTGCTGGGCATGAAGCACGGCATGGACGCCGATCATCTCGCCACTATCGACGGTCTCACCCGTTTTAACGCCGCCGCCGGACGCGGCAAGCTGGCACGCTTGTGTGGTCTGCTGTTCTCGCTCGGTCATGGGATCGTGGTGTGCATCGTCGCGGTGGCGACCGGTCTGCTGTTTCAGCAGGGTGCGGTGCCCGCGTGGATGGACGATGTCGGCGCCTGGGTGTCTGCCTTCTTCCTGATCACGCTGGGCGCGCTCAATCTGTACGCGGTGTTCACCACGCCAGCGCACGAGATGGTGCAGATGGTCGGGCTCAAGGGCCGCTGGCTGGGCAAGCTGCGGCACACGGGCAATCCCGTGCTCATCGCCATGGTGGGTGCGCTGTTCGCTTTTTCTTTCGATACGCTGTCGCAGGCCGCGCTGTTCTCGGCCACGGCCACGCAATACGGCGGCGTCCTCCCCGCGTTGCTGCTGGCGCTGTGTTTCATGTCCGGCATGATGGTCACCGATGCGGCCAACGGCTTGTNNGGCTTGTGGATCTCGCATCTGCTGCGCCGTGCCGACGCCACCGCGCGTGCCGCTTCGCGCGTGATGGGCATCACCGTTGCGCTGCTGAGTCTGTTCGTGGCGGCGCTGGGCTTGTTGCGTCGTTTCTTCCCCGAGGCATCGGGCTGGCAGGAAGGGCGCGAGTTGTTCATCGGTCTTTCCATCATCGCCGTCATCGCTGTCAGTTTCCTGTTCGCGCGCTACAGCCAGCAGCGAGTTTCCGTCCCCGCCTGATTCCCCGCAGACATTTATATGCGAAGACCTTTGCGACCGGTTATGAAGAAAATACTTTTCGTCTTAACGCTGTATGGGCTGTTGCCAGTGGGTGCTCACGCGGCGGGCATCCCCACGCTGGACGAGGTGGCGGTGACGGCAAAGTCCACCGACCAGCTCGGTGTGGCCGCCACTTCCAGCGAAGGCACGGTGACTGCCGAGCAACTGGAGAACCGCCCGCTGCTGCGTCCGGCGGAGGTGCTGGAAGTGGTGCCAGGCCTGATCATCAGCCAGCACTCGGGCGACGGCAAAGCCAACCAGTATTATTTGCGCGGCTTCAATCTTGATCACGGCACGGACTTTTCGACTTCGCTGATGGGCATGCCGGTGAACATGCCGACGCATGCGCACGGCCAGGGTTATAACGATCTCAACTTCCTGATCCCGGAACTGGTGGAGCGCGTGCAATACCGCAAGGGCACTTATTACGCGGGCGACGGCGATTTCTCGGCGGCGGGTTCGGCACGCATCGACTATGTGCGCAAGCTGGATGCGCCCTTCGCGCAAATGACGCTGGGCGGCGGCGGTTTCTCGCGCCTGCTGGCGGCTGCATCGCCGACGGTCAACGAGGGGAATCTGCTGATCGCGGCCGAGGGCTATCACAACGACGGGCCGTGGACGGTGCCGGAGCATCTGCGCAAGGACAATCTGGTGGTGCGCTACGGGCAGGGACAGCGCGACGACGGCTGGGTGGTATCGCTGCTGGGCTACGACGCGAAGTGGACGGCGACCGACCAGATCGCGGAACGCGCGATGGCGACGGTGGGGCGCTACGGCACACTCGATCCCAGCACCGGCGGCGATACGCACCGCTACAGCCTGTCCGGCGAATGGGCGGATGCGGGGGCCGACGGTGCCAGCCGTGCCAACGTCTACCTGATCGACTATGCACTGAACCTGTGGTCCAACTTCACCTATGCCACCGATACCGTGCACGGCGACCAGTTCCTGCAGGCCGACAAGCGCACCATCGTCGGCGCGAAAGCGTCGCACAACTGGCTGCAGGATATGCACGGCATTCCGGTCATCACCACCATAGGCACCGATGTGCGCCACGATGACATCGGCGTGGGATTGTTCTCGACACAGAACCGGGCAACGTGGGGCACGGTGCGCGACGACAAGGTGAAGCAGACCAGCGTGTCGTTGTGGGGTGAAACGCAGCTCCAGTGGACCGAGAAGTTCCGCTCCATCCTCGGCTTGCGCGGCGACAGCTACCAGTTCGATGTGAACAGCAATACCGCCGCCAATTCCGGCAACAAAAGCGATGCCATCGTTTCGCCCAAGCTGTCGCTGGTGTTCGGTCCGTGGGACCAGACCGAGTATTACCTGAACGCCGGGCGCGGTTTCCACAGCAACGATGCGCGCGGCATCACCATCAGCGTCAATCCCGATCCGCGCCCCGGCACCCGGCCGGGTTGCACGGGCGTAGCGGGTGAATGTACCGGCGATGCCGTCGATCCGGTGCGCCCGCTGGTTCCCGCTACGGGATACGAAGTCGGCGTGCGCAGCGCGATTCTGCCCGGGCTGCAAACCTCGCTGACACTGTGGCGTCTGGACATCGATTCGGAGCTGGTGTTTGTCGGCGATGCGGGTACCACCAGCGCCTCGCGTCCCAGCCGCCGCCAGGGCGTGGAGTGGGCAAACTACTGGAATCCGGTTGCGTGGCTGTTGGTTGACGGCGATGTGTCGCTATCGAGTGCGCGCTTCACCGACAGCGATCCCGTCGGGAATCGCATTCCCGGCGCCATCGAACAGGCAGCTTCGGTCGGTGTGAGTTTGCAGGAAAGCGATCCGTGGTCGGCAGGCTTGCGCCTGCGCTATTTCGGTCCGCGCCCGTTGATCGAGGACAACAGTATTCGCTCGAAGTCATCCACGCTGGTGAACCTGATGAGCGGATACAAAATCAGCAAACAGGTCAGGTTGAGCTTGGAGGTATTGAATCTGCTCGACACACAGGTGAGCGACATCGACTATTACTATGAATCGCAGTTGGTCGGCGAGGCCTCGCCGGTCGCGGACATCCACAGTCATCCGGCGGAGCCGCGGACCTTGCGTCTGACGTTGCGGGTGATGCTTTGAGCGTGAAGGCGGCGCTTATTTCTTCTTGCTGTAAGCAGCCAAGATCTCGCGGAACTGCCTGAGTTCGCTCTCGATGACGGAGAGCTGGTAGTAGTCGTTGCCCGCGCGTTTGGCCAGTTCCAATTGCTCGATCGCGCCGCGCAGGTCGCCGTGGAGGATGTAGTTGTAGGCGAGCACGTGGTGTGCTTCCTGATGGCGACCGAGCGCGGTATAGGCGCGTGCTTGCAGGTCGTAGAGCTTGGCGTCGTTGCCGTTGATGGCGACCTGCTGGTCGAGCAGTTTGAGCGCTTCGGTGTACTGCCGGTCTTCGAGCAGCACTTCGGCATAGTCGTAGATCAGTGCATGGTGCTGCGGGAATTCTTTCAGCGCGCTGCGATAAAAGGCGATGGCGTCCTTGTTCGATCTTTCCTGACGCAGGATCTGTCCGCGCAATGCCTCGATGGTGGGGTGGCGCGGGGCCTGTTTGTGCAGCGTGGCGAATTCCTGCGTCGCGCGCTGCGGCTGTTTGTTGCGCAACAGCGCGAGCACCAAACCGTAGCGCTGTGCGACCGGGTTGCCGAACTTCTTCTCTCCCAGCGCGCTGTCGAAGTAGGCGACGGCATCCTGCGCCATGCGCTGGTTGGCGATCAGCCGCGCACGGATCAACTGGAAATCCAGACTGTCGGGGACCAGGCGGAAAGGGATCTGCTGCACGCGGTCGTCGACATCGGCGATCCGCTCGGTGGTGAGCGGGTGGGTGCGCAGATAGGAGGGCGTGCTGCCTTCGACCAGTTGCGTGGCTTTCTGCATGCGTTCGAAGAACGACGGCATGCCGCGGGTGTCGAGCCCGGATTTCTCGAGGATGGCAAGGCCGATGCGGTCGGCTTCCTTTTCATGCTCGCGGGTGAAATTGAGCTGGCGTTGCACTGTTCCGGCCTGTGCGCCAACGATGGCGGTGGTGGCTGCTTCCGGATTGTTGCGCGCGGCGAGGATGGCGACGGCGACCGTGGCCAGTGCGGCGAGCGAGTCATAACGCTGGCCGGAGATCATGCGCGCGTAATGGTGCTGGGTGACGTGCGATATCTCGTGGCCCAGTACCGAGGCGAGTTCGGATTCATTCTGTGCCAGCTGGATCAAACCGGTGTTCACGCCGACGAAGCCGCCGGGGATGGCGAAGGCGTTGATGGCATTGTCGTTGATGGCGAAGAATTCGAACGGTTGTCCCGGTTCGCTGCTGTAGGCGACCAACCTCCCGCCCAGGCGGTTGAGGTAGTCGTAGACCTCGGGGTCATCCAGATAGCTTCTGTCGGCACGGATCTGGAACATGCTCTGCTCGCCGATCTGGCGTTCCATCTGCGGCGAGACCACTTCCTGCGATACGTCTCCCAGATCGGGCAGGCCGTCGGCATGGACGAGGAGAGGCAGGGTCAACAGCGCGGAAAGAAGGAATTTTTGCATGGGCGGTATGATAGCACCGCCCCCCGCAAGTTCCCCCGCGCGCAGTAATACCTTGTAAAGGCGGGGATGCTGGACAGCCGGACGTGCAGCCCTCAGAATGCTCGGCCCTGAGGGAAGTTTGCATGGAAAAATTCGCCAAATACGAGATCGTCAAGGAATTGGGCCACGGTGCGACCAGCACGGTGTACCACGCCATCGATCCGTTCGATCAGAAGCACGTCGCGCTCAAGGTGTTCAATCTTGACGTGCTGCACGACGCTTCGCGCGCCAAGGCATACCGCAAACTGCTGCTCACCGAGGCCTCGCTCGCCGGCAAGCTGTCGCACCCGCATATCGTGAAGATCTACGACGCCGTGATGGAAGGCGAGATCAACTACATGGTGATGGAGTACATCGAGGGCGAGACGCTGGAGCGTTATGCCGAGGTCGATCACCTGATGCCGCTGGGGCGCATCGCCGAGATCGTCTACAAATGCTGCAAGGCGCTGGAGTATGCGCAATCGCAGGGCGTGACCCATCGCGACATCAAACCCGCCAACATCCTCATCAGCGGCGACAGCGATATCAAGATCTCCGACTTTGGTTCGGCGGTCATCGACAGCCAACAGACCACGCAGGTGACCGGTGTCGGTTCGCCTGCCTATATGTCGCCGGAACAGATCAAGGAGCAGCCGCTCACCCACCAGACCGATATCTATTCGCTGGGTGTCACCATGTATCGCCTGCTGACCGGCAAGTTGCCCTTCGATGCTGCCAACAGTTACAGCATGATCTACCAGATCATGAATATCGACCCGCACCCGCCCAGCACCTACCGCCCCGACATCCCGCCCGAACTGGACGGTATTGTGTTGCGCGCCATGTGCAAGGACCTGGAACACCGTTACCAGACCTGGGACGAATTCGCGCGCGACCTGGTGTCGTTCATCAGTTCCGGCGTGCCGCAGCACGAGCAGATCTTCGATACCGAAAAGTTCGATGCGCTGCGCGGATTGGCCTTCTTCAAGAAGTTCAGCGATGTCGAGCTGTGGGAGGTGCTGCGCATCAGCGAGTGGCGCAAACTGCCCAAGGACGAGAAGATCCTGCGCGAGGGCGAGGAAGGTGCAGATATCTACATCATCGCCAGCGGTTCGGTGCGCGTGGTCAAGCAGGGGCGCCTGCTGAGCCTGCTGCACCAGGGCGACTGCTTCGGCGAGATGGCGCATCTGGCCGGTGCCGACGCGCGCCGCTCGACCGATGTGATTGCAAAGACCGAGGTGACGCTGATCGAGATCAAGCCGGAGGTGCTGGCGCGCGCCACCCCCAATTGCCGTTACCAGTTCAGCGAGGCCTTCCTGGTGATACTGGTGAAGCGTTTGTCGATGGCGAACACGCGGATATCGCGCTTGTTGACCGACCACGGTGACGAGCAATGAGTCATTGAACGGAGAAGAATGAAGTGGCAGATTTTGTGAACATCAGCGCGAACGAGCTCCCTGAACTGATCGCCAGCGGCAATGCGCAACTGGTGGATGTGCGCACCGATGCAGAGATCGCGCGCGGTCGTATCAAGGGGGCGATCAGCATGCCGCTGCATCTGTTGCCATTACGTTTGCAAGAGTTGAACAACGGCAAGACCACCGTGTTCTATTGCCATGTGGGCGGACGTTCTGCACAGGCTGCGGCCTTCGCTGCGGGCCAAGGGCTGCAGGGTGCAGCAAACCTGCAGGGAGGCATCCTGGCCTGGGCACAATCTGGCGGAGAGATCGTCGCGTGAGCGGCGACGTTTTTGATGCGGAACTGGATGTGCGGAAACTGGCTTGTCCGTTGCCAATACTGCGCGCCAAGAAATCGCTGTCGGCACTGACCGCGGGACAGGTGTTGAAAGTGGTGGCGACCGACAGGGGTTCGCCCAGAGACTTCGCGGATTTCTGCAGCAAGACCGGCAACGAGTTGCTGTATTCAACTGAAGAGAGCGGCGAATTCATCTTTTTGATTCGCCGCCGCTGAGGCCGTCTTGCCGCACATAAATAAGGCCGTTCGCCCTGAGCCTGTCGAAGGGCTCAGCGCGAACGGCCTTTGAGATTGTTTACCCCAGCTTCTTGCGCTGCGCCTGCAACTGCACCACCGTAGTCCCGAACTCTTCCAAGCGCTTCTTCTCCTGCTCCACCACCGCCGCCGGCGCGCGAGCGACGAAGCTTTCGTTGCCGAGCTTGGCATTGGCCTTGGTGATCTCGTTGCTCAGGCGCGCGATCTCTTTGTCCAGACGCTCGCGTTCGGCGGCAACGTCGATCTCCACCTTCAACATCAGCTTGAAATTGCCGACGATGGACACCGGCGCGTCGCCTTCCGGCAGTTCGGCGACCACTTGCACTTCGCTGAGCTTGCCGAGACTGCTGATGTAAGGCGCAAGCGCATTCAGTACAGTTGCATCACCGGCCGCGATCAGCGGCACGCGTGCAGCGGGCGACAGGTTCATCTCGCTGCGCAGGCTGCGGCAGGCAGTGGTGAGTTCCTGCAGCAGCGCGATCTGTGCCGTGGCGTTGCCGTCGATCTTGCTGCTGTCTCCCTTGGGGTAGGCTTGCAGCATGATGCTGTCGCCCTTGGCATTTGCCATCGGGCCAACCGTCTGCCACAACTCCTCGGTGATGAACGGGATGATGGGGTGAGCCAGACGCAGGATGGTCTCCAGCACGCGCACCAAAGTTCTGCGAGTCCCGCGCTGTTGTGCCTCGCTGCCGTTCATCTGCACCTTGGCCAGTTCCACATACCAGTCGCAATAGTTGTTCCACACCAGTTCGTACACGGCGCGCGCGGCCATGTCGAAACGGTAGTCGGCGAAGTGCGTTGCCATCTCGGCTTCTGTTTTTTGCAGTTCACTGATCATCCACTTGTCGGCGGCGGAGAACTCCAGCGGCAGCGATTCATCCTGCCCCACATCCTTGCCATCGCAGTTCATCAACACAAAGCGCGTGGCGTTCCACAGCTTGTTGCAGAAATTGCGGTAGCCTTCGCAGCGCTGCATGTCGAACTTGATGTCGCGGCCGGGCGAGGCGAGCGAGGCGAAAGTGAAACGCAGTGCATCGGTGCCGAAAGCCGGGATGCCTTCCGGGAACTCCTTGCGGGTGCGCTTCTCGATCTTCTCGGCATCCTTGGGGTTCATCAGGCCGGTGGTGCGTTTCTTCACCAGGTCTTCGATGCCGATGCCGTCGATCAGGTCGATGGGGTCGAGCACGTTGCCTTTGGACTTGGACATCTTCTGGCCTTCCGCATCGCGGATCAGGCCGTGCACGTACACATCCTTGAACGGNNATCTTGCCGGTGATGTGCTTGGTCATCATCACCATGCGCGCCACCCAGAAGAAGATGATGTCGAAGCCGGTGACCAGCACGGACGAGGGCAGGTATTGCTTCACGAAAGCGTTCTGCGCGTCGAAGGGCTTGCCCATCTCCCAGTCGAGCGTGGAGAACGGCCACAGTGCGGAAGAGAACCAGGTGTCGAGCACGTCGGCATCGCGGTCGAGCTGTCCGGCGTAACCGGCCTTGTCGGCGAGCTTGCGTGCCTCGGCTTCGTCGTGCGCGACGAAAACTTCACCGTTGGTGCCGTACCACGCGGGGATCTGATGCCCCCACCACAGTTGGCGCGAGATGCACCAGTCCTGGATGTTGTT
>DMCN01000012.1 GCA_003445795.1 Gallionellaceae bacterium
CGACAACAAGTCGGAATTCCAGGTGGTCGTCGACATGCCCAGCGGTACGGCGGTGGAGCAGACTGCCGGCGTGATGCGCGAGATCGGCGCCTATCTGGCGACCGTGCCGGAAGTGACCGATTACGAGGCCTACGCAGGGACAGCCTCGCCGATCAACTTCAACGGTCTGGTGCGCCAGTACTATCTGCGCAGCGCGCCGGAGCAGGGCGACATCCAGGTCAATCTGCAGGGCAAGCATAATCGCGACCGCAGCAGCCACGAGATCGCCACTTCGGTGCGCGAGCCGATCGAAAAGATCGCCAAGGTGTGGGGCGCGAAAGTGAAAGTAGTCGAGGTGCCGCCGGGTCCTCCGGTGATGTCGCCTATCGTGGCCGAGATCTACGGGCCGGATTACAACGGCGCACGCCAGGTGGCGGGCAAAGTGCGCGAGCAGTTCTTTGCCACCGCCGACATCGTCGGGATCGACGACACGGTGAGCGAAGCCGCGCCCAAGTTGGTGCTGCGCGTGATGCAAAGCAAGGCCGCCTTGCTCGGTGTAGCACAGAGCGACATCGTGGATGCGGTGCAGATCGCGTTGTCCGGCCAGGATGTGACGGCCCTGCACGATATGGACGCGAAATATGCGCCTCCCCTGCGTCTCGGCCTGCCGGCGGAGAAGCGCAGTCGCATCGACGACGTGCTCAAGCTCAAGGTGCGTTCGCGCGACGGCGCGCTGGTGCCGCTGTCGGAAGTGGTGCAGGCGGTGCACACACAGCGCGACTACCCGATCTATCACAAGGACCTGCTGCCGGTGGTGTATGTGACCGGCGACATGGCCGGCGATCTGGACAGCCCCCTGTACGGCATGTTCGACATCAACGGCAAGACCGGTGATATGGAACTGGAACAGGGCGGCACGCTGGAGTCATGGTTCTTCCACCAACCCTCCGATCCCTATGCGGGTTACGCACTGAAGTGGGACGGCGAGTGGCAGGTGACCTTCGAGACCTTCCGCGACATGGGCATCGCCTACGGCGTGGGCCTGATCCTGATCTATCTGCTGGTGGTGGCGCAGTTCAAGAGCTATGTCGTGCCGCTGGTGATCATGGCTCCCATTCCGCTTACCATCATTGGCGTGATGCCGGGGCATGCCCTGTTCGGCGCGCAGTTCACCGCGACGTCGATGATCGGCATGATCGCGCTGGCGGGTATCATCGTGCGCAACTCAATCCTGCTGGTGGACTTCGTCAACCTGCAGTTGCGCGACGGGGTGGACCTGCAGCATGCGGTGGTGAACGCGGCGGCGGCGCGTGCGAAACCGATCATTTTGACCGGTCTGGCGGCGATGCTGGGGGCGCTGTTCATCCTCGACGACCCGATCTTCAACGGCCTGGCGCTGGCCCTGATATTCGGCATCCTCGTCTCCACCCTGCTGACGCTGATTGTCATCCCGGTGCTGTATTACGCAACGTTGTACAAGAAATTCGATTAGAATCTTCAACCATCTGCCCTCTCCGCACCCCTCTCCCGCATGCGGGAGAGGGGGCTGGCGAGAATGGCGAAAAAGCTTATTAAGGAGTGTTGGCATGAACGCAGAACGTATCGTCCGTATCGTTGCAGGTTTCTTCATCCTGCTGTCCCTGTCGCTGGGCGTGCAGGCCAGCCCGCTGTTCGTCAGCGAGTACTTCCTGTTCTTCACCGCTTTCGTCGGCCTGAACCTGTTCCAGAGCGGCTTCACCCAGATCTGCCCGCTGAATAGCATCCTCGCCAAGTTTGGCATCAAAGGCAGTTGCTAAAAAGCCCGTTCCCCTTCCCGGTAAAACTTGCCCACATCAGTCTGGCCTTCGTCGGCCTGATGTGGGTTTTGCCTTTTCTGTACTACCACCACGCCTATCCCATCACCACGTTTTACCAGGAGACTGGCGCGGCCCTGCTCGGCTTGTGCGCCATGCCTTTGCTGCTGACGGCACGCTACTGGCAGGCGCCGGAGGTGCCGCGCATCGTCATGTTGCCCATCGGATTGATGCTGCTACTGATGGTCCAGTTCTTCCTCGGGCGCGTCATTCACTTCGATCATCTGATGATGATGGGCTTGTATTTTCTTTTTGCAGCGCTGCTGATGATGCTGGGGCAGCGCCTGCGTGCAGAACTCGGCTTGCCGATGTTGGTGACAGTGTTGGCGTTCTTCCTGCTGTTCGGCGCAGAGTTGAATTCACTGGCCGGCATTCTGCAGCATTACCGCTGGAATACTTTCCTGAATTCAGTCATCACCGCGAAAACGTCGCACGCTGTCTATGGCAATACGGCGCAAGCGAATCATTTTGCCGATCACATTGCGCTGGGACTTATCTCATTGGGGCTCGTGTATGCGCGTTTCGGTCTGCGCGTTTGGCAGGTCGTCCTGCTGGCAAGCCCGCTATTGTTTGTGCTGGTGCTGTCCGGTTCACGCAGCTCCTGGCTCTATCTGCTGTTTGCTCTGGCTCTGGCCTTTATATGGCAGCGTCGCGACCGTGCATTGCGGCCATTGATGCATTACAGCCTGATTTTGGTGGCGGGATTCGGCCTGATGCATCTGGTGGTGCAGATACCCTGGTTGGAAGGGGTCACCGGCAGTGTCACCACGATGGAAAGATTGCTGGGCGAAAGTGCCGGCGGATTGATACGAGTCCATCTTTGGAAAGAAGGGGCGCTGATCTTCTTCCAGTATCCCCTGATGGGCGCAGGCTTTGGCCAGTTTGCGTACCAGCATTTTCTTCTCTCATCCGAGCTGCGCAATCCGGCCATCGCCGGGCTGTATAACAACGCGCACAACTTGGTGATGCAGATCGCGGCAGAGGGCGGGCTTGCTGGGGTCGCTATTCTGTTTGCTACCGCAGGGTTGTGGTTCTGGCAATCGGTCATGCGTGGTGTTCAATTTTCCCTTTACCACTGGTGGGGCTACGCGGTGCTGGCGGTACTGGGCATCCACAGCCTGCTCGAATACCCGTTCTGGTATATGTACTTCATCGGAGTGGCGGCGATCATGTTGGGCATCTTCGATGTCACTACATACCGGTTGGAGCTGCGCATGCTGGGGCGAATATCCGTTGCCATGATGCTGCTGCTGGGAGCGCTGTCGCTGGTGCAGATCTATCAGGGATATCATCGTCTGGAGAACGCTTTGGCGCTACGCGGCAAGGCGGAGAAAACCCCCAATCTTTTACCGCAGATTAAACAAGAACTGCTGGCGGTCCAGCGTAGTGCTCTGCTGGGTTCCTATGCCGAACTGTTCATTGCCAGCACGTTGGAGCCTAGTGAAGATCACTTGAAGGCCAAGCTCGATCTCAATGAGCGTGCGCTGCGTTTCATTCCGATTGCCCCGGTGGTTTATCGTCAGGCATCCCTGCTGGCACTTTCGAATCTGCCGGACGAAGCGCGGTTGCAGATGGAGCGGGCGATCTGGTCTTACCCGGATAGCTTTGGGCAAGCCCGCGCTGAACTTGAAGAGTTGGCGCTCAAGGATCCCGCACGCTTTTCCGCTCTGTTAGAATTCGCCACCCAAAAATACGAGGAGTATCGCCGTGCTGCTGTACCTGCAAAATAATATCTGGACTATTCTGATCGCGCTGACCAGCGGTGCCATGCTGTTCTGGTCATTTTTCGGCAACCGCCTGCGCGGTATCAAGGATGTCGATCACATAGCTGCCACCCAACTCATCAACCACAAGAATGCGCTGGTGCTGGACGTGCGCGAGCAGGGCGAGTACGACTCCGGCCATATCCTGAACAGCAAGCTCATGCCGCTGGGCAAGCTGCGCGAGCGCATCGGCGAACTGGAGAAGTACCGCGACAAGCCCATCCTGGTGGTGTGCCGCAGCGGGATGCGTTCGGCATCCGCCTGTGCGCAGCTGGGCAAACAGGGTTTCGCCCAGGCTTATAATCTGGAGGGCGGCGTGATGGCCTGGCAAAAAGCCAGCCTGCCGCTGGAGAGATAAGATGGCCAAGGTCCTCATGTATTGCACCGAAGTCTGCCCGTACTGTGTGCGCGCCGAGCATCTGCTTAAGCGCAAAGGGGTGGTGGATATCGAGAAGATCCGCATCGACCTGCATCCGGAGCAACAGGAATTGATGATAAAGAGAACCGGCCGCCGCACGGTGCCGCAGATTTACATCAACGATACCCATGTCGGCGGTTATGACGATATGGCCGCGCTCGACCAGGAAGGCGGGTTGGACAAATTGCTGGCGAAACAATAGACAGGGGAAATAGCATGACCGAAGCCGCACAAGCTGCACAAGAGAATACACAACCGATCTTCAACATCGAGAAGCTGTATGTGAAAGACATGTCGCTGGAGGTCCCGCATGCACCGGGCATCTTCCTGGAGCGCGAGAATCCGCAGATCGATCTGCAATTGCAGACCCAGGCCGGAACGGTAGAGGAGGGCGTGTACGAAGTCGTCGTCACCGTCACCGTCACCGCCAAACTGCCCGAGAAAGACAAAGTCATGTTCCTGATCGAAGCCAAACAGGCTGGCATCTTCCAGGTGCGCAACGTGCCGGCCGACGAGATGGAGACGGTGCTGGCGGTGCTCTGCCCCAACATCCTCTACCCCTATCTGCGCGAAGTGGTGTCGAACGTGGCGGTACGCGCCGGTTTCGCACCGGTTATGCTCAACCCGATCAACTTCGAGTCGATCTATCAGCAGCAGAAACAGCAGAATCAGGGCCAGGCCGCAGAGGCGGTCAAGCACTGATGAAGCATCTGGCGACATCGCTGCTGTTGTTGCTGGCCAGTCAGGCTGCGCACGCATTCGATTTCGTTTCAGTCGCCGAGCCTGCCATCCTCTACGACGCCAACTCGCTGCGGGCAAAGAAACTGTTTGTCGCCACGCGCTATCTGCCGCTGGAGCAGGTGGTGGTGCTGGATAACTGGGTCAAGGTGCGCGACAACTCGGGCAAGCTGTTCTGGATCGAGAAGCGCAATCTGAGCAGCAAGCGTTATGTCATGGTCACAGTCCCCTCCGCCGATGTGCTGCGCAGTCCGGACGAGGGTTTCGGTCTGGTGTTCAAGGCGACCCAGCAGCTTGGACTGGAGTGGCTGGGCAACAACGGCAGCGGCTGGGTCAAGGTTCGCCATGCGGACGGCAGCACGGGTTTTCTCAAATCCGGCGACGTGTGGGGCGACTGATGAAGATCGCGATATTGGGCTCCGGTGCATGGGGGACGGCTCTGGCGGTCAGTTTCGCGCCGCGCCATCAGGTCACACTGTGGTCCCGTGAGCCCGAAGAGATCGCGGCGATGGTGCGTGAGCGCCATAACCAGCGTTTCCTGCCCGACATCCCGCTGCCCGCCGAACTTGGACTTTCCGCCGCACTGCACGAGACGCTGGCAGATGCCGAACTGGTTATCGTCGCCGTGCCGGTCGCCGGATTGCGCGGCACGCTGCAACAACTTGCCAAGCTGCCGTCGCCTGTTCCCGTGGTCTGGGTGTGCAAGGGTTTCGAGAGCGAGACTTCGCTCTTCCCGCACCAGATCGCCGAGCAGATCCTGCCCGCCAGCTTCCCGCGCGGCGTGCTCTCCGGCCCCAGCTTCGCGCAGGAAGTGGCTCGCAACCAACCCACCGCGATGACGCTGGCGTCGAACGACGGCGAGTTCGCGCAGCGTACGGCCAAGCTTCTGCATCATTCGCGCTTGCGCATCTATTCCAGCACCGATGTGGTCGGCGTGGAGATCGGCGGTGCGGTCAAGAACGTGCTGGCTATCGCGGCCGGCATCTGCGACGGTATGCAGATGGGATTGAATGCCCGTGCCGCACTGCTCACGCGCGGACTGGCCGAGATGACGCGGCTGGGCCTGCAGATGGGCGGCCGTGCCGAGACGCTGGGCGGTTTGTCCGGCGTGGGCGACCTCATCCTCACCTGTACCGGTGACCTTTCGCGCAACCGCCAGGTCGGCATGCTGCTGGCGCAGCACAAGTCGCTCTCCAACATCCTCAACGAACTCGGGCACGTGGCCGAAGGCGTCTACACCGCACGCGAGGTGCACCGCATCGCGCAGCAGCGCGGGGTGGATATGCCGATCTGCGAAGCGGTTTACCGCGTGCTGTACGAGGACCTTGCCGCCGACAAAGCGGTCGAAGTGCTGCTCAGCCGTCAACCGGGCAGCGAGTTCGACTGACTGCCCGCGAAGCCGCACTGTCTCCAAGCTTCGAACACCGCCACCGCCACCGTATTGGAAAGATTCAGGCTGCGATTGTCCGGCAGCATCGGCAGACGCAGGCGCCGTTCGGGCACGAATGCTGCTAATACCTCCGCTGGCAAACCGCGACTCTCGGGCCCGAACAGGAACGCATCCCCGTGTTGGTATTGCACTTCGTGGTAGGGGTGCGAAGCCTTGGTGGTGAAGGCGAACGCGCGTGCATCGGGCAGGGTGTCCAGACATTCGACAAGAGTGTCGTAAACCCGGACACGCGCATATTCGTGATAATCCAGTCCGGCGCGGCGCAGCTGTTTGTCATCGAGATCGAAACCGAGCGGGCGGATGAGATGCAACTGCGCGCCGGTATTGGCGCACAGGCGGATGATATTGCCGGTATTGGGCGGGATCTCCGGTTGATAAAGAATCACGTTGAACATCAGGAATCCGCTCGAAATGCTTGTCAGTATGGGGAAAAACGGCTAACTTCCGTTTATCGGCAAGTGTCTGAAAAAGTCACACAGGGGGAATTATGGCGCGTCCGGAGAAAATCCGCTTAGGCGATCTGCTGGTACAGCAGAAACTCATTTCATTGGATCAACTCCAGTTCGCGCTGGAGCAGCAGAAACGCAGCGGTCGCAAGCTCGGTCGCGTGCTGGTGGATAACGCTTTCGTCAGCGAAGACCAGATCTCCGAAGCCATCGCCAAGCAGCTCAACATCCCGTACATCAATCTCAAGTACTACAACGTCAATCTCGAGATCGTGCGCCGCCTGCCGGAGAACCAGGCGCGGCGTTTCCGCGCCGTAGCGCTGGAAGAACGCAACGGTGTGCTGCTGGTCGGCATGGCTGACCCGACCGACCTGTTCGCCTTCGACGAGATCGCGCGACTGCTCAAGCGCGACATCGATGTCGCCGTGGTCACCGAAGGCCAGTTGCTGGAAACCATCGACCGTGTCTATCGTCGCACCGAAGAGATATCCGGTCTGGCCAAGGCGGTCTCGGAAGAACTGGGCGATAGCTACATCGACTTCGGCGCGCTGAGCGACACCGTTGGTGTGGAAGAAGCGCCGGTGGTCAAGCTGTTGCAGACCATGTTCGACGACGCCACCCAGGTGCGCGCTTCCGACATCCATATCGAACCGCAGGAGTCGCGCGTGCAGATCCGTTTCCGCATCGACGGTGCGTTGCACCTGCAAACCGAGGCCGACAGCAAGATCGCCCCCTCGCTCGCGCTGCGTCTGAAGCTGATGTCCGGTCTGGACATCTCCGAGAAGCGTTTGCCGCAGGACGGCCGTTTCAACATCCGCGTGCGCGACCAGGCGGTGGACGTGCGTATCTCCACCATGCCGACGCAATACGGCGAATCGGTGGTGATGCGTCTGCTCAACCAGAGCGGCAGCTTCCTCACGCTGGACAAGCTCGGCATGCCCGCGGACATGCTCAAGCGCTTCCGCGAGATTATCCAGCGCAGCAATGGCATGGTGCTGGTCACCGGCCCGACCGGTTCCGGCAAGACGACGACACTGTATGCGGGTTTGGCCGAGATCAACACCATCGACCAGAAGATCATCACTGTGGAAGATCCGGTGGAATACCGTCTGCCCGGCATCAACCAGGTGCAGGTNNCCTGGTGTTCTCCACGCTGCACACGCGCGACACCGCCGGTACCCTGTTCCGTCTGGTCGACATGGGCGCACCGAAATACATGGTGGCTTCGTCGGTGCAGGCTGTGCTGGCGCAACGCTTGCTGCGCCGCGTCTGCGAGAGTTGCAGCGAGACGCATGTGCCCACACCGCAGGAAGCCGAATGGCTGGAAGCGGAAGGTGTCACCCCGGGCGACTGGGGAACGTTGTTGCATGGTCGTGGCTGCTCGCATTGCAACGGCACGGGCTACCACGGGCGCATGGGCGTGTACGAGATGCTGNNTTCATGCAGGCCGCGCGCGAACACCTCAAAGGCAAGACACTGCTCGATGCCGCGCTGCGCGAGATGAAGCTGGGCCGCACCTCGGTCGCCGAGGTGATGCGCATCAGCAACCAAGTGGAAGACTGATGCCGGTATTCGCCTACAAGGGAAGAAGCGCGCGGGGTGAACTGGTGCAGGGTTCGCTGGAAGGCGCGGACAGCGGTGTCATCGCCGACCAACTGTTGAACACCGGTATCACACCGACCGAGATCAAACTCACCTCGCAGGCGGTTCGTAGCGGCAGCAATCCGGAGATCAGTCTGTGGAAAAAGCTTTCGACCGAGAAGAAGGTCGACACGCTGGAGCTGATGCTGTTCAGCCGTCAGATGTACACCCTGCTCAAGGCC
>DMCN01000029.1 GCA_003445795.1 Gallionellaceae bacterium
TACTTTCTTTTTGGCGAAGCAAAAGAAAGTGACTAGCTGTCGGGCTACCCCCGACGGTGTTGGGTTTGAATTGAGGAATGCGCGCTGAATCCGTTCACCCTTCGACAGGCTCAGGACGAACGGGCAATAGATTACTTAGTGCGCCTCATCCCAATTTCCGCCTTCACCCAACCCCACTTCCAGCGGCACTTTCAACTCTGCGACATTGCACATCAACTCCCGCACCTTCTCTTTAACGAGAGCCAATTCACCCTGCGGCACTTCCAGCACCAGTTCGTCATGCACCTGCATGATGAGCTTGGTTTGTAACTTCTCTTTCTCCAGCCAATCCTGCACCGCAATCATCGCGAGCTTGATCAGGTCGGCCGCAGTTCCCTGCATCGGCGCATTGATAGCCGCACGCTCGGCGGCCTGACGGCGCATACCGTTGGCACCGTTGATCTCCGGCAACCACAGGCGGCGGCCGAACCAGGTCTCGACGAAGCCCTGTGCCTTGGCCTGTTCGCGCGTGCTGTCCATGTAGTGCTTCACGCCGGGGTAGCGGGCGAAGTAGAGGTCGATGTATTGCTTGGCGGCGCTGTTCTCGATGTTGAGTTGGCTGGCCAATCCGTACGCGGACATGCCGTAGATGAGGCCGAAGTTGATGACCTTGGCGTAGCGGCGCTGTTCGCTGCTCACGGCATCGAGTGCGACATTGAACACTTCGGCGGCGGTGGCGCGGTGGATGTCTTCGCCGGCGGCGAAGGCTTTGAGCAGTCCTTCGTCGCCGGAAAGGTGCGCCATGATGCGCAGTTCGATCTGCGAATAGTCGGCGGAGACGATGCGGCTGCCTTGCGGCGCGATGAAGGCTTCGCGGATGCGGCGACCTTCGGGGGTGCGGATGGGGATGTTCTGCAGGTTGGGATCGCTGGAGGCGAGTCGCCCGGTGACAGCGACCGCCTGCGAGTAGCTGGTGTGCACGCGGCCGGTCTTGGCGTTCACCATCTGCGGCAGTTTGTCGGTGTAGGTGGATTTGAGTTTGGCCATGCCGCGATGCTCAAGCAGTATCTTTGGCAATGGGTAATCGAGGGCGAGTTCCTGCAGCACTTCTTCGTCGGTGGAGCGTGAGCCGGTCGCGGTTTTTTTCTTCGAGGGGATGCCGAGTTTGTCGAACAGGATCTCCTGCAACTGCTTGGGCGAGGCCAGGTTGAACGGCTGGCCGGCCAGCTCGTATGCCTGTTTCTCGATAGTCATGATTTTCTCGCCCAGTTCATGGCTTTGTCTTCCCAGCATGGTGCTGTCGATGAGCACGCCGTTGCGCTCCATCTTGAACAGCACTTCGCGCACAGGCATCTCGATATCTCGATAGACCTCGGCCAGTTTGCCTTGCAGTTGCGGCGACAGGGTCTGGTGCAGTTGCAGGGTAATGTCGGCATCTTCCGCCGCATATCTCGTCGCCGTTTCCAGATCGACCTGGTCGAAGCCGATCTGCTTGGCGCCCTTGCCCACCACATCGGTGTAGCTGACGGTCGACAGGCCCAGATGGCGCAAGGCGAGGTTGCCCATCTCGTGGGGTTTGTGTGATTCGAGCACATAGGATTGCAGCAGTGTGTCTTCGGCGATGCCCGCGAAGGCGATGCCGTGATTGGCGAAGATGTGCTGGTCGTATTTGAGGTTCTGGCCGAGTTTCTTGTGGGTTGGACTTTCGAGCCAGTGCTTGAGTTTCTTTAATGCATGGTCGCGACCGAGTTGGTCGGGTGCGCCGGGATAATGGTGCGCCAGCGGCAGATAGGCAGCCTGGTGTGCCTCGATACTGAAGGAGATGCCGACCAGTTGCGCGGTCATTTCGTCCAGACCGGTGGTTTCGGTGTCGATGCTCACCAGCGGTGCGGCCATCAGTTTCTCCAGCCAGGTATCAAGCTGGGCGTCGGTGAGGATGGCTTCGTAGTTGGAGGTGTCGTTGACGGTGGAGGGCAAAGCGGCCTGTTCGAATTGGCGCTGGTCCACAGTGACAGATGCACGCTCTTTCTTTGCGGGCGCTTCACCCGTGAGTTCGCGCATCAGGCTGCGGAAGCCGAAGCGTTCGTACAGGGCTTTCAGTTTTTCGGTATCGGGGGCGGGTGCGACCAGTTCGTCGAAGCGTTTGTCCAGCGGCACATCGCATTTCACTGTGACCAGTTGCTTGCCCATGGGCAGCCATTCCAGCGCGCTGCGCAGGTTTTCACCGACCGCGCCTTTCACTTCGGCGGCATGCGCGACCAGGTTGTCGAGCGTGCCGTATTCGGCGAGCCATTTGACGGCGGTCTTGGGTCCGCATTTGTTCACGCCGGGCACGTTGTCGACCGTGTCGCCGACCAGCGCGAGGTAATCGACGATGCGCTCGGGCGGGACGCCGAACTTGGCGGTGACGCCCGCGACATCGAGCTTCTCTTCGCTCATGGTATTGACCCACAGCACTTTGTCGTCCACCAGCTGGGTGAGATCCTTGTCTCCGGTGGAGATGATGCAGCGCGCGCCGTTGTGCGAGGCTTGCCGCGCCAGGGTGCCGATGACGTCGTCCGCCTCGACCCCGTCAATCATCAGGATGTTCCAACCCGCTGCGGCCACCAGTTCGTGCAGCGGTTCGACCTGCGCGCGCAGGTCGTCCGGCATCGATGGGCGGTTGGCTTTGTATTCGGGATACCAGTCGTCGCGGAACGTTTTGCCCTTTGCATCGAACACGCAGGCGCTATAATCCGCCGGGTAATCGGCGCGCAGGCGGCGCAGCATGTTGAGCACCCCCTGAATGGCTCCGGTGGGCTCCCCCTGCGGGCTGCGCAAGTCCGGCATGGCGTGGAATGCGCGATATAAATATGACGAACCGTCTACCAGCAATAGAGTCTTCATTCTTTTAGAGGTCCGAGATGAACAACGATATGAAACTTCCGCCCGCGCAATCGCCGGAATTGATGCATTCGAAGGAGTCCTGGCGGGTGTTCGGCATTATGTCAGAATTCGTCTCGGCGACCGAACGTCTGAACAATATCCACCCGGCAGTCAGCATCTTCGGCAGCGCGCGCACGCCGCACGACCATCCCTATTACAAGCTCACCGAGGAGATTGCGCGCCTGCTCTCCGATGCCGGTTTCGCGGTCATCTCGGGCGGCGGTCCCGGCATCATGGAAGCGGCCAACAAGGGCGCGTTCTACGGCAAGTCGCCCAGCGTTGGCCTCAACATCCAGTTGCCGCACGAGCAGCACAACAATCCCTACCAGAACATCAGCCAGACCTTCCATCATTTCTTCACGCGCAAGGTGATGTTCGTGAAGTTCGCCAGCGCCTACGTGGTGATGCCAGGCGGCTTTGGCACGCTGGACGAATTGATGGAGGCGCTGACGCTGGTACAGACCGGCAAGACACGCAAGATGCCCATCATTCTGGTCGGCAGCAAGTTCTGGGGCGGGATGGTGGATTGGATCAAATCCAGTCTGCTGGAAGAAAAGATGATCGGCGCCAATGACCTGGAACTGATCAAGGTGCTCGACGACCCGGAGCAGGTGGTCGACGCCATCTTCAAACACTACGAGACGCGCGGTTTCGAGCCTTCCGCCGCGGAACGCGAGTTGCAACTCAATCTCTGATACTTATCAGATAGAATCCCCCTATCCATTCCAACCGGAAAACATCATGCGCCCCATCTCATTTTTCGCCCTGCTCTGCCTGAGCTGCAGCGCTTTTGCCGCACAGCCGGACTCGCCCGCCAGGATGGAGCCGCCGCCCCCGCCGCCGATGAGTGCGGACGAGGACCTCGATGCGCCGCAGGTGACCATCACCAAGCAGGCCGACCTGACCGTGGAGGAGTATCGCGCCAACGGCAAGCTCTACATGATCAAAGTCATTCCCAAGATCGGCGCACCTTATTATCTGGTGGACGACAAGGGCGACGGCAAGTTCGCGCGCCAGGAAAGCATGGACTCCGGCCTGCGCGTACCGCGCTGGATCATCAAACGTTTTTGATCGAGAAGCTGCATGGCTGTATTCACAAGTGTTTCCGAGGCGGACATCACCGCCTGGCTCGCCAATTACTCGCTGGGTGAGTTGCTCGAACTGCAAGGTATCCCCGCCGGTATCGAGAACACCAATTATTTCGTCACCACCGGCAACGGCCGTTTCGTGCTGACGCTGTTCGAGAAGCTCACTGCCGACGATCTGCCGTTCTATCTCAACCTGATGTCGCACCTCGCGCGTCACGGCATCCCCTGCCCGGCGCCGGTGGCGGACCGCCACAACCGTTTTCTTGGCGAGCTGAACGGCAAGCCCGCCTGTATCGTCAGCCGTCTGTCCGGCAAGTCCGTCACGCAACCGACCGCGGCGCAGTGCGCGGCGGTCGGCGCGATGCTGGGGCAGATGCACAGCGCCGGACAGAGCTTTGGCGATGTCATGCTCAACCCGCGTGGCGCGGCATGGCGTTTCGAGGCATCGCAGCAGGTGAAGAAATTCCTTTCCCCGCAGGATGCAGCGCTGCTGGAGAGCGAGGTCGAGCTGCATGCCAAGAACACACTGACCGATATCCCGCGCGGTGTCGTCCATGCCGACCTGTTCCGCGACAACGTGCTGATGGAAGACGAGCGCGTCGGCGGCCTGATCGATTTCTATTTCGCCTGCACCGGCAACCTGCTCTATGACGTGGCCATCACCGTGAACGACTGGTGCATGGGTGCAGACCGCAAACTGGATGCGGAACGCACACGCGCCATGCTGCGCGCCTACCACAGCGCTCGGCCGTTCACCGCAAAGGAGACCGAAGTGTGGCCGCTGGCCCTGCGCGTGGCGGCGTTGCGTTTCTGGATCTCGCGCCTGTACGACCTGCACCTGCCGCGCGATGCGGAAATGGTGAAACCGCACGACCCGGAGCATTTCAAACGTATCCTGCAGAACCACATCGCAACAACCCAGCCTGTCTGGCTATAAGGAGGAACCATGGAAGCGAACCATGTAGCAGCAGAACGCGGATGGATATGGATCAAACAGGGCTGGGCATTGTTCACCAAGTCGCCCGTGCTGTGGCTGGTATTGCTGCTGATCGCCTTTGGCGGCGCCGTGCTGCTGTCATCCATCCCGACCGTGGGCCAACCCCTGGCGACGCTGCTCGGACCGGTCGTCATGGCGGGACTGATGTCGGGCTGCCGCGCATTGGACCGTGGCGAGGAGCTTGAACTCGCGCACCTGTTCAGCGGCTTCCGCCAATTCACAACGCAGCTGGTCACCGTGGGCGGCCTGACACTGCTTGGACAGTTCATCATCCTGGGGCTGATGATCGGCATGGGCGCTTCGGCGCTGATCGGCATTATCACCAGCGATGTACCGCCGCAGGACCAGCAGGTGATCGTTGACGCCGTTGCCGGTGCCGGAATCGCGATACTGGTCGGCATCGTTCTGTTCTCGCTGCTGATGATGGCGGCGCAGTTCGCGCCCATGCTGGTGTACTTCAACCGTCTCTCGCCTTTCGAGGCGATGAAACTCAGCCTGCGCGCCTTCTTCCGCAACATCGGCGCGATGTTCGTCTACGGTCTGGTGTTCATTTTGCTTGCGATCGTCGCGACAGTGCCCATGATGCTGGGCTGGATCATTCTGATCCCGGTGATGGTCACCTCGCTCTACGCGTGCTACAGCGACATCTTTCCTCTCCCCGATGAGATCGCCGAGGAGACACCAGTTTCTCAATAATATTGGAGCTTCATCATGCGTTACGAAAATGCCACACCGGAGGAAGTCAAGAAAGCGCAAGCCCCCCACAACCTGTTCATCTCGGGCGTATTCCTGTTCGATCTGCTGATGACGCCCGCGATACTGGCGTTGAAGATAGGCATGGTGGGTTTGCTCATCCCGCTGCTCTGCTCGGGGGCGCTCATCGCGTGGATATATCTGCGCAGCAAGAAGACCACCACCTGGTTCGTGGACATGCACTGGAAGATCAGCTTCGGGCGTTGCAAGCTGCTGATGCTGGCTTATGCAGTCTCGGCGACACTGATCTTCCTGGCCTGGCTGATCAGCATCTCGACCAAGGACCACAACATGAGCCACATCATCTGGACCGCACTCACGCGCGTCGCGCTGATGCCGACGGTGATCATGGTGTTGGTCACCGCGGTGATGGAATTCGGCTCCTTTGCCCAGGCCGCGAAACGCGAAGTGCCGGACAAACTGGCCGCCAAGTTCCCGGCACCTGCCGCCTAAGCGGTCGGCTGGGAGAATTCCTCAAAGGCGTGCATCACCTCGCCCGCATACATCAGCGAGGGACCGCCGCCCATGTACACCGCGACAGCCAGCATCTCGTTGAGCTGTTCGCGGGTGGCGCCCAGCCGCACCAGCGTCCGCACGTGGTAGGCGATGCAGCCTTCGCAACGCGTTGCCACAGCGATGGCGGTGGCGATCAGTTCCTTGTCCAGCGCCGAGACCACACCCGCAGTCATCGCCGCCTTCGACATCGCGTCGAAACCGGTCATGGTGGCCGCCGCTTCCTTGCGGAAAGTCGCCAGTGGCGGATTCAGGTGCTGGATGAGTTCCTTGAATGATTTGCTCATGATTCGTTCCTCCGTTGATTGATCGAGTCTTGCCTTACTGTTTCCAATACTTCAAGGCGCAGCGACGAACACCGCCGCCTGACCGTGATAGCCGCCCTGTTCCTCGGCGAGATTCCACACCGTGCAGTCCGTGATCATGAAGCGCCTGCCGCTGCCGGCGATGCGCAAGCCCGAGTAGTTGTCGACATAGCCCTGCTGCGTGACCTTCGCCAGCAGTTTCTCACGCGCCTCCTGCGCCAGTGGCTCGGCGGAAAGGCGCGAAGGCAGCTGCGTGAATTCCGCGAAACTCATCTCGAACAACTGCAGCGCCAGACGGTTGCCGTAAAAGAAGAGCGGATCGTCTTCGGTGCCGTGCGCCACGATGGCGCGCGGCGCGTTCCACACGGCGATGCGCAAAGCGGCGATATCCACAGGCACACCTTCGAGCAGATGTTTTCCCGTCAGCCTGTGGTAGCTCTCAACCAGCAGACGCAGGCGCTCGTCGGCAACGGCATCAGATGGCAGTGAGCTTGGCATATTCGAGCGCAAGCCACTTGCTGCCCGCGCGTTTGAAATTGACCTGAACGCGGCCGTCGCTGCCGCCGCCTTCGGTGTCCGTCACCACACCCTCGCCGAATTTCTGGTGAAACACGCGCTGGCCGATGCGCCATATCGAATCGGGCGAAACATGCGGTATGGGCGCAGCCGGACTGGCAGCGAATGCCTTGGCGTAGCTGCTGGTCTCGTAAGCGCTGGTATGGAAAGTCTTGCGCGCGCTCACCCGCGGCGTCAGCCAGTGCAGCAATTCTTCCGGCAGTTCGCGCAGGAAACTCGACGCCGTACTGTAGTGCGTCTGCCCGTGCAGCATGCGGCTCTGCGCGAAGGTGAGGTACAGGCGGCGGCGCGCGCGCGTGATCGCCACGTACATCAGGCGGCGTTCCTCGTCGAGGTCGCCGTTGTCTATGCTGTTCTGGTGCGGGAACAGGCTCTCTTCCAGCCCGGTGATGAACACGGTATGGAACTCCAGGCCCTTGGCCGAATGCACGGTCATCAGATGCAGCGCGTCCTCGCTGTCGCCCGCCTGGTGTTCGCCCGACTCCAGCGTGGCGTGGGTGAGAAAGGCGGTGAGGCTGTCGTCCTCGTTCTCGTGCACGAACAGCGTCGCCGAGTTGATGAGTTCGTTGAGGTTCTCCAGCCGCTCTTCCGCCTCGCGCCGCTTCGAGACCGAGGCCTTCTCGGTCTCATAGTGCGTGACCAGCCCGCTGTGCTGCAGCACATGCTCGACGATCTCGGGCAGCGGCAGGTTCTGCGTGCCGTTGCGCAGGGATTCGATCAGTCCGACGAAGGCGGTAACCTTGCCACCCGCGCGCGCCGCCGCATCCCACAGCGTCGTGTTGTTCATCTTGGCGGATTCCTGCAACTGCTCGATGCTGCGCGCGCCGATGCCGCGCGTGGGGAAGTTGATGATGCGCAGCAGCGCGTTGTCGTCGTCGGTGTTCTCCATCAGACGCAGATAAGCCATCGTGTGCTTGATCTCCTGCCGCTCGAAGAAGCGCAGACCGCCGTACACGCGGTACGACAATCCGCCGGACACCAGTGAATGTTCCAGCACGCGCGACTGGGCGTTGGAGCGGTACAGCAGCGCCATCTCGGAAAGCCGCACGCCCTCGCGGTTGAGCTGTTTGATCTCGTCGACGATGAAGGCCGCCTCGTCCACATCGGTACCCGCCTCGTACACGCGGATCTGCTCGCCCTTGTCCGCATCGGTCCACAGGTTCTTGCCGAGGCGGTTGCGGTTGTTTTGAATGAGCGCGTTGGCGGCTTCGAGTATGTTGCCGTGCGAGCGGTAGTTCTGCTCCAGCTTGATGACGTTCTCGACATGGAAGTCGCGCAACAGCTCCTGCATGTTGCCGACGTTCGCACCGCGGAAGGCGTAGATGGACTGGTCGTCGTCGCCCACCGCAAAGAGTGCGTTGTTCTGCCCGGCCAGCAGCTTCAGCCAGCGGTACTGCAGCGGGTTGGTGTCCTGGAACTCGTCCACCAGGATGTGCTTGAAGCGCTCCTGATAGTGTTCGCGCAACGCGGCATTTCTCGACAACAGCTCGTAACAGCGCAGCAGCAGTTCGGAAAAATCCACCACGCCTTCGCGCTGGCATTGCGCGTCGTATTCGGCGAACACTTCCACCTTGCGCCGCGTGTACGGGTCGTAGGCTTCCACCTCGTGCGCGCGCAATCCTTCTTCCTTGCGACCGCTGATGAAGTTCTGCATCTCGCGCGGCGGGTATTTCTCGTCGTCCACGTTCATCGCCTTCATCAGTCGCTTGATGGCAGAGAGCTGGTCGCCGGAATCGAGGATCTGGAAGGTCTGCGGCAGGTTCGCCTCTCGGTAGTGCGCGCGCAGCATGCGGTTGCACAGGCCGTGGAAGGTGCCTATCCACATGCCGCGCGTGTTGATCGGCAGCATCGCCGACAAGCGCGTGACCATCTCCTTGGCCGCCTTGTTGGTGAAGGTCACCGCGAGGATGCAGTGCGGGCTGACCTGCCCGGTACTGATGAGATATGCGATGCGCGTGGTCAGCACGCGCGTCTTGCCGCTGCCTGCTCCGGCCAGGATCAATGCGGACTGGGCTGGGAGTTCGACGGCGGCGCGTTGTTCGGGATTGAGACCGGAAAGCAGGGTGGGATTCATGTGCGGATTATCCCACACGACAGCATCTCTTCTTTAGCTTCGATTCTTGTATTCCGTGTATTTCTTCGAGCTGCCGCGCACCTGGTCCGCCGGATATTTTGCGGCGTTCAACACCAGCTTCTTGTCCACGGCGGCGATGATGTCCAGCTTCAGTTTCTCCGCCAGGCTGATGAGGTAGACCTGAATGTCGGCAAGTTCCTGTTCGACTTCGGCCAGTTTCTCGGGCGGCAGATTGCTGCTCTGTTCTTCGGTCAGCCACTGGAAATGCTCCACCATCTCGGCGGCCTCGACGATGAGCGCCATGGAGAGGTTCTTGGGCGAATGGAACTGGTCCCAGTCGCGTTCCTGCACGAACTCGCGCACCTGCTTTTTGATCCGGTCAAAATCGTTGTCTGCCATCATTGCCTCCTGTGCCCATTGTACAAAGCAAAACGGGGAAGCGTCTCCGCTTCCCCGTTCCGTTGTTTACCGCAAGTCCTACTTCTTCTTGTTCTGAATCATGTCGTGCATGATCGGCGACAGGATGATCTCCATCGCATGGCTCATCTTGCCGCCGGGCACCACCAGGGTGTTGGCGCGGGACATGAACGAGTTGGGGATCATCTGCAGGTAGTAAGGGAAGTCCACGCCCTTGGGATCGCGGAAGCGAATGACCACGAAGCTTTCGTCCGGCGTCGGGATATCGCGCGCGATGAAGGGGTTGGAAGTATCCACCGTAGCCACGCGCTGGAAGTTGATGTGCGTGCGCGAGAACTGCGGGGTGATGTACTTGATGTAGTCGGGCATACGGCGCAGGATGGTATCCACTGTCGCTTCGGCGGAATAGCCGCGCTCGGCCTTGTCGCGGTGGATCTTCTGGATCCACTCGAGGTTGACCACCGGCACCACGCCGATGCCGAGGTCGACGTAACGACCGGCGTCGACGCCCTTGGCTTCATTGGTTGCCAGACCGTGCAGGCCTTCATAGAACAACAAGTCGGTATCGGCCTCGATATCTTCCCACGGCGTGAACAGACCGGGCTTGAGATCGGTCAGGTTGAAATGCTTGTTGTGATCGGCGGCTTCGACATCGCTGTGCACATAGAAACGGCGCTTGCACATGCCGGTATCGCCATACTGCTTGAACATCTCCTCGATCTTGTCGAAGTGGTTGGCATCCGGGCCGAAGTGACTGAACGAATGGTTGCCGGCTTTGGCGGCCTCGGCAGCGGCAGCGCGGAACGCCATGCGATCCAGACTGTGCAGGCTGTCGCCTTCGACGACGGCTGCGCTGATCTTCTCGCGGCGGAAGATATTCTCGAACGCACGCTTGACGGTGGTGGTGCCGGCACCGGACGAGCCGGTAACGGCGATAACTGGGTGTTTACGGGACATATGCCACTCTCCTGAGCAATTTAAGTTAGAAAATTAATAATGAATATAATTTTTGGACGGCGATTTTAGCAGAACCCCCGCAATGCCGCTAACAGCCCTTCCGGGTTATCTCGAAACGCCCGGACTGTCCGCCCCCAGCATACCTTTCAGTTGCGCCGCAAGCTTTTCCGCTTCGCTCCGGCTGGCAAGCCCATGGATGCGCAGCGTATATGCCCAGCCATCCGCGCTCGCGACCGGCTTCAGACGCACATCGTAGCCGGCATCGCGCCATTGATCATATGCCGCCAGCGCGGCGCGTTCTTCGGCGAGGGTGAGCAGTTCCACTTTCCACTTGCCACCGGAATGCATCGCGGGCCCGGCGATATCTGTCTCAACCGCCCATTTCTTCAGCTGTTCCATCTCGACCGGCGCCACCGGCAGCGGTGCCGCGCCCTTGGGCATCTTGTAGAACGACAGCGGCTGATCCATGACGAATTGCCTGTTGTCCACCCCGGTCACGTCGATCTTGCCCTCGATCAGGCACACCACACCCTGCTCGTTGCCGTCCTTGCCCCACACGTCGGTCCCGCGTATGCCTATCGTCGCACCGGCGACCCTGACGGTCACATCGCGTCCCTTCAGTTTGGCGAGGCCGGAGGTGGTGAAACGGAAGGCACCCTTGGCCACATCCAGCACGGCATTGAACAGTGACTGTTCCTCGCGCTTTTGCGACAACCCTTCCAGCTTCAGCGTGGCGTTCTCGCCCAACTTCACCGTGCTGCCGTCGGCGGTCTGTACGTAGATGCGCGCGTTCGCGCCGGTGACGAGTTTGTCGCCGTTGCGCAGTTCCGAGCCGACGCGTAGCGGAACGGTGCTGGCCCCGCGCTGCAACTAGGCCGGCATCTGCACGGCCTGGACCAGTGCATCCGGTTCGGCCCCGACCGATGTGGCGGCCAGCAGCAACAGGATTCCTATCGATTTGTTCATGTCCGCTCCCCTTTTCCTTGCGTGCGCGAGGGCCCCATGTTGCCGCTATAATGCCGAACCCGCAAATTTACGCAGTCGACCCCCGAAACATGCAATCAAACTATTCACCCAAAGACATCGAAGCCGCTGCACAACAGCAATGGGACGCCGCACAGGTATTCCGCGCCAAGGAAGACAGTCCGAAACCGAAATACTACTGCCTGTCGATGTTCCCCTACCCNNGTGCGCAACTACACCATCGGCGACGTGCTCTCGCGCTACCACCAGATGAAGGGCTACAACGTGATGCAGCCGATGGGCTGGGACGCGTTCGGCCTGCCTGCCGAAAATGCCGCGATGGCCAACAACGTGCCGCCCGCCGCGTGGACCTATTCCAACATCGAATACATGAAGCAGCAGTTAAAGTCGCTAGGGCTGGGCGTGGACTGGTCGCGCGAAGTGACCACCTGCAAGCCCGACTACTACCGCTGGGAGCAATGGCTGTTCACGCGCCTGTTCAAGAAGGGCGTGATCTACAAAAAGACCGCCGTGGTGAACTGGGACCCGGTGGACAATACCGTGCTGGCCAACGAGCAGGTCATCGACGGCCGCGGCTGGCGCTCCGGCGCCATCGTCGAGAAGCGCGACATCCCGATGTATTTCTTCCGCATCACGCAATATGCCGACGAACTGCTCAAAGATCTCGATACCCTCTCCGGCTGGCCGGAGCAGGTGAAGACCATGCAGGCCAACTGGATCGGCAAAAGCTACGGCGTGCGTTTCGCCTTCCCGTATGAACTGGATGGCAAGCAGGACAAACTGTGGGTCTACACCACGCGCGCCGACACCATCATGGGCGTGACCTTCGTCGCTGTTGCCGCTGAACACCCGCTGGCGACCTATGCGGCCAAGAAGAACCCGGCACTCGCCACCTTCGTCGAAGAATGCAAGCACGGCGGCGTAGCCGAGGCCGACATCGCCACCATGGAAAAGAAGGGCATGCCCACCGATATCTCGGTGACGCATCCGCTCACCGGCGAACAGGTGCCGGTGTGGGTCGGCAACTATGTGCTGATGGGTTACGGCGAAGGCGCGGTGATGGCCGTCCCGGCGCATGACGAGCGAGATTTTGGTTTCGCCAAGAAATACCGGTTGCCGATCAAACAATCCATCGGCATCAAAGGCCAAGAGTTCAGCGACGCGGCCTGGCAGGAGTGGTACGGCGACAAGGAGAACGGTGTGTGCGTGGATTCGGGCAAGTACGACGGCCTAGCCTACACACAAGCCGTGGATGCCATCGCTGCCGACCTCAACGCCAAAGGCCTGGGCGAAAAGAAAGTGCAGTTCCGCCTGCGCGACTGGGGCATCTCGCGCCAGCGCTACTGGGGCTGCCCCATCCCCATCATCCACTGCCCGACTTGCGGCGACGTATCGGTGCCGGATGACCAACTGCCGGTGAAGCTGCCGGAGAACGTGGTGCCGGACGGTGCCGGTTCGCCGCTGGCGAAGATGCCGGAATTCTATGAATGCACCTGCCCGCAATGCGGTGGCAAAGCTCGCCGCGAGACCGACACCATGGACACNNTGGCTGCCGGTGGACCAGTACATCGGCGGCATCGAGCACGCGATCCTGCACCTGCTGTATGCGCGTTTCTTCCACAAACTGATGCGCGACGAAGGCTTGGTACAGGGCAACGAACCGTTCAAGAACCTGCTCACGCAGGGCATGGTGGTTGCACCGACGTTCTACCGCGAAGAGCCCAACGGCAAGAAGTTGTGGATCAACCCGGCCGACGTGGATGTGGAAGTCGATGCCAAGGCGCGCCCCATCGGTGCCAAACTGAAGGCCGACGGCCAGCCCGTCATCATCGGCGGCACCGAGAAGATGTCTAAGTCCAAGAACAACGGCGTCGACCCGCAGGCAATCATCGATGCTTACGGCGCAGACACCGCGCGCCTCTTCATGATGTTCGCCGCACCGCCCGATCAGCAACTGGAGTGGTCCGACGCGGGCGTTGAAGGTTCGTTCCGCTTCCTCAAGCGAGTGTGGAAAGCGGTGCATGACCATGTCGAGAAAGGCGTGGTGACGGCGTACCGCGAGGGCGAGTTGAGCGCGAATGCCAAGGCCATGCGCCTGCAATTGCACCAGACCATCCAGAAGATCGACGACGACTACGGTCGCCGCAAGACGTTCAACACCGCCATCGCGGCGACCATGGAGTTGCTCAATGCCCTGGGCAAGTTCGACGAGGACAGCCCCGCGGCGCGCAGCGTGGCGCAGGAAGTGCTGGAGAACGCGGTGCTGCTGCTTTCTCCCATCGCCCCTCACATCGCCGAATCGCTGTGGACGGCACTGCGTCCCGGCAGCAAACTGATCGACCAGGGATTCCCCCAAGCCGATCCGGCCGCACTGGTGCAAGACGAGATCGAGTTGGTGATCCAGGTGAACGGCAAGCTGCGCGGCAACCTGCGCGTATCCAAGGATGCCGACAAGGCGACCATCGAGCAGTTGGCGCTGGCGCATGAGGCGGTGCAGAAACAGCTCGCGGGCGGGACGGCGAAGAAGATCATCGTCGTGCCGGGCCGACTGGTCAACGTGGTGATCTGATGACGAATACGACACGACTGCTGTTACTCGCCGCGACGCTGTCGCTGGCCGCTTGCGGCTTCCATCTGCGCGGCAGCGATCTCAAGGGCATGCAGTTCGCCTTCAAGTCGCTGTACCTGAAGAGATCAGGCGAGACTCCATTCGTGTCCGACCTGCGCCGTGCGCTGACATCCAGCAAGGTGACCATGACCGAAAAACCCGACCAGGCTGAACTGGTGCTGGAGGTCGTCTCCGAGCAAACCGCCAAACAGATCCTGTCGCTTTCCGGCAGCGGCCGCGTCAAGGAATACCAGTTGTTCTACCGCGTCTCGTTACGCGCCTACGACAGCCAGCAGAACGACTGGCTGCAATCGGAAGAAATAGTGCTGTCGCGTATTCTGCCTTACGACGATGAACAAGTGTTCGCCAAGGAACAGGAAGAGTCGCTGCTCTATAAAGATATGCGCGTCGACGCGGTGGCCCAGGCCATGCGCCGTTTGAGCCGGGCCAAGCCGCAACTGTAGTCCCATGAGGATATCGAGCGAAGATCTGCCGCAGCATCTGGCCAAAGGCCTGGGGTCGCTGTATGTGATCCACGGCGAGGCGCTGCTGCTCGCCATCGAGGCCGCCGATGCCATCCGCGCGGCCGCACGCGCGGCGGGCTTCACCGAACGCGAGACACTCATCGCCGAGCAGGGTTTCAAGTGGACCGAGTTGCGCAACAGCGCGCAAAGCATGTCGCTGTTCGCCGACCGCAAGGTCATCGACCTGCGCATCCCGTCCGGCAAACCCGGCGTGGAAGGCGCTCAGGCACTGCAGGAACATTGCGGGAACCTCAACGCTGACACGCTCACCCTGATCTCGCTGCCGCGCCTCGATGGCACGGCGATGAAGAGCAAATGGTTCACCGCGCTGGAGCAGCACGCCACCGTCGTCAGCGCGGACGAAATCCAGCTCGCCGCCCTGCCCGCGTGGATCGCCGCCCGGCTGAAGCGGCAGAACCAGTCTGCCGATGCCGACACGCTCACCTTCCTGGCGCAGCGCGTGGAAGGCAACCTGCTCGCCGCATTCCAGGAGATACAGAAACTCGCATTGCTGTTCCCCGCCGGGCCGCTGTCTTTCGACCAGGTGAAAGATTCGGTGATGGACGTGGCGCGCTACGATGTGTTCAAACTTTCCGAGGCGATGCTGGCCGGCGATGCCGAGCGCTATGCGCGCATTCTCGACGGCTTGCGCGCCGAAGGCACGGCGACGGTATTGATCCTGTGGGCAGTGGCGGAAGACATCCGTACGCTGGCCAAGGTCTCGCGCGCCATGCAGCAGAACGGCAACCTTTCCGGTGCGCTGCGCGATGCGCGCGTGTGGGGTGTGCGCCAGAAGTTGGTTGAGCGCGCGGTGCGCCGCTTCACACCGACCTTCGCCGAACGCGCATTGCGCCAGGCCGCACAGATCGACCGGCTGGTGAAAGGCCTGCGCCAGGGCGACGTGTGGGACGAACTGCTGCAACTCGGCGTGCGCTGCGCACGGACGGGGGCGAGATGAGTGCACCCGAAGTCATCATGGTCATCAGCAACCTGCCGGACCGCGCGACCGCGGAACGCATCGCCGATGCGCTGGTCACAGAAGGTGTCGCGGCCTGCGTCAACATCCTGGCCGGATGCACTTCGGTCTATCGCTGGGAAGGCAAGCTCAACCACACCGACGAAGTGCCGTTGCTGATCAAGACGACGCGCGCGGCTTATCCGCGACTGGAAGCCGCGTTGCGCAAGTTGCATCCTTATGAACTGCCGGAACTCATCGCCGTGCCTGTGACGGCGGGTTTGCCGGAATATCTGGACTGGGTCGCACAGGAAACCATCTCGAAGAAAGAAAAATGATACGACGCCTACTTTCCCTGTTGTTGCTGCTGAGCCTTGCGCCGCTGGTGCAAGCCGATCTGCTTTCCTTCGGCAGCAAGAAATCGACTTTCCTGCCGGCCGACCAGGCTTTCGGGCTGGAGATACACGCGGTCGACCAGCACAAGCTGATCGCCAGCTTCCGCATCACTCCCGGCTATTACCTGTACCGCGACAAGGTCGGTTTCAGTGTCGCCCAGGGCAAGGCGAAGATCACCCGCGTCTCCTTGCCGCAGGGCGAGAGCAAGGACGACCCCAACTTCGGCGTGCTCGAGGTGTACCACCAGTCCTTCCAGGCCGAGATATTGATCGAAAAGGCCGAGGCCGGAAAACCATTGCTGCTGAACGCGACCTATCAGGGCTGCAGCGACAAGGGCCTGTGCTATCCGCCCATCGAAAAACAGCTGAGCGTCGATCTGGTGACCGTGATCAGCGCAGCCCCCGCTCCCGTCGCGGCGACGCCGCTCCCGCCGGACAATGAGAACACACAGATCGCCCGGCTCTTCCAGCACGGGGATTTCTGGCTGATCGTCTCGTTCTTCTTCGGCGCCGGCCTGCTGTTGGCCCTGACACCCTGCGTGTTCCCGATGATCCCTATACTCTCCGGCATCATCGTCGGCCGCGGCCCCAAGATCACCCACATGCACGCTTTCATGCTGTCGCTGGCCTATGTGCTGGGGATGGCG
>DMCN01000077.1 GCA_003445795.1 Gallionellaceae bacterium
GATCAGCAGATAACCGATGATGGCCTCTTGCGCATCACGCAAGGCGGTGACTGTCACCACGGTCGGCAAGCGCGTGCCGTCCTTGCGGATGTAGGTCAGTTCGTAGATATCCTCGACGCCGCGCGCGGCATTGAAGACCATGGCCTCGAAGCCCGGCAGCACAGACTTGCCGTGCTTGACGCTCAATGCTATTGCGAGCGTGATGACTTCATCGGGAGCCGCGAGGTCGGCCGGTGTGAGTTTGTTCAGGACCTCGGCGGCGGTGTAGCCCAGCATGCGTTCGGCGCCGATGTTGAAGATCTGGATGAGGCCGTTTTCGTCGGTGGCGATGCTGGAGAAATTGGCGCTGTTCAGGATCGCTTTTTGCAGCGCGCCCGTCTTCAGCAGGTTGCGCTGATGCTTGGCCTCGATGGCGCCTGCCGCTGTGTCGGCGGCGGTGCTGAAAAGATCGGATGTGTGTTTTTCTTCAGGCATGGTTAACCCCGGGGCGATTCGTACTCCGCCTGCATTGTTTATACACCGATCGCGCCTTCAACATATCGTCAGGACTCCCTGAGCAAGCGGCGGAATTCCTTCTTGACCACGTTGTAGCACTCGCAGGCGCGCACTTCCAGTCCGGCCCGGTCCTGCACCGTGATGTGGCCGCGGCGGTAACTGATCAGCCCGGCGCGCTGCAGATCGCCCGCGGTCTCGGTGATGCCTTCGCGGCGCACGCCGAGCATGCTGGCGATCAGTTCCTGCGTCATGATCAGTTCGTGCGAGGGCGAGCGGTCCAGCGTGAACAGCAGCCAGCGGCACATCTGCTGTTCCATCGAGTGGTGCCGGTTGCACACTGCGGTCTGCGACATCTGCGTGATCAGGGCCTGGGTGTAACGCAGCATCAGACGCATCAGCGGCCCGGCGCGGTTGAATTCTTCCATCAACAGGCGCGCCTTCAGGCGGTAGGCATGGCCGCTGCTGCACACGGTGGCGCGGCTGGGCGTGGTGTTGCCGCCCATGAACAGCGAGATGCCGACCACGCCGTCGTTGCCGACACCGGCGATCTCGGCCGAGGAACCGTTCTCCATCACGTAGTGCAGCGACACGATGGCGGTGGTCGGAAAATAGGCGTGATGCAATTGGCCGCCGGACTCGTACAGCACTTCGCCGAGCGGCATGGGGATCAGTTCCAGATGCGGCGCGATACGCTCGAAGATATCTTCGGGCAGCGCGGCGAGCAGGTGGTTCTGGATCGAGCTTTGCAGCGGGGATAACGTAGCGGCCATCTTCTTGTCTCCGGTGCGTGCTGCCGATTGGAATGCCGATGTTGCAACGGCAAAGAAGTTGCAGTTGGACTGCAAGGACTACGTCGTGATTGACTTTATAGCATGGTAGTTTAGTCCGATATGTGCGATATCGCACATACAAGCGGCGCTTATTCCTCTTTCTTTGGTGCGGGAATGTCGGTGATGGCGAGGCGCACCGAGAACATCGCGTCGTCTTTCACGGGCAGATCTGCCGCTTGCCCGGATGCGGCAGTGTTGCGGGAAGAGTGCACCCTGAGCGAATCCAGCCGGGCATGGAATCGCGTACCGTCCTCGCGCTGCAGGTTCAGCTCGCATTGCTGGCGCTGCTCGTGTTTCAGCACGCTGGAAAAATGCACATACCAGTGATCGCGGTCTTCCGCGGCGATGAACTGCGAGAAGCGCCGCTTGATCAGTTTGTTGCGCACCGCACCCAGCAGATCGGCGCCGGTGAGATTGATCTCGGCGATCATGCCCTCGCGCGAGAGCGTGAGGTAGCCGATGGGGGCGAAGTCGTACAGGTCCACATAACGGTCGCGCGATTCTTCCAGCGTGAGCTGCGTCTGGCGCAGAGCCTCGTTCTGTATCTCCAGCTCGATCTGGTGCACGCGCAACTCATGCAGCAACTTGTGCAGCAACTCCTCGCCTGGCTGCGGGTTCACCAGATTGATCGGTGTCTGTGTCACGCGCGCCTCGGCTTCGGCACGCAGGGGGTCAGCTTCGTTCGGTTTGTCGTCCATGGTGTTTCCTTTCTGGACTGTCACTCCCTTATTTGATTTCTTCTATCGCCAGCAGGATCAGTTGCGCCCCGTCCGCCTTGCCGGTGATGCGCCGCGCATTGAGCAGCATCCTGCGCTTGCCGATGGTGGGGAAGTCGTGCTCGACCTCAAAATCCTCGACCACCTGCTTGTTGGGCAGTTCGGTTTCCAGCAGTGCTTTCAGTTTCGGGATGTCCCACTGGCGGTTGCCCAGTTCGTACAGTTGGCGGCCCACCGTGTCCTGCGCGGCGACCTTGAAATTCTCGTAGAACGCGCGGCTTGCCGAGATGACCTTGGCAGTGCTGTCCAGCACGAGCAGCGGTTCGCGCACCGTGTTGACGATGCTTTCGGCCAGTTCACGCGCGTCCTTCATGGCCGTTTCGGCCAGCATGCGTTTGCTGATGTCGGTGAAGGTCAGCACCACGCCGTCGATGATGTTGTCCAGCGTGCGGTAGGGCTGGATGCGTGCCAGATACCATTCGCCGTCGGCGGTGCTTACCTCGCGCTCGCGCGGTACCAGCGAATCGAGCACGGCCTGCGCGTCGTCCAGCAGATCGTCATCCCGGATGTTCGACTTGATGTCGCCCAGCGGCCGCCCCACATCCGAGGCGGCCAGGCGGTAGACCCGTATCGCCTCGCGCGTGAAACGCTTGATGTTCAGGCTGTCGTTGAGGAAGATGGTGCCGACATTGATGTTGTCGAGCAGGTTCTTCATGTCGTTCTGCATGCCGGCCAGTTGCTCGATCTTGTTCTGCAGCTCGGCGTTCACCGTCACCAGTTCTTCATTGACCGATTGCAGTTCTTCCTTGGAAGTCTCCAGTTCTTCATTGGTGGACTGGAGTTCCTCGTTGGTGGATTGCATCTCCTCGTTGGTGGACTTGAGTTCCTCGTTGGAGGCCTGCTGTTCCTCGATGGTGGCGTGCAGGTTCTCCTTGGTATAGGAAAGGTCGCGTTCCAGTTCCTCGATGCGGTGCTGTTCCGCCGATACCGCGGCGGCTTTGCCGCGCGGCGTTTTTCCTTTGCTGCTGCTTGCCGGTGCGGCCGGTTTTTCCGGCTTGCTGCCCGCCACGTCCTGGAAGCTCACCAGCAGCAAGCCCTGATTGGGCTCGATGAACGGCAGCGGCCGCACGCTGAAGCTGACACGATGGCTCTCGCCGTTGCTGCCGAAGGCGGTTTCACGGTTCAGGGTCGGTACGCCTTTTTCGGTCGCGGTCGCGATGGCGCTGCGCAATTCCAGTTGCAGTCCTTCGCGCGCCATCTCGATCACATTGAAGCCGGCCTGGCCGGGTGCCGGACGCAGGTATTTGCCGGTATCGCCATGCACGAACAAGATGTCGCCCTTGATGTTGGTCACCACCGAAGCCGGGGCATAGGACTGCAGCAGTGCGCGCCGGGTCAGTTCGGCAAAATCGGTTTCTTTGAGTTTTGTCGTCACTTCGTCGGGGCCTTTGCTTGGGTTGTCTTTGGTCCAGGACAATCCGCTGGACATCACCACGCGGGTGGAAGCGATCGAGGGCTTGGTCTGGTAGAACTTCCATTTGCGGTTGAGCGGGGTGAACAGCTCGACGTGGTTGCCGATGCTCTCCGAAGGCGAGAGGAGCAGCACACCGCCCGGCTTGAGCGCATAGTGGAATGCCGGGATGACGCGGTTCTGCAACTCCGGTTCCAGATAGATCATCAGGTTGCGGCAACTGAGCAGATCGAGCTTGGTGAAAGGCGGATCCTTGATGATGTTCTGGGTGGCGAACACCACCATCTCGCGGATCTCTTTTTTCACGCGGTAGCCCGCATCTTCCTTGATGAAGAAGCGGCGCAGCCGTTCCGGTGTGACATCCTGCGCGATGTTGGGCGGATAGAATCCGGCGCGCGCCACGGCGATGGCATCGTCATCGAGGTCGGTGCTGTAGATCTGGGTCTTGAATTCGCGCCCGGTTTCGTTCATGAGTTCGCGTAACAGGATCGCGATGGAATAGGCTTCCTCGCCGGTGGCGCAGCCCGCCACCCAGACGCGGAACACATAGCTTTCCGGCTTGTCCTTGAGCAACAGCGGCAGGATGTCCTGCTTCATCGCCACAAACGCTTCCGGGTCGCGGAAAAAACTGGTGACATTGATCAGCAGTTCCTTGAACAGCAACTGCACTTCGGCCGGATGTTCCTTGAGATAGCGCGCGTAGATCTCGGTGTCTTCGATGTTGTGCTGCGCCATGCGCCGCTCGATGCGGCGGCCGATGGTGCTTTTCTTGTACAGCGAGAAGTCGTTGCCGGTGCCGGAGCGCAACAGCATCAGGATGCGGCTCAGGCCGCTCGTGCCGTTCGTATCCGGCCGCGGTTTTTCCTGCTGGACATTCAACTGGCGCGTATTGCTCAGCAGTTGTTCCGGCATCTTTTCTACCGCCAGGGTGTAAGTGGCATAACCGGCGTGGATCGCGCTGACCGGCATGCCGTCGTATTTCGCCGTGGCCGGTTCCTGCACCAAGGTGATGCCGCCCGCGCCCTGGATGGCGCGCAGCCCCAGCGTGCCGTCGGTGCCGGTGCCGGAGAGGATGATGCCGATGGCTTTTTCGCCCTGGTCTTCGGCCAGCGAGCGCAGGAAGGCGTCGATCACCATGCGCTGTCCGCGCGGCATTTCCGGTTCGTTGAGTTGCAGGGCGCCGTGGAAGATGGCCATTTCGCGGTTGGGCGGCAGTACATAGACGTGGTTCGGTTCGACCCTGACCTGATCTACCGCTTCGACCACCGGCATGGTGGTCGATCGTTGCAGGATCTCGGTGAGCAGACTGCCATGATCCGGATCAAGGTGCGACACCAGCACAAAGGCCATGCCGCAATCCGGCGGAATCTTGCGGAAGAATTGCTCGAAGGCTTCCAGTCCGCCGGCGGAGGCGCCGATGCCGACGATGTTGAAGCCCTCCTCGTTCTTTGCGGTCACCGTTGCGTCGGTCTTCGCTGCGACGGCGGGTGCTTTGGGGCTCTTGTTTGTTTTCTTGGTCGCCACGGGATGCTTTTCCTCGGGAGCTGTCGGTTGATGCTGCCATGCTACTCCGAATTCGGGGCCGATCTTTCTTTTGACTTAAGTGGGATATCGAACAGAGTGCTTGTGTGCGGCGCGGGATGATGCTTGCGGGCGCTTCTCCTCCCTTCCCTTTGATGGGCGCCCGTAGTACCCCGGCCCGGGCGCGCCAGTCGCGTACCGGGCTCTTTTTTGCGCGGTCGCGGACGGCTTCTGTGTGCTGGCGCTCAGACTTTTACCGCGGCCGGTCCCATGCTGTGCCCTGCACATCCGGAAACCGGCCCGGCCTGACCTTGCCGGATTCCAACACTTTAAGGAGAGCCTGCTTGCAGCCCACACACTCAGCCCGTGCAGACAATCGCCTGCTTGCGAGCCTGCCGGAAAAGGACCTGACGCGCTTTTTGACGGCCTGCGAAACGGTCGAGCTGGCTTTCGGCGCGGTGCTGGCCGAACCCAACGAAGCCATGCGCCAGGTCTATTTCCCCACCGGTTGTTTCATCTCCCTGGTGTCGAAGATAGACGGGCAGGAAAGTCTGGAAGTGGGGCTGGTCGGCGACGAAGGCATGCTGGGGGCCACGCTGGTCCTCGGTGTGGACACTTCGCCGCTGCATGCGCTGGTGCAGGGGGCGGGCAAAGCGTTGTGCATGGAAACCGCGTCGTTCGTGCGCGAGCTGGATCAGATGCCGGAATTGCGCCGTGTGCTGAAGCGTTATCTCTACGCCGTGATCGGGCAGCTCGCGCAGAACGCCGCCTGCTCCCACCATCATGTGGTCGAGGCGCGGCTGGCGCGTTGTCTGCTGATGACGCAGGACCGCGCGCACTCCAACCACTTCCATGTTACCCACGAGTTCCTCGCCTACATGCTGGGCGTGCGCCGCGTGGGGGTGACCACGGCGGCCACGGCGCTGCATAACCGCCAGCTGATCGACTACAGTCGCGGCGATGTCATCGTGCTCGACCGTGCCGGACTGGAGGCGGCTTCCTGTGCGTGTTATGAGGCGGACAATGCTACTTACGAACGGATGATGGGGTAATAAATGGGTATCCGTATTTCTCGATAGAAATCAGCAGAAGTAGGGTGGGCACGTTTCTGTGCCNNGGCACAGAAACGTGCCCACCCTACAGGTTGCAATAGTTAAACCCCGGCCTGTTCCGCCTGCTCGTCGGCGAAATAGCTGGAGCGCACCATGGGCGCGCAGGCGGCATGCGAGAAGCCCATCTCCTTCGCGGCGATCTCGAACTTCTTGAAGTCTTCCGGCGAAACATAGCGCAGCACCGGCAGGTGGCCGTCGGAAGGTTGCAGGTATTGTCCGAGCGTGAGCATCTCGACATCGTGCGCGCGCAGGTCGCGCATCACCTGCAGCACTTCCTCGTCAGTCTCGCCCAATCCCAGCATCAGGCCGGACTTGGTGGTCACCTGCGGGAAGCGCGCCTTGAATTCTTTCAGCAGCTTGAGCGAGTGCGCGTAGTCGGCGCCGGGACGCGCCAGCGGGTACATGCGCGGCACGGTCTCCAGATTATGGTTGAGTACGTCGGGCAGGCTGGAGGCCAGCGCGTCCAACGCGACGTCGAGGCGGCCGCGGAAATCCGGCACCAGTATCTCCAGCTTGGTGGAAGGAGACGATGCGCGGATGGCCGTGAGGCAGTCGGCGAAATGCTGTGCGCCGCCGTCGCGCAGATCGTCGCGGTCGACGCTGGTGATGACGACATATCTGAGTTTGAGGATGCCGATGGAGCGCGCGAGATTCTGCGGTTCGTCGGCATCGGGCGGCAACGGTTTGCCGTGGGCCACGTCGCAGAAAGGGCAGCGGCGCGTGCACACATCGCCGAGGATCATGAAGCTGGCCGTGCCTTTGCCGAAGCATTCGCCGATGTTGGGGCAGGAGGCTTCCTCGCACACGGTGTGCAGGTGCTGCTCGCGCAGCATGCGCTTCACTTCGTTGTAGCCGCTACCCGTGCCGGATTTGACGCGTATCCATTGCGGTTTGCGCAGGCGCTCCTGCAGGGGCACGATCTTGATGGGGTTGCGCGCGGTCTTGGCCGCGCCGGTCTGTTTGTGTTCACTCATGGGCGGATTGTAAAACATCGCGACTAACGGGTTCTAAATCGTTGTTAAACCCTGTAGCATGCAAGGATAAATAATACCCAAGTAGAAAAGTATGGTATATTGCAGCCCAATGGTTAAGCCATTCCCGCGTCACTAAACAATAAATCAGGAGATTGCCATGGAACATCAATTGCCCCCGCTGCCTTATCCCCGCGAAGCGCTCGCGCCGCACATGTCCGCCGAGACTTTCGATTACCACTATGCCAAACATCATCAGGCTTATGTCACCAACCTGAATAACCTGATCAAGGGCACGGAATTCGAGAACGCCAGCCTGGATGACATCATCAAGAAGGCTTCCGGCGGCATCTACAACAACGCGGCCCAGGTCTCCAACCACACCTTCTTCTGGAGCTGCATGAAGCCGCAGGGCGGCGGTGCACCTACCGGCGCGCTGGCCGAAGCCATCAACAAAAAGTGGGGTTCGCTCGACGACTTCAAGAAAGCCTTCCAGACTTCCGCCGTGGGCAACTTCGGTTCCGGCTGGACCTGGCTGGTGAAGAAGGCCGACGGCTCGCTCGACATCGTCAACATGGGCGCTGCCGGTACACCGATCACCACCGCCGACAAGGCGCTGCTCTGCGTGGACGTGTGGGAACATGCCTACTACATCGACTACCGCAACGTGCGCCCCAAGTTCGTTGAGACTTTCCTCAACAATCTGGTGAACTGGGATTTCGTGGCGAAGAACTTCGCCTGATCTTCAGCACAGCAGACCTCAAGGCCGGAGCGTTCCTCCGGCCTTTTCTATTTCATCGTCCGCCCGGTACAGATTGTGGCGTGCCTGAAAGAGCCGCGGGTCGAGTTGCAGCGCGGTGCTGAATTCGCGCCGCGCTTCGTCATGGCGTTGTGCCAGCAGGTAGGCATGGCCGAGGTTGTTGTGCACGCGCGCCTTGTCCGGCGATTTCAGCACGGTGTCCTGCCACAGGCTCTGTTCGCTGGTGTAGACCTGGTTGCGCAGCACGGTGAGGCTGGCGAGGGTCAGCAGCAGCGCGGCAGCCAATATGCGTTGCATCCTGGCATCCAGCCTCAGCGTGAGTTCGATGCCCAGGGCAAGCAGCAGCGGCCATCCGGCCAGATACAACTGGCGCTCATTGGCGATATCGATACGCGGCAGGAACAGATACAGCGGGATCAGTTGCAGCATCACCCACGCCAACGCAAAGCTGATCCACGGGCGTCTGCGCCAGCAGGCCAGCATGAGTACGAATAGCCCGATGAAGATGGCTAGCGGGATCAGCGCTTCGCCGATGCCGGACAGCAGCGGCAGGTCGGGGTCGATGTTCAGCCACAAGGGCAACGCCCATTGCCGCAGCAGCCAGGCGAAGCCGGCGAGATGCGTGGCGAGGTTGCCCTGCATGTCGTTGAATTCCGCACTGCGCTGCATCTGGTCGATATAACTGTCGCTGAGCAGGAAGAACAGGGTGGCGGCGCAGAGTACCGCCCAACTCGGCCACATCAGGCTGAGTGCGGTTCGCCAGCGACCGCCGCAGCAGAGCTCCCATGCCAGCAGTGCCAGCGGGAACGTCACCGCGGTCTCCTTGGTGGCCAGCGCCAGCAGGAACAATAAAGGAGTGAGCAGGTAGAGCAGTTTCCAGTCGTCCTGCGTGCGTCCGCGGATGTAGCTGAGCAGTCCGGCCAGATAGAACAGGGACATCAGCGAGGCGGAGCGTCCGCTGATGTAACTCACCGCTTCGGTATGCACGGGATGCAGTGCGAACAGCAGTGCGGTGAGCAGTGCGACATGGCGCAGTTTGTCGACTTGCCATTGCTGCTGCACGAAGGCTTGCGCCAACCGGTAGACCAGCCAGGCGTTCGCCAGATGGATGAGCAGGTTGGTGAGATGGAAGCCGATGACGCCGGTGCCCATGGTCCAGTTTAGCGTGTAGCTGAATTTGAGCAGCGGGCGGATGCCGCTGTCGATGGCGGCGAACCAGCTTGCCCAGGAATGCACTTGCGGCTGGTTGACGATGACGTTGTAGTCGTCGAACTGGAATGGCCCGCCCAGCACATTGGCATAGCTGGCGAGTACGGCCAGCGCCAGCCACATCAGCACATTAAAGGCGGGTTCAGGGCGAGACGCGCGCATGGTCGAAAGCCAGATCGAGTATGTCCACCGCATCCCACCAGCGGTCCTTGCCGTGCAACAGCACCAGCAACACCTCGTGGCCGTCGCGTTTGGCGAGTGCCACCAGACAGGTGCCGGCTTGGGCGGTGTAGCCGGTCTTGAGGCCGAGCGCGCCTTCGTAGCGGCCGACCAGCGCGTTCCTGTTGCTCAGCCGGTATTGCCTGCCTTCCAGGGTAGTGATGACGGCGTGCCCTTGCGAGGTGAGTGGAACGACCTGGGGGTGTTTGAGCAGTTCGCGCGCCAGCCTGGTGATATCCAGCGCGGAGGAGTAGTGTCCGCTCGCATCGTGGCCGCAGGCGTTGCGGAATTGCGTGTCGCGCAGTCCGAGTTCCTGCGCGCGTTGATTCATCTGCTGCACGAAAGCGGTTTCACTTCCGCCAAGGTGGTCGGCCAAGGCATGACAGGCATCGTTCGCCGATTGCAGCAGCGTGGCGGCGAGCAGGTCCTCCACGCGCAGATGTTCGCCGGCCTTGAGTGCCAGACGGGAACCGGTTTCGCGGGTCGCCGCCTGACTGATGCGTACCGTCTCCTGCAATTTGTTCCGCTCCAGCACCAGTAACGCGGTCATCAGCTTGGTGAGGCTGGCGGGCGGCAGGCGTTTGGCGGGCTGTTTTTCCCACACGGCTGTACCGTCGATTTCGACCCGATAGGCCGCGGCGATCTGCGGAAAAGGATCGGGCTGTGAAACCGCCTGCGCGTGAAGCGCCAGCAGCCACAGCCCGATGAAGAGAGAGGGGCGCACTTAGAAACCGAACCTGCCCTTCAGTTTTTTTGCCTCATCCAGCATGTCCGAAGAGGGAGACTTGCCGGGTTTGCGCGGCGCGGGCATCTCATCCAACTCGTCATCATCGGAATCCTCGTCGTTATCCTTTCCGCTCATGCACTTCTTGAAATCGGCAGCGCGTGTCTCGGCGGTGTAGCTGCGGCCTTCGCAATCCCGTCGCCGTTGGTTCTCGCGGAAGGTCTTGGCCTCGGCCGGGCAATGCGCGGACAGATGGCGGTAGTTCTTTTCATCGAGCTGTTTGCAGATCGAGCGGGTGGTGGCAGCCATGTCCAGTTTGCATTCCCTGACGATTGATACGCCGCCGAGCATATGCTGCTCATGCTGGTTCAGGGAATTGAAGGTTTGTACGTCCCTGGGGGCGTCCTTCTTCACCGCGTCGCAGAATTGTTTGCGCTGGTCGCCACAGGCCGCACCCGGTTGCAGAATCAGGCTGGAGGCGCTTATCCATTCGGCGGTGTTCCGGTAATTGGAGGTATCGCACATCTGCGATTTGATTTTCTTGACCTGTTCTTCCGAGTCGCAGCCGCCGCCCAGTCGTTTGCCGCTGAACTCGGAAGTCATGTTTATGTCCTGACCGTCAGATTTGCCGGAGAACTTCATCTTGCCCTTGTAGCCGCCGGCACTGGTGGTCTGCTCGCCGCTGCCGGTCATCACCTCGCCGTCACGGTCGCAACGCATCTTCCATGTGGTCTTGTTGCCCACCGTCTTGACGTCGCTCATCTTGCAGTCCTTGTCGCCGGAGGTCTTCTGGGGATCGTTCTCGCCGCCTTTGGGGATGCACACCTTTTGTGTGGTGGGCGGCATGGCGAAGGGCATGCCGGGCATCTCCATCCTGGTGGTGACTTCCCAGTATTCGCCGGGGGCGGCAAGGGCTGCGGCACTGAATAGACCGGTTAGCACGGACAGAATGACTGCGAGGTGTTTGCTCATGATCGCTCCCTGAAGTTGATCGACATCGGCATGTTTCTGCGCCGTGGGATTCTTTGCCTTCCTTGCCGGCCCGTCAAGCTAAGGTTCCGTGGAGGAATAATGGTTGACAGCAGAACGTCCGTTCTTTAGGATGCAAGAACGTTCGTTCTGTAGAGGTGACATCATGTCCGATTCCGATCCGTCAGCCAGAGACGCAGAGTATCTGGCCAAGCTGCAGGATTACTACGCTTCCTGGAAGAGCATCCCATCGTATGCCGCGCTGTGCGACGTGTTCGGCATCGCCTCAAAATCCTGGGTCAAGGCCATCCTGGACCGGCTGGAAAAGGCTGGCTTCGTCGAACGCACACCGGACGGGATGTGGATACCCAGCCGCCAGTTCTTCGCCCGCCCCTTTGCCGAGTCAGCGGTGCAGGCCGGCATGCCGGTCGCGGTGAACGACACGCAGGGCGACTATTTCATCATTGACGAGATGCTGATCGAGAAACCGTCCACCACCACCATGATCCCGGTGAAGGGTGATTCCATGATCGACGCGGGTATCCACGAGGGCGATGTCGCCGTGGTGGAGAAACGCAACGTAGCCAACATCGGCGATATCGTGGTGGCCATCGTGGACAACGAGTTCACCCTGAAGACGCTGGACAAGGAGCGCGGCCAATACATCCTGCGTCCGGCCAATCCGGCCTATCCGGTGATACGTCCGCAGGGGTCGCTGGAGATATTCGGCGTGCTGGTCGGTCTGATACGGAAGTACAAGTAACAGGCATCACCTCGGGTAATTCATGGGCGGACAGGGCCAAGGGTTGATAAAATCGCGCCCTGTCTGCAATCGATACCCAACATGAACCCAACCCTAGTCTTCGACATCGAAACCATCCCCGACATCGCCGGGCTGCGTGCGCTGCATGAGCTTGACAGCGCAGTGAGCGATCGCGATGTGGCGGAGATGGCCTTCCAGATGCGCCGCCAGAAGACCGGCAGCGATTTCCTGCCCCATCACCTGCAACGCGTCGCCGCAATCTCCTGTGTGCTGCGCGAAGGCGACAACTTCAAGGTGTGGACGCTGGGAGAGCCGGACGAAGACGAAGGCAGCATCATCAAGCGCTTCTTCGACGGCATCGAAAAATACACCCCGCAGATCGTTTCCTGGAACGGCAGCGGTTTCGACCTGCCGGTGTTGCACTATCGCGGTCTGATCCACGGCATACAGGCACCACGCTACTGGGACCAGGGCGAGGACGACAAGGACTTCAAGTGGAACAATTACATCAGCCGCTACCACTCGCGCCATCTCGACCTGATGGACCTGCTGGCGATGTACACCGGCCGCGCCAACGCGCCGCTGGACGAGTTGGCCAAGCTCATCGGTTTCCCCGGCAAGCTGGGTATGGACGGCAGCAAGGTATGGGACGCATACCAGCAGGGCCAACTGGCCGAGATCCGCAACTACTGCGAGACCGATGTGGTGAACACCTGGCTGGTGTTCGCGCGCTTCCAGCTCATGCGCGGACAGTTCAGCAAGGCCCGCTACGAGCAGGAACTTGAACTGGTACGCAGCACCCTTAAAAAATCCGACGAGAAACACTGGCAGGAATTCCTTGCCCAGTGGCCTGAAAAGAAATCCGCATGAATCCAGTCATCATCGAATCACTCGACCACGAAGGTCGCGGCATCGCGCATGCCGACGGCAAGGTCATTTTCATCGAGGGCGCGCTCACCGGCGAGCGCGTGACCTATTCCACCTATCGCAAGAAGAACAACTACGAGCAGGCCAAGGTCGAGCAGATATTGAAGCAGTCGTTCATGCGCGTGCAGCCCAAGTGCCCGGTTTTCGGCGTGTGCGGCGGCTGTTCCATGCAGCATCTCGATCCGCGCGCGCAGGTCGCGGTCAAACAACGCGTGCTGGAGGACAATCTGCAGCGCATCGGCAAGGTCAAACCCGAAGTCGTGCTGTCGCCGATCTACGGTATGCCCTGGGCCTATCGCCAGCGTGCGCGGCTGTCGGTGCGGCATGTGCTGAAAAAGGAAAAGACGCTGGTCGGTTTCCGCGAGCAGAACGGCAAATATGTCGCCGACATGCAGCACTGCGAGATCCTCACGCCCAAGATCGCCAGTCTGCTGCCCTTGCTGGGTGAGCTGAACGAAAAGTTCACCGTGCGCGACATCATGCCGCAGATCGAAGTGGCGGTAGGCGAGCATGTCGATGTGCTGGTGCTGCGCATCCTGGCCGCGCTCACGCCGTCGGATGAAGCGTTGATCAGAGAGTTTGCCGACAAGCATCAGGTGCAGTTCTGGACACAGACCAAAGGGCCGGATACGGTGATACCGTTCTATCCGCTGGATGCGCCGGGTCTTAGCTACAGCCTGCCGGAGTTCGGCATTACCATGCCGTTCGCTCCGACCGAATTCACCCAGGTGAACAGTGACATGAACCGCCTGATGGTGAGTCGCGCCATGCGCCTGCTGGATCCGCAGCCGCACGAGCGCATTGCCGATTTCTTCTGCGGGCTGGGCAACTTCACACTGCCTATCGCGCGCAGCGGTGCTCAGGTGCTGGGGGTCGAGGGCAGTGAAGCGCTGGTGCGGCGTGCCAGACAGAATGCCGAATCGAACGGACTTTCCGGCAACACGACATTCCAGATGATGAACTTGTTCGAGATGGACGAGGCCACACTGGCGAAGTCGGGCCGCTTCGACAAGTGGCTGGTCGATCCGCCGCGCGACGGCGCGATCGAGTTGATGAGATCCATCAGCGATGAGACCGGGCCGCGGCTTATCGTCTATGTCTCATGCAGCCCGTCGACCTTGGCGCGTGATGCCGAAGTGCTGGTGCATGCCAAGGGTTACAGACTTAAAGCGGCGGGCGTGATGAACATGTTC
>DMCN01000048.1 GCA_003445795.1 Gallionellaceae bacterium
TTTCCTCGAAGGCGAGTTTCGGGCCGGTGGCGATTACCAGATAGTCATAGGCGACGGTCTGTCCACCGTTGAGTTCGAGCTGGTTCTGGTCGGGATGGACGCGTTTCACACCGGTGGAGATAAAGTCGATACCCTTGCGCTCCAGATAGGTGCGTGCCGGGAACTCGATCTGCTTGCGCTCACGCCACTTCACGCCTACCCAGGGGTTGGACGGGACAAACTGGAAGTTCTCGCTGTTCGAAACGACAGTGACCTTGTGTGCCTTGTCCAGTTTGTCGCGCATTTCATATGCTGCCGGCATGCCGCCGAGTCCAGCTCCCATGATGACGATGTGTGCCATGTTTTCTCCTCTAATTTTTCGATTGATCGGTGTTGCCCCGTTTTACTTGCTGCCCTGCTGCTTGGACTCCACATGCTTGCTGGCTGGGGTTTCGCCATCATCAGGAGAGCCTTGTTCTTTCGCGAACAACACTGCCGCCTTTACGCGGGACGACAGATTGAGTTTGTTCAGGATGTGACGCACATGCTGCTTGACCGTGTCATAGCTGATCTTCAGCGTCTGCGCGATAGCTTTGTTGCTCTCGCCGCGCGATAGCAGCTGCAGAATCTCGCGCTCGCGCTCGGTCAGCAGTTTGAGCGAGTTCTTCGGCTCCTGTCCCGGCTGGTCGCCGCGCAGCATGTCGATCATCTTTACGGTCATGGTCGGGGCCACTACCAGTTCGCCCGCTGCCACGCGGCGGATGGCATCCACCACTTCCTCCGGCGCCATGTCCTTGAGCAGATAGCCGCGCACACCGGCACGGATCGCGTTGCCCAGATCCACTTCAGAATCGCTCATGGTCAGCACCACGGCGGGGATGGTGCAGCCTTCCTTGCGTACCTGTTCCAGCATCGCCAGGCCATCCATCGGTTTCATGCGCAGGTCCATCACCAGCAGGTCGGGCTGCTCTTTGATCAGGTTGCGCAATTCGTCTATGGAGCCGACTGCGCCGAGTACATTGAAACCATAGCAGCGGGCGAGCAATTCACTCAGCCCGCGCCGACACAGACTCTGGTCGTCCACTAGTGCGATCTTCAATTCCTCAGCCATGCGTAGTTCTCCAGTTCGTCCCTGGTTCAGGGAAGAATAATTGTACGCATGTTCCAAGCCCTTTGGTGCTTTCTACCTTGATTTCTCCGCCGATACGCTGCGCTCGCTCGCGCATGATGATGATGCCGTAATGGCCCTCCACGGGCGAAAAAGTGCCGACGCCGTTGTCCTCGACGGTGAAGACGTAGAAACCGCAGAGATGGTCAACGATCAGCCGCGCATGGCCTGCGTTGGAGTGCTTGGCGATGTTGGAGAGTGCCTCGCGCACGATGTGATAGGTCTGAATCTCGTGCTCCAGCGGCAGGTCGAGGTCGGCGACGCGAATGGAGCAATCGAGCACGATGTTGTGCTGTTCCTCGAAGCGCTCGGCCAGCATCTGCAAGGCGTGCAACAGGCCGGCTGGATCCATCTCGCTGCGGAAGTCGGTGATCAGGGTGCGTACCGCCTTCTGGCCAATCTCCAAGGCCTCATCGATGTCGCGCACATATTTTGTCGCCATCAGTTCATTGTCGTTGCGCACCGCATCGCTCAGCAACGTGGTGTTCATGCGCGCGTAGTTCAGCGTCTGCGCCAGCGAATCGTGGATCTCGTTGGCGATGCTTTGACGTTCCCTTAACAATTCCTCGCGTTTTGCCTCGCGCGTGGTTTTGATGTGCTCGATCAGGGTACCCAGCAGGTCGGCGAAACTGGTCGCCATGGTGGCGGCGTTACCCGAAGAGGATTGCGGGGTATCGAAGAACAGTGTAAAGACGCCAAGCAGGGCTTCAGGGGAATTGCGGCATTCGATCGGAATGGAGATGACCGACTGGAATTGACCGTTCAGGCGGTCACCCTGCCGTGTCTCACAGGTGTAGACATCGGTTGAGCAGAGGCCGTGCTTGAATGCATCTTTACCGCAATCCTCGCAGGCTAGGTCGACGATACGCTCGGCTTCCATTTCTTCGCCGGTCAGGCCGACCGCGCTGATGACCTGTAGCGTCTGTTCGTCCGGCAGCAGCACGCGTACCACGCCGGCGCGGGCCTTGATGATGCCGATGGCCGTTTCGAGGAACGAGTTCAGCAGTGTGCGCAGGTCACTGGCGCGGGAAGCGGCGAATTCCTGTTCCACGCAGGTATCCAGCCCGCCGTTCTTGCCGGGGAGTACGAACTCGGGGTCGCGCGTCCAGAAGAACGCCGCGTTGTCCGGTTCGTCCACTGGTTTCATCTTTCTGCTCATAGCATTCGAAAAAAGGATATCCGGAAAATACCATCTGGTACGATAGCCGTATTATGCACTTGGTATACCAATGCCGCGCGCTAGGTTATGCCGCTTTGCCTCAAATATCAATCGGACAGCAATCGAATTTTGCCAGCTACCCCAACAGGGTTATAGTTCGCGCCACCCGATGTGGTTATAGACACTATGCGAGTGAATTCTGCCTAATGCGCCGGATTCCCGCGACACGAAAATGGTATGAAGATCTGCATCGTTTCTGACAGTCATGACCGCTCCGATCCCCTGGTGGCGGCTATTGTAGAGGCGCAGGCTGCCGGGGCGCAGGCTGTCATCCATTGCGGCGACCTGATCGGTGTGAACACACTGCGTGCTTCCCTCAAGCTGGGCATCCCCGTCCATGCCGTGCATGGCAACAACATCGGCGATGTCGCGTCGCTGTACCGGACGATGGCAAAGTCCAATGGCGTATTCACCTATTATGGCCAAGAAGCAGTGCTGGAGTTGGGCGGGCGCAAGATATTTGTCACCCATATGCCGAACCATGGACACGCTTTCGCCTGCACTGGCGACTACGACCTGGTCTGCCACGGCCACAGCCACACGGCACATGTCGACAAACAGCCCCATGTCAAAGGTGGCGAGTGCTGGCTGGTGAATCCCGGTTCGGTCGCGGGCATAGACGCGCCGGGCGTGAAAGCCCTCCCGACCTGGATACTTGGCGATCTGGCAACCATGACTTTTGAAATCCGCAAACTACCGGAGGGTTGATGAACGCTCCCATCGCAAGCAAGCAGCCGAAGAAGTTGCAGGATATCGCCAAGAAGTAATCCGTTTAGCACTGCCCCCAAGGCAGTCCCCGCAACGTTGGAGGGCATCTGCCTTGGCGTGGCGTTATAATCCCCGCATCAGTTAAAAAAACAGGGGAGCCAGCATGCAACACCTTCTACCCAAAGAAGCCTTCGAATTCATGAAGGCCAATCCCGAGGCCGTCTTCATCGACGTGCGCAGCGAGATGGAACACATGTTCGTCGGTCACCCGCGCGGCTCCATCCTGATCCCTTGGGTGGATGGTCCCGACTGGGAGATCGACCCGCATTTCGTTTCCAAAGTGCGCAAGGCCGCCAGCGTCAACCGTCCCGTCGTACTCATCTGCCGTTCCGGCCGTCGCTCTGCCGATGCCGGAGAAGCGCTGGAGAAGGCCGGGATAAAGGATGTCTACAACGTGGCACACGGTTTTGAAGGCGATCTCGACGATACCCATCACCGCAATTCGCACAATGGCTGGCGCTTCGATGGCTTGCCCTGGGCGCAGACCTAATCTCCATCTTCATTCAAGATTTGCTGCAAGTGCAGGCAAACCACGAATGCCAGTAGCAGATCAGCTACATCATGCTGCCGAACGAAAGATCGTGTGCATGCGGCGGTAGCGGCAAGCCAGCCAGCAGGCTGGCTTGGCTCACCGGACCGTGCGGAAAGAGTTCATACAGATAGACGCGTCCGCGCCCGTCGCAGAACTGGTCTTCCATCTCGCGCAATATCTCTCGCGCATTGTCGTTATTGCCGTGCTGGCGAAAACGCTCGCGCAAGAAGTAGATGACTTCCCAATGTTCGTCGGTAAGCACCAACCCTTCGGCCCCCGCTTGCTGGTTGGCATGGTTGGGTGACCACTGCGTCAAGCCGGACAGATTCCCTTCCGGGTCGCTCTCGTAATGCAGTGGATTGTTGATGGCTTTATTGATGTCGAGCATGATGGTTCCCTCCTGCTGACGTGGTGAGCAGAGACAAGCTCATCCGAGTAGCCATCTTCAAACTACCGAGTGTTATTGTCAACAATTAGCAGGGTGAAAATCTTATCTAATTGATATTAATTTAATAAATCTTCTTAGAGTGAGAAATCTCCCATCAAGCCTGCCACACTCCGAATCCCGCCGAGCGCAAGTCGATACCCACTTCCACTTCTTTGTCGCAAGCCTCGTCATATACCATCGGATTGAAGGCCTCATAGAGGTCTGGCAGCAGGTGCAAACCATATTTTTTTACATAGCTGTTGGACTGGATGCCCGCCTTGTGTTTGTCAAAGCGCACGTCGGGATCAAGGCCGGTCATGCCGACATACACACAGGGTTTGCCGGGTAGGTAGTCTGGGTTGCAACGTTTGAAGCGGCCTTCGTGGAGCACGTCCTTCGACAGTTCAATCACATAGACGTGATAATGCTTGCGACGTGCCATGTTGAAAGCGGGTGGGGCAGGGTCAGGATATCTTCAGCTGGGATTTTGATTTTCGTCCCGGTGCGGCGGGCGGGATGTATCCGGCCAAGCGGCATTTCATGCTTTCGACCGGTTTGCCTTTTTCGTAGCGTGTGGAAAGACACACCATGATTTCACGTTTGGCAGCGAGGTCGGCAAGTTGCGCGTGTGTTTTGGCAAGCGTGAGCCCTGTGGCGTCGGCAATCTCGGCGTCGGTACGTTCGCCGTGCGTTTTGAGGTATTGCAGTATCGTTTTCAAAGTTTTCCCAATTACCGGATGGTTTCTGTCTGTGCCTGACGGAATATACCCCGCTTGCCTGTGCAAAGCACAATCTCTTTGCTTTATTGCGCTGTGGACGATCCGGAAACGTTATCTTTGCAACATCTTGTGCAATTTGGAAACGGAAGCCCAGCGCAAGTGGCGGATGATGATTTATAGTACGCGCCCCGCATCATAAAAATCATATGATGCATTGATTACATGACAAATTCGCTATGACTATCGCCCATCTTTCCCCTACCTATATCGATCCATCCCACCTTGCCGATGCAGTGAAGAGCCAGGGTTTCGGGGTGCTGAGCCCGTCTGGGGTGGCTACTTTCCTCGATATGCCGCTTTCGGCACTGGAGGCGCTGAAACCGGATTGGGACGATCTGCCGCCGGATAACTTCCTCAAGGACGGCGGACGCTATCGCCGCCGCAGGCATGCCAGCTTTATCGTAGACGGCAAGGATATCAAGCAGGTGCGGCACCGCGCGCATTACCAGCCGCTGGAATACAACGCGCTGCACGGCGGCATGCTGCGCATGTTCGAATCGTTGAAGCCGGAGTTCGTGGCGCAACCGGTGATCACCAGGCTGCTGCAGTCCATCGCGCAAGTCTGTTCCACCGTCAAAGGCCAACAACCCTGGTATGTGGAAGCGCACGAGTTCCGCATCGACACCAGCACCGGCATCGGCCGCCCGACGCCGGAAGGCGCGCACCGCGACGGCACCGATTTTGTCGCCATCCTGTTCGCCGGGCGCGAGAATATCCGAGGCGGCGAGAGCCGCATCTTCGAATTCAACGGGCGCCATGGCCAGCGTTTCACGCTGACCGACAAGTGGACGCTGCTGCTGCTCGATGACCAGCGCGTCATTCACGAATCGACACCTATCCAGCCTGCGGGGGAGAACGGTCACCGCGATACGCTGGTGCTGACTTTCCGTGCGGGTGGATTCCTGGAGCCGCAGTCTGCGGCAGAAGTGACGCAGTAAGATTCTGCCCCGGGCTAGTTGTTTCAATGTCCGTCGTCTTTGAAGATCTCGCTGGCTTCGGTCATGCGCTTGGTCAGCTTGCCCGAGTACTACCAACAACTCTGAAAATTAAAAGCCGCGCGACCATTCAGGCTCGCGCGGCAGAGTTGTTCTTTGCTGCTTAATTCAGGGCTTCTTGGGAGTGCTGTAGGGCACTTCTTTCTGGGCCGGCTCCCAGGTAGTTTCATAGCCAACAAAAAACTGCCCAGGTACGATTTCCTTCTGACGGGTAGTTACGCGGAATGCGTGGCCATCCGCAATCTTGGGGCGGCAGAAAGGCTTCTTATCATCACTCATGCTGCTATCTCCTTCGGTTAAAAAAGTGGTGGTTGAAAACGGGAAGTCTGTAAACAGGCATTTCGACCCCTCACATTTTGCTGCTGAAATTATACTATTAGCGCGTGTATTGTGCCTTCTTTGGAATCACATGCCGCACGCCCCCTTGGGGATTCTCAACGTCCCCTTTATAGCGGGGGATGATGTGAATATGGACATGGAAGATGCTTTGCCCGGCCGCTGGTCCGACATTGACGCCAACATTGTAGCCATCCGGATTGAATTCCTCGTCAATGAGTTTTTTTTCCTCTTTAATGAGGCCCATACAGGCAGCCACTTCTTCCGGCGTCAGGTCGAAAAAGCTGGATACATGCCGACGAGGGATGACCACGGTGTGCCCCGGACTCGCCGGGTAGGAGTCGCGGGCACTGTAAGCAAGTTCATGTTGTATCGATACCCCACGCGCATCTGAGCAAAACAGGCATGGATCATTGGGGTCCCTTTTCTTTTCTTGTGTGGCTTCAGACGACAACAGAACACCTCCGGTTCAATCTATACTTTATACTTCGACACAAGAATATTGTTAATGAGGAAACTATCTTGGCATCGAATAAAGGACGCGCTTACTTTGCACTGCTTGGTTATCATTTCAACCCCGACGACATCACACGCCTGCTTGGGATAGAACCCACCTCCGTCAATGCTGCCGGCGCACACAGCAATCTGGATAAACCCGTCATCAGTTCCTGGGAGTTATCCACGGAGACCATCGCTGGAGAGCTGGACGTATTTGCCTTGACCGACACCATCGTCAAGCAGCTCGAACCCATCAAAGAAAAAATCGTTGAAGTCTGTAAAAGTCACAATCTGTCTCCAAGGTTGGGCGTGACACTGACTTTATCTGTCGATAAAGGCGAATCAAGCCCGGAAGTCGGGTTCGGCGCCAGAACGATCCGTTTCCTGGCGGATACCGGTTCATTCATTGAGGTGGAAAACAAACTTTCCGAGCGGATCTGATTTCAGTTCGCCCTCAACCAATCTAGCTTTAAATCACGTTTAGCTGCGACTGCGCCTTTTTCAGTTGTTCCTCGCAATGCTTCAAACAGAGTGGTTGCAGCGCGTGAGGAAAACATTCCAGGATCACCTCGAATTCATCCGCGACCTCTTCTGCGAGCACAGCATCGTTTGTCATTTGAGCCAGTACATTTTGTACCGTCGCCTTGTTCACCCGACTGATGACGGCCACATGGATAGGCAACTGCTGCTCCATACTGACCGTTAATGCCAATTCGTAGGAATTGATCGCTTCTTTCAAGCGATCAGGGTTTTCTTCCGACTCGCCGAGATGATGCAAAGCGGCCGCCCGATTGTTATGCGTGGCAACCAGTTCCAATGCGTAATCATCTGCGTCGAGTGCGGCAAGAGCGTTCTTATAGGCAACAACGGACTTTTGAAATTGACGGTTGCCCTTAAGCTGTTTACCGAACGTATGTAAGGTGGCCCCCAGTTGATGCATGGTGTACATCCACTCTTCCGGCGACTTTTCTCGTGTCCAAACCAGCAAAGCATTGGTGTAAGCATCTACAGCGATCTTTAATGGCGGTGTGGCTTCAAGCAGCCGACCAAGCGACTGGTTGGCCGTGCCCAGGTTATATTGCGTAGCGGCCCATTCCAGGGGAGAGCCTTCCTGGGTAAATTCCTCCAATGCCTTGCCAAAACACAGGGTGGCCTGTTCAAACAATGCTGCATCTCTGCGTTGCTGCCCCAGTGCGGCAAGAATGTTTCCGAGATTGTTCTGCGTCTCCGCCCAGACCAATGGCTCCTGCGCGCGACTTATCTTTGCGGCAAGATCACCTGTATCGGCAGTGTCTGCCAACGCTGCCTCAAGCGCCTCGCGCAAATTCTCATAGACCCTGGCGCTGAAACGGTGCTGCTCATAGTTTCCCCGTGCATAACGAAAATTATCCGCTACTGCAACCTTGGTATCCGGAGCCGCCGCTGTGGCCGCCTCCGCACTCAGCATGCCGATGGAATTCGCGATTGCGCGTTCCAGCGCCTTGTTCGGCGGGAAAATGATGTAATTGGTTGAGAAATTCATTGTGCCCGGTCGAGTATCTCATTCAGCTCGGGATCGGCACCGACCGCTCCGCCAAGCTCGATCTCTTCCTCGGTGGCTTCGCGTATCGACAGCACTTCCAACTTGAAAGTGACTTCTCTGCCGCAAAGCGGGTTATTGCCGTCGATAGTCAATGTCTTGTCGTCGAAACGCGTAACGATGAAGTCTTTGGGCTCACCCTTTTCATTTGCCATGGTGATGGTCATGCCGATCTCGCGAAATTCTTCCGGAACATTTTCTATGCGATCGGTGAATACCAGAGATTCATCTCTCTCGCCGTACAACTTTGCAGTGTCTATCGGCACTTCGATGATGTCGCCGACTTTTTTGCCATACAGTTCCTTGGTCACTTCTTCAGACATCACATCATTCACGCCATGAACATAAGCCAGCGGATAATCCACAGTAACCAATACGTCACCGGTTTTGTTATCGATGACCTTGTAATTCAGTTCAACGAATTTTTCGTCTTCAATCGTATCTGACAT
>DMCN01000015.1 GCA_003445795.1 Gallionellaceae bacterium
GCCTCCAGCATTTGACGCATGGTTACTTGCATTTATTGCTCCAATCGTTAAGGGTTAAGTTCTTCCACCCGTCAGCCTGATCCCCTTTTAAGGGACACCCCAACATGAACGAGTGTGTGAATTACTGATTATTCGGCGGTTGCCGGATAAACAGGGCGCGCATTGTAACCGAAGCGGCGCGCCAACTCAACGGCAGGATTGGGAAAAAACGGCCGAACCGTCCAAATACCCGGAAACGGCCGGCATCTGCCGTCCGGCTTGCCGCCGCCCCTTCCTGCCTGCACAATCGGCACCATGAACAGACGACTAAAAGCATTCTGCTGGCTGCTCGCGGCGCTCGCACTCTCCCTCCCCGCCCAGGCTGCCAGGAACATCCTGGTGTTCGGCGACAGCCTTTCTGCCGGTTACGGCATCGCGCGCGACGCGTCCTGGGTGAACCTGATGCAACAGGAGTTGCGCCAGACTCACCCCCGATTCGAAGTGGTCAATGCCAGCATCAGTGGGGAAACCGCGTCCGGCGGCGTGCGGCGCATCGGCAAAGCCCTGCAGAAGCACAGGCCAGAGGTAGTCATCATCGAACTGGGGGCCAATGACGGCTTGCGCGGGGCTGCCGTCGCGGGGATAGAAAAGAACCTGGACCAGATCATTCGTCAGTCGCTCAAATCCGGCGCGCGGGTGCTGCTGCTGGGCATCCAGCTACCGCCCAACTATGGATTGGAATACCCCAGGCAGTTCCGCGCCATCTACCCTGCACTGGCGAAACGGCACAAGGTCGCGCTGGTGCCGTTCATCCTCGAAGGCATCGCGCCGGAACAGTTCCAGCCAGACAACCTGCATCCGATCGCGGCAGCACAGCCACAGATACTGCGTAACGTGCTGCCCTCGCTCTTCCCTCTGCTTAACGCAAAGTAACGCCGGCCGCCTCCGCCCCGAAGCCCGGAAACGCACTCGCCACCCCCGCTCCCAGCTTCTTCGCCAAACGGTCGGCGATGTTCTCGTGGGCGGTGAAGTCGACGATCTTCTCGGCCTTGAATACGTCGCGTGCGACCGAATCGACGCTGCCCAACTCGTCTGCCAACCCCATCTTGATGGCCTTGTCGCCGGTCCAGAACAGGCCGCTGAACATCTCCGGCGTCTCTTTCAGGCGCTTGCCGCGTCCCTGGCGCACCACGTCGATGAACTGCTGGTGCACATCGTCCAGCAACTGCTTGGTGAACGCCTCATGTTTCGGATTGCGCGGTGAGAACGGGTCCATGAAGCCCTTGTTCTCCCCCGCCGTCATCAGGCGGCGTTCGACACCCAGTTTCTGCATGGTGCCGGTGAAACCGAAGCCGTCCATCAGCACGCCGATGGAGCCGACGATGCTGGAGCGGTTGACGTAGATCTTGTCGGCAGCCGCCGCGATGAAATAGCCGCCTGAGGCGCACATGTCTTCCACCACCACATGCAAAGGTATCTCGGGATGCAGACCACGCAGCCTGCGGATCTCGTCGTTCACCAGTGCCGACTGCACCGGACTGCCGCCGGGACTATTGATGCGCAGAACGATGCCGGCGGTGTTCTTGTCGTCGAAGGCATCCTGCAGGCTGGCAATGAGATTGTCGGCGTTCGCATTGCTTCCCGCCGCGATGACCCCGTTCAGGTCGATCAGAGCGGTGTGCTTGTTGCCGGACAAGCCGCCGTCCTTGTCGCCGTCAAAGACGCCTAGGAACAGGAACAGCAGGATGAACAGATAGCCGAAGGTCAGCACCTTGAAGAAGATGCTCCAGTGCCGCGCACGGCGCTGCTCCTGGATGGCGGACATCGCCAGTTTCTCCAGTACGCTGCGTTCCCAATTGCTATTGTTCTCTTCCAACATGTCCGTTCCTTTCGATAAGCTTATGCGTGCGCTTTGAACCATGAGCGCAATTCATGAAAATCATCCAGCAGCGCAAGCGGCTTCAACTCGCGCAACTGGTCTTCCGGATGGGCACCGTAGGTCATGCCCACCGCATCGACCCCGGCGTTGATCGCCATCTGCAAGTCATGCGTGGTGTCGCCCACCATCAACACCTTCTCCGGCGGCACCCCCAGCTCGTCCATCAGTTCCAGCAACATGGCCGGATGCGGCTTGGAGAAAGTCTCGTCAGCGGTGCGCGAAGCGTGAAAGTAACCGCGCAGCCCGCTGCTGTCCATCACCCGGTCGAGTCCCTTGCGGCTCTTGCCGGTCGCCACGGCCAATGTATATCCGGCGGCATGCAGTTCGGCGATGGTGTCCGCCGCACCGGCGAACAGCGGGATGGACTGATCCTGTGCCAGAAAATAATGGCGATATCTATCCGCCAACGGCTCATACATGTGCTCCGGAGCGCTCGGCACCGCATGTTGCAGGGCCTGGCTCAGCCCCATGCCGATCACATGCCGCGCATCTTCGTCGCTGGGTATGGGCAGGCCAAGGTCGCGGCAAGCCGACTGGATAGAGGTGGCAATCACCGCCGTGGAGTCCATCACCGTGCCGTCCCAGTCGAACACGATCAGGTCATATCGTTTTGTCATTCATGCCGCCAAAATAAAACAGGCGCGGATTCTACCATTTAGCTTGCCTGCCTTTGTGACAACCCCTACCATCCGCGCCATGAACCCTTTACCAAGTTGGCTTATTTATTGTCGCCCCGGTTTCGAACGCGATTGCGTGGAAGAGACCCAGGCAAAACCTGTCGAAACGACCGCAGACAGCGGCTTTGTTGTGTTGCAAGGCAAGTCCAAGCTGGCATACCGGCAACTGACCTTTGCGCGCCAGTTGCTGACCCTGCACGGCGAGGTGAACGAGTTGCCGGAACGCGACCGCCTCAGCCCCTTGCTGGCAGCGATACCCGCTTCTCCCGAGAAATTCGGTGCGCTGTATCTGGAAGTACCGGACACCAACGAGGGCAAGACGCTCTCCGGTTTCACCAAACGCTTCCAGCCCCTGCTGGAAGAGGCGTTGCGCAATGAATCACGTTTGGTGGACGAACCCACGTTGCCGCGCCTGCACATCTTCTTTCCCGACGAGCGTCGCGCTCTGATCGCCAGCAGCGATCCGCACAACAGCTCCGCCGCGCTCAACGGCATCCAGCGTGTCAGCATGGTGAGCGATGCGCCGAGTCGTTCCTATCTCAAACTCGCGGAAGCATTCGAGGTCTTCCTCGACAAGAAGGAGCAGGCCTTGTGGTTGAAACCGGGTATGACGGCGATCGACCTCGGTGCAGCTCCCGGCGGCTGGACCTGGCAACTGGTGCAGCGCGGATTGAAGGTCATCGCGGTGGACAACGGCCCGCTCAAGGGCGCAGCGGCTGGACATCCGTCCATCAGGCACTTGCGCGAGGACGGTTTCCGTTTCCGTCCGCAACGTCCGGTGGACTGGCTGGTATGCGACATGGTGGAACAACCCCAGCGCGTCGCTGAGTTGATGACCGAATGGTTCGTCGGCGGAATGACCCAACGCGCCATCTTCAACCTCAAACTGCCGATGAAGAAACGTGTCGCCGCTTTGCAGGAAGCGCTCAACAGCATACGTACTGCGCTCAACAACAAAGGGGTTCGTTACCAGCTGGAAGCAAGGCAGCTCTATCACGACCGCGAGGAAGTGACGATCTATCTGGCGCGCAAGCGCTAGGTTATTGCAGACTCGTAGTTATATCAGCTAGCTAAGTGTATTGGTGACAAAGTATAGCTACACGAAATCAATTGCTGACCCCATTGATTCCATTGATTCCTAGACCCAACCCAGAGCTTTCGCTGACCCAGAGCTTTCGCTTTTATTCCTTTATTTCCTTTGCATCCTTCTTGACTTCTGTCTTGACGTCTTTTGCATCCTTCTTGACTGTTGCCTTGATCTCTTTTGCATCCTTCTTGACTTCCGCCTTGACTTCTTTTGCATCCTTTTTGGCTTCCGTGACCTTCTGGTCGGCAGCAAACACAGAACCTGCAATAAGGACTGAAACCACTACAGCCAATATCCTTTTCATTTCGATTCCTTTCGAAGTGTTTTTGTTTCAATTTTGACGAGGTTTCATCTTAATTTCCGTCGTTGCCGAAACTCTGTGCGACAAGCCACATAACCAAGATTGTTTAGCGGTCGAGGCAGCATAATTTTTTCAACTCTTCAAAAACAAAACGTCCGGTATCTTTAACACGAGCAAGGCGCGGCTGAGCCAAATCAATTGCGATGCTGCCCCTGTTGATTGGAACGACGAAACCGAATGAATCAGCGCCTCCTTAAAGTCCCGCATAGCCAGCCTCCTGCTGGCTGCGCACGGCAAGGATAAAAACGGTATCGACTTCGGCCACGTAACGGTACAACGCCACATAGCCGTGTGAGCGATGCCCGATCACCAGTTCTCGCTTGTCGTTGTTTGAGGGGCGGCCAATCAGGGGGTTGTACTCCAGCACGTTAAACGCCTCGATGATCTCCCGAATGCGCAATGCCGGATTCTCGACCTGATATTGGGCAAGGTGATCGAGGATGCGATCAAAATCACCCCCGACTTCCGGAGCCAGTTCGACGCGCGTCATCTCAACGTGCCAGTTTGCGGGCAGCCGGGTGTTTTACTTCTTTGCCAGCAAGACGGTCTTCCAGATAGCCACGCATTTCCTGCCAAGGGATCGTCTTTCCGGTGGCAACGATACGTGCATAACGATCCTCGGCATCTGCATCGAAAGCAGCACGCAAATCCTCCTGCGCGGTCTTTTCCGCAATGGCATCAAGAATAAAACCGTGTGTTGTTGTGCCGGAACGTTTCGCAGCCGCTGCGACGCGAGCTTTCAAGTTTTCCGGCAAACGAATAGTGGTCGTGGACATGGCATTTCCATGGTTTAGAGGGATGCGCTTATCGTAGCACAGCAGTGCTACACCGCCTATTACCTCAATTCGTCAAATACCAATCGACTCTGGTACCTTTGGTTGGGGGTGTGGGTGGGGGTAAATAGATCCGTCCCCATTTTCATAACCGAGATGATGCTACGTTGCTAGACCTGACCCCGAGCTTTTCACGGGCAAGGCGCGGCTGGGCGAAATCAATCGCGATGCTGACCCCTTTGATTCGAGATTGTTTAGCGGTCGAGGCAGCATATTTTTTCAACTCTTCAAAAACAAAACGTCCGGTATCCTTAACACGAGCAAGGCGCGGCTGGACGAAATCAATTGCGATGCTGACCCTGTTGATTCACTGACCCTGTTGATTCACTGTTGATTGGCGGCCTCTACCTCGTAAAGATCCGGCTCATTACTTCCTTCCTGCCTTGTGATGCGCATCGAGTTAATTACCTGCTCTTTATATTTGTGCGTCTTCCTCATCCAGTTGGGCATTTGATCTTCAGTTGGATAGGTCGGATAGCGACTTGCGGGGTAAGGAGCGGGGTAATAATCAATGGTAATTTCTAAATAGCGGTCCGACGCCAACCCTGTTGTAAAACTCTCGCGCAAAGCGTCTGGGTAAAGCGCCGAATTCGAAAGATGGCGATACCACTTGCGGTTGTTAATGATTAATTCTTCGATAGGGGTAGAACGGCCAGGAAAGTGTGTTGTTCTCTTCAGATTCTCGAATAGCTCATCCGGCTTGCTGAAGTCGCCACGATCCCGGTCATATATGCCGGGAAGGTTGCGCTGCGCAGGTGTGGCTTTAACGTACAACTTCGCGGAGATGGAAAACTGGGCATCAATACCCAACAATGGAATTCCCAGTGGGTAAAAATTCCAGCCCATTGCAAAACAACTCTTTTGATACTCACCTTTTCTTTTCAGCCAATCATCATGTTTTTCACCCTTGGAGATAACCTCCAAAGCTCGGCCAGCTTGTGTAGGTAAATCCACGGGGATTTCAAAAAATATAAGCCTGTCATCAACCCTCACGGAGTGAATTCCAGATGTTGAAATTTCCATCCCTTCAGTCTCAAAAGGAAGTAACTCTTTAGCACTTATCGAACTTACTAAACTAGCCAAGGAAATAAACACCATAAATAACCACTTCATTGCCACGCTCCTGGCGATACGTTGCCTTGGGTGTTCCAGCGTCAATGGGGCATCATCACGATTCGATTCGAGCAAGTGAAGAATTGTCATGGGGGAAATAGGCAGTTCACGAAAAAGAATGCCCGCAACCTACCCCGCCCTAACCACAGGGTCAATATGCCATTCGGCCTATATCTTTTCGGAAGATCGCTCAGGCTTCGATATCGACATGTTCATCCGCCCCACCCTCGAAAAGATTATGGTGGCGGCGATCACCCCCTGAACGCAATTCAACCAGCACCGGCAGGTGCTGCGTACGGCGGCAGGTCTTGCGACGGTCTTCGGTGGGTAGTTCACGGTGCAGTTGCGGCTCGATAGGACGCAAAGCTTCTTGATGTGCCGCGTGGGGTGTTACGTACTGGACTGGTTGTTCGCGCGGATACACTGGCCTGACAGCCTGTGTTGCGGTCAAGCCTCTTACCTGGCGGCTATCCGGGCTCGTCGGTACTGACGGGATACTGGGTACGAAGCGCATCACAACTCCCCTGCGGCAAACTGGCCGCCTGTAAACCTGTTATCGGCCTTTATCGCCAGATACTTAGGCGGCAGCGTCCAGCTTGTCGATGAACTTCTGCAATTCCGGCGGCAGCGGCGCGGTGATGCTGAGCGGCTCGCCGGTCAGCGGGTGGTTGAAAGCGATGGAGTGGGCGTGCAGGAACATGCGTTTCAAACCGCGTTTCATCAGTTCCTTGTTGCGCGCGAAGTCGCCGTATTTGTCGTCGCCCGCGATGGGGAAGCCCAGATGCGAGGTGTGCACGCGGATCTGGTGGGTGCGACCGGTCTTGAGTTGCGCTTCCAGTAACGAGAATTCCGGCCAGCTCTTCAGCAGCGTAAATATAGTATGCGAGGCCTGCCCGTCTTCGCGCACCATCACGCGCTTTTCGCCCTGCGGGGTGTCGAACTTGTGCAGCGGCAGCTTCACATGTTGCTTGGCGTTCCTCCATTGCCCCAGCACCAGGGTGAAATAGCGCTTGTCGCTGTTGCCCTCGCGCATGATCTCGTGCATCGCGGTCAGCGCCGAACGCTTCTTCGCCACCAGCAGCACGCCTGATGTCTCGCGGTCGAGCCGGTGTACCAGTTCGAGAAACTTGGCTTGCGGCCGGGCACTGCGCATTTGTTCGATGACGCCGAAACTCACCCCGCTGCCGCCATGCACCGCCGTTCCGGACGGTTTGTTGATGGCGATCAGGGCTTCGTCCTCATAGAGAATAGGGAATTCGGTGGCCGGAACGTACTCGGCTTCCGGTTTTTCGGCCACGCGGATGGGCGGAATGCGCAAAATATCGCCCATTTGCAGACGGTAAGTCTGGTCGATGCGCTTTTTGTTGACCCGCACTTCTCCGCGCAAAATACGGTAAACGTGGCTCTTGGGCACGCCTTTCAGGTGTTTGAACAGGAAATTGTCGATGCGCTGACCTTCGCTTCCCTCGTCGATTTCGACCCAACTCACGGATTCTTTGCTCAAACCACTCATTTTGAATATACTCCGCCCTCGCGTGTGCGCCTTCGTGAAACGGAATACAGTTTTCCGTCCAACCTAAGGCAGGCAATCAAGCCGCCTACGAAGCAGCCCCGCCCGGTTATCTCACTCACCGGAGACAAGCAGTGATGGTAATTGATTTGCGCGCTCTAAGCACCAAGCAGATAGATTTTAGCGTGTTGCCCCTATTAGATTCGGCAACATGCAGACACAGACAAACTAAAACGAGAAGAAGAACTTGAACCACCGTCGTCATCACAACTCACTTACAGTTTGCACGACCGAAATTCTCGCGCGCTAACCAGCGCGTAGCTTTGTTCTGCCCGTGTAAGAGCGCGGGAGAAAAATATGAAACGCATGCTATTCAATGCGACGCAGCCGGAAGAACTCCGCGTCGCCATTGTTGATGGTCAGAAACTCGTCGACCTCGACATTGAAACCGCCGGTAAAGAGCAACGCAAGAGCAACATCTACAAAGCGATCATCACCCGCATCGAGCCCAGCCTCGAAGCCTGCTTTGTCGAATACGGCGGTACCCGCCACGGATTCCTCCCCTTTAAAGAAGTCTCCCCGCAGTATTACCAATCCGGAGCCAACAGCCGTTCTTCCATCAAGGAAGCATTGCGCGAAGGCCAGGAACTGCTGGTGCAGGTGGAAAAGGACGAGCGCGGCAACAAGGGCGCTGCACTGACCACATATATAAGTCTGGCCGGTCGTTACATCGTGCTGATGCCGAACAACCCCAACGGCGGCGGCGTATCGCGCCGCATCGAGGGCGAAGACCGCAACGAACTGCGCGACGTGCTGGCCCAGATAGAAGTGCCGCAGGGCATGAGCATCATCGCCCGCACCGCCGGTATCGGCCGCAACCTCGAAGAACTGCAGTGGGACCTGAACTACCTCAAGCAACTGTGGGACGCCATCGAAGGCGCCGCCGAAACCGAAAAAGCCCCTTCCCTGATCTATCTGGAAAGCAGCCTGGTGGTTCGCGCCATCCGCGACTACTTCAACCCCGAGATCGGCGAGATCCTGATCGACACCGACGACATCTTCCAGCAGGCGCAGGCCTTCATGGGCACCGTGATGCCGGACAACGTGAACCGCATCAAGCGCTATCACGACGACGTGCCGCTGTTCTCGCGCTTCCAGATCGAACACCAGATCGAATCGGCACACGCCCGCCAGGTGAACCTGCCTTCCGGCGGCGCGATTGTCATTGACCACACCGAAGCGCTGACCGCCATCGACATCAACTCCGCGCGTTCCACCCGCGGCGGCGACATCGAGACCACGGCCTACAACACCAACCTCGAAGCGGCTGATGAGATCGCACGCCAATTGAAGCTGCGCGACCTCGGCGGTCTGATCGTCATCGACTTCATCGACATGGAATCGAGCAAAAACCAGCGCGACGTGGAAAACCGTCTGCGCGATGCCCTGCGCTTCGACCGCGCCCGCATCCAGACCGCGAAGATCTCGCGCTTCGGCCTGCTGGAACTGTCGCGCCAGCGTCTGGCACCGAGTCTGGAAGAAGGTAACCACACCACCTGCCCGCGCTGTAACGGCATCGGCCACATCCGCGGCACCGAGTCTTCCGCACTGAACATCCTGCGCATCATCCAGGAAGAAGCGATGAAGGACAGCAGCGCCGCCATCCACGCACAAGTGCCGGTGGACGTTGCCACTTTCCTGCTCAACGAAAAGCGTTCCGACATCTTCCGCATCGAATCGCGCTTCAAGATCAACGTGATGCTGATCCCCAACCCGCACATGGAAACGCCGCATTACAGCGTGACCCGCCTGCGTCTGGACGACATCACTTCCGACCATCTGCAGGCCAGCTACAAGCTGGTCGAAAAACCCGAAGAGTCGAAAGCAGACGCCAAGGCCGCGCAGGAAGCCAAAGCAGCCGCGGCACAACGTCCGCAGGCAGCGGTAAAAGGCATCACTCCGGCCCAGCCCGCACCCAAGCATGAAGCCAAGGAAGAGAAGAAAATCTCTCTGCTCGGCAGCCTGGTCGGCTGGCTGAAATCGCTGGGCGGCGAAAGCGAACCGGCTAAACCTGCCGCATCGGCCAAGGGCGGACGCAACAACCAGCGTCGCGACCGCAACGAGCGCGGTGAACGCGGCGAGCGTAGTGAAGGTGGCAACAAGCAACGCCGTGAACGCGGCGAGCGCGGTGAACGTGGCGAGCGTAGCGAAGGCGGCAAGCAACGCCGTGACCGCAACGACGCCCCGCGCGCCGAGGGCAAGGAACAAAAGGATCAACAGGAGAATCGCGGCGAGCGTCAACAGCAGCAACCGCGCCAACCACGTCCGGCCAACACCGAAAAACCCGCGCTGGAAACGCAGAAACCTGCCGTCGCCGGCGAACTGGGCGAAGAAGGCAACGGTAATCGCGAGGGCCGCAAGCGCGGTCGCCGCGGTGGTCGTCGCGAGCGTGAGCGTCGCGAACAACAGGTAGCAGCACCGGCAGGCGAGAACGTCGAGCTCCAAACGGGCGAACAGAACGCGATGCCGGCAAACAGTGAAGCCGTTGCTGCGGCACCCGCACCTGTCGCGCGCACGAAACCGAGCGAGTACATCGCCTATCCGGATTCGATGAAGAATGCGATGCCGACCGAAGTGGTGAGCCAACCGGCACCGGCAGCAGTCGTGGCAGCTCCTGCAGTCGTTGCTCCTGTTGTCGTGGCTGCGCCGGTTGCAGCTCCCGTCGACCTCACCAGCAGCGGCCTGACCATGATCGAGACCGACCCGAACAAGGCCGCGACCGTGGCTCCCGTGGTCGAGAACCGCTCGCAGGCACCGCGTCGCCGTCAACGGCAGCGCGAGGTCTACACCATCGAGAACAGCGAACCGCTGCAGCAGGTGGAAACACAGTCCCCGAACTAAGCAGTTTCGGCGGATAATAAAAGCGCACGGGATACCGTGCGCTTTTTTATTTCGGGGAAGCCATATGCGCCACGTCCTGCTTGCACTCTGCCTTTTCGCCATCGCGTCCGCCGCCCAGGCGCTCGGGCCTGATCCGCACCGCGACTGGCTCACTGCGGATAGTGAACATTTCCGCGTCAACTACGCCGATCCGCAGCGCGTGCAGGCCGAGCGCATCACCGACATCGCCGAACGCGTCTATGCCCAGCTGACCCGCGAACTGCAATGGGAACCCTCAGGGNNGGACGAGTTCGATATCGCCAACGGCTTCTCCACGCCCTACCCGTTCAACGAGACCGCCATCTTCCTGACACCGCCCGACGAGGGCGAACTGCTGGACAACAGCATCTGGCTGGAACTGCTCATCACCCACGAACTCACGCACACCATCCATCTGGACAAGGTGCGCGGCGTACCCGGCGTGATGCGCCAGATATTCGGACGCCATCTACCGCTGTTCCCCAATCTGTGGCAACCGACCTGGGCCATCGAAGGTATCGCCACCTATAACGAAAGCACTCCCGAGACAGGCCAGGGCCGTTTGCGCGGCCCCATCTTCGAGGCATGGATGCGCATCGAGCATGAGCGCGGATTCAAATCGCTGTCGGAGATGAACGCCGACGGTCGCGCGTTGCCGACTTCCAAACAATATCTGTACGGTGTCTACTTCTACGACTTTCTCGCTCGCAATTACGGACAGGAAGCGATCTACAAATACATCCACCGTTACAGCGGCAACTTGCCGCTGGTCGCGCGTGTGCATACCAATCCGGTGTTCGCGACGGGCAAGACCATGGATGTGCTGTGGGACGAATTCATCGCCGACCTGAAAGAACAGATGAACCGGCGCGAAGCGCCGCTGAAGACGATGGCACGCTCGACCGGCGATGTCATCCTGCCCGCCCAGTTCGCGATCGACTCGCTGGCACCCGCGACCGATGGCGGTGTGCTGGCGGTCATGAACGACGGCTTGTTGCGCACCAAGCTGCTGCATGTCGATGCACAGGGGAAAAAACGCCGCCTCGCCAACGTCCAACCCGGTGCACATATCGACGTGCGCTCGGACGGCACCGTCCTGATCGCGCAACCCGAGATCTGCCGCAACTACAACTACTATTACGACCTCTATACCCTGAGCCCGTCCGGCAGCAAGCAACGCAAAACCGAATGCGGACGCTACCGCCGCGCCGTCTGGCTGGGCGAGCAGGTCGCCGCATTGCGCACCGTCGGCGGTATCACCACGCTGAGCATCCTCGACACGCGCGAATGGAGCGAGGTAAAGAANNCCAGACACCGGACCAGGTCGAAGCGATCGACCTCGCTGGTAGCCCCGACGGAAAACATATCAGCCTGTCGATCAAGCATGCCAATGCCTGGCAAGTGCTGGAATTCGACAGCATCGGCGGCACACCACGCGTGCTGTTCAACCACGATGCACCCATCCACAGCCTGCGTTACGCGCGCGACGGCAGCGGTCTGGAATTCATCGCCGCAAAGGATGGTGTCTACAACCTCTGGCGTTACTCCCCGGGCAAGCCGGAGCTGGCGCGCCTGAGCCACACTTACACTGCAGTGATGTTGCACAGTGGCATCGCGCAGGACGGCTCGGTCGTGCTGGGCGTGCTGGCTGCAGGCGGCACCGAGTTGCGGCGCATGCCGACCACCACAGTGCTCGCCCAGGCAAAACCGGATACCCGCCTGACCACCGCGCAGCAGGGCGACACGCCGCCGGTCACTCATCCGCTGGGCGAAGCCCGCGACTACCTTGCCCTGAGATCGATATATCCGCGCGCCTGGATGCCTGCCTCGTTCGTCGACCGCGGGCTGAGCGCCTATGGCGTATCTGTCTTCGGCAACGACGCCCTGCTCTGGCACAGCTACACCGCCAACCTGCTGTGGGAGACCTCGCAACATGAAGCGATGGGCAGCTTCAACTACGAATACCTCGGCCAGCATTTCTTCACTGTCTCGCGCGAGTTGTGGGCAAGGCAATGGACAGGCACCGGCAACAACGAGACCACCACGCAATATGACCGCACCACCGATGTGCAATGGGCCTCGATGCTGCCGATGCTGCAGAGCGAACGCCGTCTCTATTTCGGCGTAGGTGCCGCCATGCAGACCACTGACCACGTACTTGGTCACAACAACGCGCAGACCGCCGGTCTATCCACGCGGGCACAGGACGAGCGCATCGCCGCCGCCTTCCTGCGCTACGACACGCGCGACAGCAACTGGTATGCCGACGGCATCAACCGCGGCAATCTGACCACCCTGCTCTACGAGAGTTATCGCCCGTTCAACAGCTATTACGACGGGCATATGGTCCGCATCGATACGCACGGCTACCTGCCGATCGGCAGGACGGTGCTGAGTGCCAGATGGACGGAAGCCCGCGCGCAGGACATCACCGAACCGTTCTATCTCGGCGGTGCCTTCGAGCACAGCCTGACCCAGGCCCCCATGCTCAACCAGCGCGAGCTGCCGCTGCGCGGATACCGGGGCGGCGATCTGGAAATGCGCGGGCAGAACGTCCGTAGCGCGAGTGTCGAATGGCGTACACCCATCGCAGACATCGACCGCCACGCCATGACCCCGCCCATCGGCATCAACCGCCTTTCCACCGCAGTGTTCATGGATGCGGGCCGTGCCTGGGACAACGGCAGCCAGCGCCCGAAATACTATCGCGGCGTCGGCATCGAACTGCTGGGCGAGATCAGGTTGATCTACCTTGCCACTGTCCCGGTACGGCTGGGCATCGCGCACGGCCTTGACCATCCCGGCGGTGTGCGCGGATATCTGCAACTGGGACAATCGTTCTAGGAAGGAAACTCTCCCTGAATTATGAATGGTGGAGCGCCAGCTTATTCGTATAGTCCGTTTGGACTGGACATAAACGCTTGCAGAGTGCGCTCTGTACTGGTTAACTTTGCATCATGAAGAAGATCCGAATCATGCTTGTCGACGACCACGCCATGTTCCGTTCCGGCTTGCGTATGGTTTTGCATGAAAGTCTGCCGGACACGGAGATCATCGAAGCCGGCACGCTGAACGAGGCGATGCAATGCGCACCTGATCAGCTCGATGTGGTATTGCTGGATATCAAGCTGCCCGGTTTGAACGGAGTGGATGGGATCGCTCTGATCAAGCGCAGGTGGCCGCAGGCCCCCGTGCTGATGCTGTCGTCGCAGGACGAGCCCGAAACAGTGCAAATGGCTCTTGCGCGCGGGGCGACATGCTTCATCTCCAAAGCGGACACAGCGGAAAGGATCGTGACCTTGCTTGAGATGGTCTTGCGCGGCGATGTCTTTGCGACGATGGATCAGGCCAATAGCGGCGGCAATACTCCCGGGATGCCGCAGCATCTCACTCCGCGCCAATGCGAAGTGCTCGATTTGCTATGCAAGGGCATGTCGAACAAACTGATCGCCCGCGAACTCGACCTCTCCGAAAATACCGTGCGTGGCCACGTGCAGGCAATACTTGGCTTCCTGCAGGTATCAAGTCGTTCGGAGGCGGTATTTGCCGCACGCAACCGGGGTCTGGTCGGCTGATGCGGCTTCGCAAACTCCTGCGACTTTCCGAAACTCACATCCTGGTAGAACAGGTCAGGCTGGTGCTCAGCCACGTATATAGCTCGGCTGTTTCTGGCACATTGCTGGCTCTGCTAATGCTCTGGGTGCTGAGCAACGAGAGCAACGCATTCAACATGAAGCTATGGTGCGCCGCCATGTTATTGTCAAAAGCGGCCAGCCTCATCCACGGACATCGCCAGCTTTCCAGTGGCATCCAAGCCGAGCGTGCCTATCGTATCGCTCTCGAACTGATGCTCCTGAATGCAGTGGAAGGCGCGCTGTGGGGAGCGATGGCCTGGGCTGCGCTGGATAACACCGGCGGCAATGCCGCCATCCTGGTGATCGCTGTCACCGCCGCCGCCGCAGGTGCCGCGGTACCTGAGATGTCGCCCGTATTGCCTGTGTTCTTCGCCTTTGTCATCCCGGAACTGGGCGCCGTGCTCTCGCGCATCATCCTGCTGGACGATCCTTTCTACGATGCACTGGCACTGGGCAGCCTGCTCTACATCGGCCATCTCAGCATGCAAGCAGTGAACAGCTGGAAAGCAATACTCAGCGCGATCGGGCTGCGCTTCGAGAACGCCGAACTGGTGGACCAGCTGCGCATAGAGACCAGCATCGCTGAAGCCGCCATGCGCGAGGCGGAACATGCCAACACCGCCAAGTCAAAGTTCCTCGCCGCTGCCAGTCACGATCTGCGCCAGCCAATCCACGCGCAGGGGCTATTCCTTGAAGCGCTTGCGCGCACCGACCTGACCCCGCACCAGCGCGAATTGCTCTCCAGCGTGCGTTCGTCATCCGAGGCCTCGGGAGAACTGCTCAATGCGCTGCTTGATTTCTCGCGCATCGAGGCGGGCGTGGTCAAGCCGCATATTCAATCCTTCCGCCTGCAACCGCTGCTCAACAAGATCGAGAACGAACTCGCGCCACAGGCCGACGCCAAGAACATCGTTTACCGTTCACGCGAAACTTTGCTGGTCGTGCGATCCGATCAGGTGTTGCTCGAATCCATATTGCGCAACCTGGTAACCAATGCGATCCGCTACACCCAAAGCGGCGGCGTACTCGTGGCGTGCCGACAGCGAAGCGGGCAGGCTGTACTGGAGATATGGGATACGGGAATAGGTATCGCGCCCGAATTCCAGCAGGAGGTGTTTCGTGAGTTTTACCAGTTGGGTAATCCGGAAAGAGATCGTAACAAGGGGCTTGGGCTGGGACTGGCGATCTCGGAAGGACTGGCACGCACTCTCGGACATCGTCTGGAACTTGTTTCGAAGCCGAATCGCGGCAGCGTGTTCCGGCTGTACCTACCCGTATCAACTGACATCGTCTTGGCCAATCATGCCGTGATGCAAAGCAGGACCAGAGTGTTGCGTGCCAGCGTGCTGGTCATCGACGACGATGAGATCGTGCGTGACGGCATGCTGCAGCTGTTGTGCGACTGGGGATGCGAATGTGAGGCGGTTGAATCCATCGAAGAAGCGCTCGCAATCGCCCGGCTACGCCCGCCCGACGTGATCATCAGCGATTACCGTCTGCGCAAACAACGTACCGGCGTCGAGGCCATCGCCGCCGTGCGCGAGCTGCTGGGTGCCAACCTGCCTGCTCTGTTGATCACAGGCGATACCGCGCCAGAACGCTTGCGCGAAGCACAGGCCAGCGGCATACCGCTGCTGCACAAGCCGGTCTCGCCAGGCAAGCTATACAAGAAACTTGTTGAATTGCAGCAGGGGATCCTCTAGGTTCAGCTCAAGTTCTGCTCGCGAATGTGGTGTAGCAGACCAGCAGCCGCATCCTCGACCATATCCAGCACGCGCTCGAAACCGTCCGCGCCGCCGTAATAGGGATCGGGCACTTCGCGTTCGCTATGATGCTCGGCGAATTGCAGGAACAGGCCGAGATGACTTTCCGCATCGCGCGGGCGCAGACTCTCAAGGATGGAAAGGTTAGCCTCATCCATCGCCAGCACGTAATCGAAGCGCCTGAAATCCTCCGCCCCAACCTGCCTGCCGCGCAGCTTGCTCATGTCATAGCCGCGCTGTTTCGCGACACGCTGTGTGCGCGCATCCGGCGCATCGCCGATGTGGTAATCATGCGTGCCGGCCGAATCGATATGGATGTGCTCGGCCAGACCTTCCTGCTCGACGTAGTGACGGAACACCGCTTCGGCAGTGGGTGAACGGCAGATGTTGCCCATGCAGACAAATAACACTTTTACCATTGCAGTAATTCCTGTATCATGTTGATTTCGCTTAGTGTATTAACATTTATGCACTTATATTTACTTTTGCTTTACACTTTCAAGTGTATCCAACAGCGTATCCGGTGACCTATGAACGAGGCAGATATAAAAGCAGTTAAGCAACGCGACAAGGATTATATGGTGGGTTGCGGCGATTCACTTTGGTTGCGTGTGCGCACCACCGGCCGCAAAACGTTCATCGTGCGGCGCAAGCAGGCCGGCAAGACAAAGATCATCACCTTGGGCGACTGGCCAACACTATCCCTGAAAGAGGCATCGCGTCGCGCGATCACTGTTAAAACGCCCGGCGATGCAACCATGAATGACCTTGTGCAACAGTATCGCGAAGCGGTTATCAGCCGCCACTCTCGCCCCAAGCAATTCGACTCCTACGAGGCAAAGATACAGGCAGCAATCGGCAATATCCGCGTCTCTGAGGTGGGCACGAAACGCCTTTCTGAATTGGTGGCAGACAGTAAATCAACACCCCGCGCGGCTGACAGTCTCAGGTCACACCTTAAAGCGATGTTTGCCATGGCGATCGAGCTCGGTTGGCGCACAGACAATCCCGCTGCAGTCATCGGCGCGCGCGTCACCGGCTACAAATACGAACCGATCACCCGCACGCTGTCGCCCGATGAAATCAGACAATTATGGCTATGGGAAGGCAACAACGCGGCGCTGCTGCGTTTTCTGCTGCTGACCGGCCTCCGCATATCAGAAGGCCAGCATGGACGCGCTGACGGCGATTTATGGCGCATGGCAACAACCAAGAACGGGAAGCCGCATTGGGTGTACCTGACGCCCGCGGCGCGCGAGCAGCTTGCCGAACCGTTCAGGGTGTCGAATACAGCTGTGCAGGCGTGGACCAGGCGCAAACAGCAATCTAGCGATGTGGCATGGACGCCGCACGATCTGCGTCGAACCTTTGCCACCTTGGCGATGGACAACGGCGTACTACCGCACGTTGTTGAAAAGTGTCTGAACCACGCGCTGGAAGGCATGCTGCGCGTGTATGCCCACGCCGAAATGACCGAAGAGCGAATCGCGGCCGCCAAGGTGGTTGAAAATGCCGTGCTTAAAATTGTGAAAGGACAGCCATGAACAACTCGAACGTTATTCAATTCCCTGCTCCTGGTGTACAGAAGCGCCACGGACGGAATGCGCAAAATAGAACACCTAGCCAGGATGATGTTTTTCTCGCTGATCTGAATGCGTTGTTGCCGGAAGATCAAGAGCTATGGCGCAGCATGATTCATGTTGCCGCCAAGTGGGCAAAGAAGGGCATAGAGCATAGGATGGATATAAGGCGGGCCGGTGATTAACTACCACAAAAGGGAAGTCATGAGCGACCACGACAAAATGAAGCGCCGTATATTGGCCATCCTGGACTACGACGAGGTTGATCCGCGCAGACGCCTGCAACACCTGATGCAGCGCTGTGGACTGTCCCGATACATGGCTAAGCGCGCATTGTGCGGGTATCTGCCGAGCAGCTGCGACAAGGTGTTTGAAATTGTCGACGCCCTTGATGTTAGCGTCTCTTGGCTATGGGCTGGCGAGATTAAAAGCTTTCATCCGCGTACATTTCGAATCCACGCCTATACGCTGAACTACCCGAAGCGCGATATAGATCAAATGTCGCGCCTGATGATGGCGCTGGTGGCTGGGCAAAACAAAGCAAAGAACCTCGCTGATTTGATATGCAAGGGCGCGTTATCTTTACCAGCTGCCGCGCAGTTGATGTGAGCGCATAGATCTATACCACGTTTTGCCACCCCTAGCCTGGCCGGGCGAAAGGCGGTTTCCTTCACCGCTTGGGGTGGCATCTATTTGAGGGGCACTACGAAGGGGTGCATATGGCTCTTACATTCGATGAAATTACACAACTGATTGATTCAGGCAAGGCCTTGGCCGCCATTGAAGAATTTACACAGTTTGCGGTTGCGCTTCACATTGGCATTAGTACCGGTCAGATGGAGGAATTGCCGGGCACGCAGGCGACTATTGTCGCGGCTGTAGCGCTTCAAAAATTGATGGGGACCGCTGACGGGCGAAAAGTTCTTGGGATAAAGGCTAGCAACAAGGTTTTCAACGAGCAAGAATTCGGACTCAACTCGCCGCAACTGGAAATTGCCCGCCGCATGGGGTGCGGCGAAATAACCCGTGAACAAGCATTGAAGGAACTTTCCGATCACTACCACAAGGCGGATACATATCCAGCCCCCCAAACTCTCAAACGCATATTGAGCGACCTAGAAAGAGTTGCTGGATACATAAGGGGAAATCTTGAATTTATGTTGAAGGCGGCCGGCTGGGATGGTGACGAGCGCAATTTATACAAAATACTGAATGATATAAGACAGCAGAAAAAACCATAGCCGCATGATTTACCGCGTTAAAGTGAGCCGCCGCCACTTTAATCGCAAACGATTTTAGGCCGCAGTATCTTCACCCTTAACGCATTTATAAGTTAAGGAAAGTGATGAAACCGCAGCAAACTTTACACCCTCTCAGCTATTCAATGGCTGGTGCCGCCACCGCCACCTCGTTATCTGAAAGCACAATTGATGCAGCGATTCGCGCTGGAATTCTTCCGGTTCGGCGTCACGGCAATCGCACGCTGATTCTGGCCCGCGATCTGGAGCGATGGCTTGATTCACTCCCCTCTGGTCGTTGTACAGCCCCGGCACACCTCGAAGGTCGGCGCACGGGCCGAAGGGCTAAGGCTGGCCATGAGTAAGCCCCACTACGGAGACCACCCAAAAGGGTGCCGATTTAGCACCAACTTAAAGACGCTGATGGTGCCTGTCTCGCTTGAAGATTTAGCGGTGCGCGGTACGCGCGCGCAGCGCCGGTTTGCAGTTCGCGAGTTGCGCAAACTGAAGAGCAAAGCCAAGGGTAGGCCGTGACAAAGAAGCTGCCGCCCTACTCCAAAGCAATCGACGATGCGCGGCGTCGTGGCATGGTCCCTGCACGCGGCTGCATGGGGCATATCGCTATCGGTTTCAGTTGGCGGCGTGACATCGTTCCAGACTTCCCTGTTGTAGTTGTTCCGCCCGAACGCGACCCTTCCGAATTTGAATGGCGGTTCGCGGCTGGCCTTGATGTTTTCATCATGCACCGCGACCTCGACATTCCACACCTGCACGCCCTTTGCTCCGCACTGTTCGCCGCCAAAGCGCACGACGTGCACACCTTCAACACGGATCGAGTCTGCCGTGGTGAACCACGCGCATGGCTGCGACTTAAATATCAACCAGGCGCGCCATCCCCTTGGGGTGTTCCCCTATGAAAAAAACAGCCATGCCAAAACCCCCTTTAGAACTAGTCAAAGCCACCCAGGAGCAGCGTCAATCGTTCAACGGCACTGGCCAGCGCGTTATTCGGCATGACCCCGGCATGCTGCCCACGATCTTGGATGAATGCGAGCTGGCCCTTGCGGAGATCGATTGCAATCTGTTTGTCCAATCAGGCCGTCTCGTACGGATCTACCCGGCAAAGGAAGGATTGGCATTTGGCGTCACGCGGCCGCGCGGCGCGATCACACTGCATCCTGTCGATGGTGCCCACCTGGTCGAGCTACTGACGAAGGCCGCGATCCACGAACGTTTCGATGCGCGAGCAGACAAGTACAAACCGTGCGACTGTCCGCGCCGTGTGGCGGATGCTTTTCTGTCTCGCGGCAATTGGCCATCACTCAATCAGCTCGCTGGATTCATTGAGGCAGAAACGATCACGCCGGATGGGCGCGTAATTGACCAGCCCGGCTACGACCTGGATACAGGCCTCTTCGCAGCGTTCGAGCAGAATGTGCGGTCCACATCGCCAAAGCCGCGACCGACGCGTGCAGATGCGGATAAAGCCAAGGTTGTGTTGTTGGAGATGGTCGACGATTTCCCCGTTGTGGATGGTGTGGATACGTCTGCAATGTTGGCTGGAATTATCACCAGCCTCATTCGCCGCATCCTCCCCGCCGCCCCCATGATGGCAATAACCGCGCCTACACCTGGCACTGGCAAAACCCTCGTTGCCGAGACGTTTGCCATCATCGCCACCGGCCGCCGCGCCAGCGTGTTGTCTCTTGGGCACGATGATGCAGAAGCAGAGAAGAGGTTGGGCGGTGTGTTGTTGGCTGGTGATGCTTGCATCCTGCTGGATAACATCGAGCGTCCTCTCAAAGGCGACCTGCTTTGCCAGGTGACAACGCAGCAGTTCGTCCGGCTGCGTCCGCTGGGGGCTAGTGGCATGGTCTCCATACCGACGCATGCGCTGATGGTTGCGACCGGAAACAACCTGAGCATCGTGGGTGACCTCAAGCGTCGTGTCGTGCTGATTCGGCTGGACGCGAGACAGGAACGCCCGGAGCAAAGAACGTTTTCCCGCGATCACCTTGAGACCGTGTTCGAGCGGCGCAGCGAATTGATACGCGCAGCGCTTGAGATCCCGCTCGCCTACATCGCTGCAGGATCGCCGGCAATTGATGGGCTGCACCCGCTTGGCGGCTTTGAGTTGTGGGACAAATTGGTACGCCGCCCCCTTGTTTGGCTGGGCATGGAAGACCCACTCAAGGCCGCCGAGGGTTTGCGCCAGCAAGACCCGGATCTTGAGGCCATGCGCATGCTGTTTGAATCCTGGTGCGATGCGTTCCCAAGTGGTGAGGCGACCGCATCTGAGGTGGTCACCGCCGGGCTATCGACGATTGGGTTTGGTGAATCGCTGATGCGCACCAACCCCGGCTTGTATGACGCACTGCAGACGGTATGCGCCGAGAAGATCAACAGCCGCCGCCTTGCCTACTGGCTGCGCTCACACCGCGACCGCATCACCGATGGCATGCGGCTTGAGCAGGGCGGCGTCGATGGTCACGCAAAGATTGCCAGATGGAAAATCGTCAAATGCGGGTGATGCGGGTGATTGCGGGTAACGTTCCTTACATCGTGCGAGATATGTCAAAGACAAAATATATATATAGGCTGAAACATTCCCGCCATCACCCGCATCACCCGCAACCGGAGATTGTGCACGGGTCCTCCCTGGCCTTT
>DMCN01000001.1 GCA_003445795.1 Gallionellaceae bacterium
TATCGCCGCGGCAACTTCAACGGCAGTTTCGACCAGCTCATCCTGGACGCGCTGATGAAAGAGAAAGACGCGCCCATCGCCTTCTCGCCGGGCTTCCGCTGGGGCACTTCGCTACTGCCGGGATCGGATATCACCATGGACGATGTGCTCAACCAGACCGCCATTACCTACCCGTACACCACGGTCACCGAGATGAGCGGTGAACAGATCAAGACGGTGCTGGAAGACGTGTGCGACAACCTGTTCAATCCCGATCCCTATTATCAGCAGGGCGGCGACATGGTGCGCGTGGGCGGGCTGGAATATACCTGCGAGCCGAATGCCGGAATGGGCAAGCGTATCCAGGACATGCGTCTGGACGGCAAGCTGCTGGACGCCGCCAAGACTTATAAAGTGGCCGGATGGGCACCCGTCTCGGAAGCCTCGCGCGACAAAGGCGGCGAACCGATCTGGGATCTGGTTGCGCGCCATCTGCGCAACGAAAAGATCGTCAAGGTGAGTACGCCCAATGTGCCGAAACTGAAAGGCGTCGCCGGCAACCCCGGCATGATCTGAGACCGATAGAAAGGAATCGCCATGAACAGTATTCGCTTCATCTTTATTCTGTTGGCCGCGTTGACCGTGCAAACGGCAGTCGCCGCTGACAAGTCCCAGGGCATTACTTACCAGGATGTGAAGTTGCAGATCGCGCGCATCCAGGTACAGGATGGCGTTAGTTTCGACGACGCTGTGGAATCGCTCAAGCTGCGTGCTAACCAGCACAACCTCAAGTTCGTCGGCGTGAATGCAATCTACAAGGAGATCGAGTCACTCACCGGCCAGCCGGCCAAGCGCATGGAGATATTCAACTTCTGCGACGGTTTGACGGCGAACAAAATGCTGCAGGCCGATCCCGTAATGATCGCTTACATGCCTTGCCGCATCGCGGTGCTGGAAGATGCGCAGGGAAAGCGCTGGCTCATTTCGATGATGATGGACCTCGCCAAGGTCAAGAAACTGCCCGCCGATGCGCGCAGTAGTGCCGAGCGGGTGATGGCGGCGATGAAGGACATGATGGTGGCGGCCAGCCGCGGAGATTTGTAGGGTGGGCAGGTTTCATCTCCCCGCAAGGGGGAGGCCGACGGGTTCCCAACGGCTTCGCCGTTACCCGTTCGCACTGCCCACGCGGTTGCAAATGATATTTTCGCGTGGCCTAGGGTGCGCCTGCGCACCCTACATATTTATTCCCATTCCAGTTGCGGATACAGTATCGCGACGTTGCGGCGATTGACCGCGTCGAACAGCAGCCACTTGCCGCGTTCCGAGCCGGCTGCGGCCGGGATGGTCTGCTCCATGCTCTGGCCCTGCTTGATGGCGTTGCGCACATCGGCCAACAGGATCTCAAGGTAACGTTTCTCATCGTCAAGCGCAGTGCCCAGCGCCTTGCTGGTAGAGCCGTGTCCTGCGACGAAATGCTGTGCAGGCGTGCCGCGCAGTTGTTCGATCACTTCCAGCCAGCCGGGGATGTTGCCGTCGATGGACGGCGTGCGCTCGACGAACAGCAGGTCGCCGGTCCACAGTGTCTTGCTTGCGGTATCGAACACACTCAGGTCGGCAGGGCTGTGCGCCACCGGATGCGCGGTCAGGCGCAGGACGCGTCCGCCCAGATCGATCTCGTGTGTGTCTGCGACCGCCAGCGTCGGCGCAATCAGCTCGGAACCCGCCGCGTCCGCACCGACCCACTCGGTCTGGTTGCGCAGATAGGCTTCCCGGCGCAGCGCCATCGCTTCGGCCAGTTTGCCGTGGCCGACGAACACCGGCTTGTCCTGTTTAAAGGCCGCATTGCCCAGCGAATGGTCGGGGTGCACATGCGTCGTGATGACGTAGAGGATGGGCAGTTTGGAGACTTTACGTATCGCTTCGCGCAATTGCGAACCGACCTTTGGCGAACCACCGGTGTCGATCACGGCGATCCCTTTTTCGCCGATCACGAAACCGGTGTTGCAGATGTCGCCGCCGTAACCAGCGTTGAGATCCTTGTGTTGGCCGTGGTGGACGTAGACACCTGTTGCAATTTGCTCAATTTTCAGTGGATCGCACAGTGCCAGGCTGGGGAAAAGCGTGAACAGTATGAGTAGTCTTTGCATGGGGGTGATTTCCATTCAATAGTTAACAAAAACAAAATATTGGCGCAATATACGGAGTGGCGGCCAACGCGTGCGAATGTGATGGGAACGTGAAGGTTTCGCTTGCTCGGAATACAGATAACACCAATGGGGTATCTAGTTCCCACTTATTGGTTATGGACGTGCCGACCAAGTATATTCCTATAATGGCACTCGGTTATAGCACTGAGCCGCACTTTTTTAATCAGCATATCTTTATGAGGGAGTAGAGAAACATGAATTTCGACAAAGAACTGAATGCCCGCGGAATGTCCTGCCCGTTGCCTATCGTGAAGACCAAGAAATCGCTGGCCGACATGACCACCGGTCAAGTGCTCAAGGTGATCTCCACCGACACCGGCTCCGTGAAAGACATGGCCGCCTTCGCCGAGCAGACCGGCAACGCACTGTTGTCCACCGTGGAAGAAAACGGCGAGTTCGTTTTCTACATGCAGAAAAAATAAACCAACCAGACAACAAGGGAGCAAGCATGGCAAACAAGAAAATGGCGATCATCGCCACCAAGGGCACTTTGGACATGGCGTATCCGCCGTTCATCCTGGGCTCTACCGCGGCGGCACTCGGTTACGACGTACAGATCTTCTTCACCTTCTACGGACTGCAACTGCTGCGCAAGGACCTGTCCAGCGTCATGATCAGCCCGCTGGCAAACCCGGCGATGCCGATGCCCATCCCGATGCCCGTGATGGTGCAGATGCTGCCAGGTATGGAATCCATGGCTACCATGATGATGAAGCAGAAGTTGAAGAAGCATGGCGTCGCCTCGCTGGAAGAGCTGCGCGACCTGTGCCTGGAAGCGGACGTCAAGTTCGTGGCCTGCCAGATGACCGTTGACCTGTTCGAATTCGACAAGAGCGAATTCATCGACAACGTCGAATACGGCGGCGCCGCGACATTCATGAATTTTGCAGGGGACACCGATATCTGCCTGTTCGTTTAAGGCCGATATCGTTTTATTGGAGACGCCATCCTGGCGTCTCTTACAATCAGGGAGAAAGAAGCAATGAGAATCAATAAGATCGCAGCTTCAATAATTACACTTGGCATGGCAGCATCGCCTTTGGCATTCGCAACAAACGGTGACGAAATGATGGCCGTTGGTTCGCAAAGTACCGCACTCGGCGGTTCTGGCGTGGCTCACTTCATGGGCGCCGAAAGCGTTTGGGCGAATCCGGCGATGCTGGGCAAGTCCAAGGGTTCGGAATTCGTCGGTGGCGTCGTTTCTTTCACGCCAAAAGTGAACAACACCGGTATGCCTGGCGCTGGCGGTGTCGCAACTGATAGCACGGCATCCACCAGCTACATCCCCGATCTGTCCTATTCCAGCAGAATGAATGACAGCCTGACATACGGTGTCTCGCTTGCGGGTATCGCCGGCATGGGCGTGGACTACAAGAGCGCCAATCCAGCTACGCATATCCGGGCGAAGTCTGCCCTGAGCATCATGCGTGTCGTCATGACGATGGCTTACAACAAAGACAACTACGGTATTGGTTTTTCGCCGATTTATCAGACCGGCTCTTTGATGCTGACATATAACAATGGTGCAGCTTACAACCCGACCGAAAGCGCGGATTCCAGCAACGGATTTGGCTTCACCTTGGGTGGCTACTACGATGTATCCCCTGCACTGACAGTGGCAGGTGCTTACCAGTCCAAGTTCGCAGCCAAGTACGGCACGCAAATCTCTGGTGCAGGCACTGGTTTTGCATTGCCGGCAGCCCAGAATTTTGGTGATGATCTGGACCAACCGGCCCAAATGAAATTGGGCGTGGCTTACACCATGGCCGAGAGCTTTACCATGACGGCCGATTACAAGCTGATCCAGTGGGGCAGTGCTGCCGGATACAAGGACTTTGCGTGGAAAGACCAGACTGTTATTGCGGTAGGTGCCAAGTACGCTGCTAGCGGCTACTGGCTCGGTATGGGCTACAACCATGCAAACGACCCGATCGGCACACTTCCAGCCTCTACCGCTGGCGCCCCGGGTTCCGTCGCGTACAAGAATGCCGCGGTCAACTTCTTCAACAACATGTTCTTCCCGGCCATCGTGACGAACTCCTACACCTTTGGTGGCGGTGTCGACTTCTCGAAGGCTGTGGCGCTTGAAGCCTCTGCAGTGATCACACCGAAGGTCACAAAGACTGTCGATGTGGCTAGCTTCGGTGGAACCAACACAACGACACACTCGCAACAGTCGTACTCGGTTTCGCTGCGCTACAAGTTCTAAATTCAGTGAGCTAACCCCCAGCCATGCCGGGGGCTCACATGAAGCAATAAAAAAGGCCGGGGAATACCCGGCCTTTTTCTTTCATGCCAGTTGTTGTCGTAAAGCATCGCACAGTTCTTTCTCTTGTTGCGGCTTCTCCAGCACGTCCCCTCCAATCCAGAAAGTATCCTCGGCACGCGCGCCCAGGGTGTTGATCTTGGCGCTGTGCAGTTCGATGCGATGTTCTGCCAATACCCAGGCGATGCGGGCCAGCAGGCCGGGGCGGTCGCCCGCGACCACCGAGAGGATGTGGCGGCCTTTCTCGTCCAGCGCGATGGTGACCTGGGGTGCGATGGGGAAGTGTTTGAGCTGGCGGCTGACCCGGCCCGTGTGCGGTGAGGTGGGCGCAGCATCGCCGGTCAGCAGTTGGGCCAGTTCGTATTCGATGTAGTTCATCACGTCGCGATAGACAGTGCCGCTGTTGTTCGCGTCCATCACCTGGAAGCTGTCCAGCGCGTAGCCGTGCTGGGTGGTGTGCACCTTCGCTTCCATGATGTTGTAGCTCATGCGCGCAAAGAAGTTGCAGATGTGGGCGAACAGCCAGGGTTTGTCCGGCGCGTAGACCAGCACCTGTATGCCTTCGCCGCTGCGGCTCAGGCGCGTCTTGACGACGGGGGTGTCGGTGTTCACGCGGTGGGCCAGCAGGCGCGTGTGCCAGGCGATCTCGTGCGGTTCGTGGCGCAGGAAATAATCGGCATCGAACTGTGCCCACAACATTTCATACACCTCGCGATCGATGGCGTACAGGCTCAGCGTCTCGGCGGCGACCCGGCGTACCTCGCCGATCTGGTCGGCGATCTTGCCGCTGATCATGTAACGGCGGGANNGGCGTTGTAGAGGTCTTCCAGCAACTTGCCTTTCCATGCGTTCCACACTTTTGCGCTGGTGCCGCGGATGTCGGCGACGGTGAGCAGATAGAGTGCGGCAAGCTGGCGCTCGTTCTTGATCTTCGAGGCGAAGGCCGCGATCACGTCCTGGTCGGACAGATCCTGTTTCTGCGCGGTGGCGGACATGCTGAGATGCCGCTCCACCAGCCACACCACCAGCTCGGCATCTTCGCGCATCAGGCCGTGCTGCTTGCAGAAGCGCATGGCGTCACTGCGCCCGAGTTTGGAGTGGTCGCCGCCGCGACCCTTGGCGATGTCGTGGAACAGTCCGGCGATATAGAGCACTTCCGGCCGCGCGAAGTCCCTGATGAGTTTGCTGCACAGCGGGAATTCGTGCGCGTACTGTTCCAGCGTGAAGCGGCGCAGGTTGCGCACCACCATCAGGATATGTTCGTCCACGGTGTAAACGTGGAACAGGTCGTGCTGCATCTGGCCGACGATGCGGCCAAAAGCGGGAATGTAGCGCCCGAGGACGTCCTGCTGGTTCATGCGCCGCAGCGCATGGGTGAGTCCCCGCGGCTGGCGGAAGATGTCCATGAACAGCGCGCGGTTGCGCTCATCCTTGCGGAAGGCCGGGTTGATAAGTTTGCGCGCGCGCCACAATGCGCGCAGTGTTGGCGCCGAGAAGCCGGTCAGGCGCGGGTGCTGCTCCAGCAGCAGGAAACTTTCCAGTATCGCGGAAGGTTCCTGCTCGAACAGCGCCTCGTCGCGCGCCTCCAGTTTGTCGTCGCGCGCAATGAAGCGCTCGTTGATCGGTTGGGTCTCGGCGACCGGGAAGATGCGCGCGCGTATGGTCTGCAACAGCACGGCATTGAGCTGCAAGACGGCGCGGCGGGTGCGGTAGTAATGCTGCATCAGGTGTTCGCTGGCGCGGCGCTGCGCGCTGGCTTCGATGCCGAGCTGTTCGGCGAGTGCGGTCTGGTATTCGAACACCAGCCGGTCGTCGTGGCGGCCGGATAGATAATGCAAACGGATGCGCAGGTCTTGCAGCAGATGTTCATGATGGGCGACCTGGCGCGCCTCGGTGGCGGTGATGAGGTCGGCCTGCGCCAGCGCCTGCCAGGTGTGGCCGAAACCGCAGGCGCGCGAGATCCACAACACCGACTGCAGGTCGCGCAGACCGCCGGGACTCTCTTTCAGGTTGGGTTCGAGATTGTGGTCGGTGTCGATGAAGCGGGTGTGACGCTGTTCCTGTTCCTTCACCTTGGCAAGATAGAAGGCGCGGCGGCTGAGGTGTTCGGCGAGCGCTTCGCGCATTTCCAAAAACAGCGCGCGGTCGCCGGTGATGCGCCGCGCTTCCAGCAGATTGGTCTGCACCGTCACATCCGACGACTCGGCCATGCAGTCGCCTACCGTGCGCACGCTGTGGCCGACTTCGAGACCGATGTCCCACAGTTTGCCGACCAGTTCCTGCAGGCGTTGTTGCAGGGCCTCGTCGGGTTGCTGCGGCAGCAGGATGAGCAGGTCGACATCCGATCTCGGGTAGAGCTCTGCGCGACCGTATCCGCCCACGGCGACCAGGGCCAGATCGGAAGGCATGGCCAGCATCTTCCACATCCGGACCAGATGATCGTCCACCAGCTTGGCGTGCGCGCGCAGATAACGTGCGGGATTCGGGTTGAGCAGATATTCCTGCTGCATGGCGAGCCGACCGGCACGCAGGCTGTCTCGGATCGCCGCGATGGTATTCATGGAAGTGGATTCAGGCGGGGACGGGGGGCGAACCGGCGGAAAGCGTCAGCACCTCGAAGCCGGTCTCGGTGACCAGGATAGTGTGCTCGTATTGTGCGGACAGGCTGTGGTCTTTGGTCACCACGGTCCAGCCGTCGCCCAGTTGCTTGATCTCTTTGCGGCCCGCATTCACCATCGGTTCGATGGTGAAGATCATGCCGGCTTCGAGCCTGGGGCCGGTGCCGGCCTTGCCGTAGTGCAGCACCTGCGGCTCCTCGTGGAACTTGTCGCCGATGCCGTGCCCGCAGAACTCGCGCACCACGCTGTAACCCATGCCCTCGACGAAGGTCTGGATGGCCTGGCCGATATCACCCAGATAGGAGCCTGCTTTTACGGTGCGGATGCCGCGCCACATCGCTTCATAGGTCACTTCGCACAGGCGTTTTGACTGGATGGACGGCTCGCCGACGTAGTACATGCGGCTGGTGTCGCCGTGCCAGCCGTCCTTGATCGTGGTGATGTCGAGATTGACGATGTCGCCGTTCTTCAGCTTCTTGTCGCTGGGTACGCCGTGGCACACCTGATGGTTGATCGAGGTGCAGATGGATTTCGGATAGGGCGTATGGCCGTGCGGCGCGTAGTTGAGCGGCGCGGGGATGCAGCCCTGCACGTCCACCATGTAATCGTGGCAGAGCTTGTCGAGTTCGTCGGTGGTGACGCCGACTTTGACGAAGGGGCCGATGTAATCGAGCACTTCGCCGGCCAGACGTCCGGCGATGCGCATCTTTTCGATTTCCTGCGGGGATTTTATGCTTATAGACATGATTAATCAGGATAAGACGAACAGGTGCGAGGATAGTTGATAGTGCCCACCTGCACAACCTCGAATGCAGAGGGGATAACGTAAAAAAGGCACGCCATCGGCGTGCCTTCCTGTTACGACGGAACTCGCGGTTTAACGCTTGTTGCCGTTGGGGTTGCTGTTATTGCCACGACCCAGCGAGAAGCCGGTGCCTTGCGGACGACGCGGAGCAGCGTGCGGTGCTGTTGTATGCGGCGCGGCAGCGCGGTGAGCCGGAGCGTGGTGCGAAGGCGCGTGATGGGCAGGAGCGCGGTTGCCGCCCATGTTGCCACTCACGTTGCCGTTCGGGTTGCCAGTGCGCGGCGCATCGTTGGTGAAGCGGCTGTGCTTGTGGCCTTCGCGACGCTGGTCTGAATGGTCGTGACGGCTGTCCGGTGCAGCATGACGGCTGAAGTTGCTGCCGTTGCCCGCGCCGTTGCTATTGCGACCGAATCCGCCGCCATTGCTGTTGCGACCGGCGTAACCGCCGCCGTTACCGCGCGGCGCGCCGCTGCGCGGTGCGGAAGAAGCGGGACGCGGCTTGAACTTCGGCTCCATACCTTCGACGGTGTGTGCCTTGATCGGTTGGCCGGTAAAGCGCTCGATCTTCTTCAGGTTCATCGCATCGCGGTTGGATGCGAACGAGACAGCGATACCGGAGGCGCCGGCACGGCCGGTACGGCCGATGCGGTGCACGTAGTCTTCGGCGAACTTGGGCAGGTCGAAGTTGATGACGTGGGTGATGCCCGCCACGTCGATGCCGCGCGCGGCGACGTCGGTGGCGACCAGCACGCGCACATTGCCTTTGCGCAGGTTGAGCAGAGTGCGGTTGCGCTCACGCTGGTTCATGTCGCCGTGCAGGGCGGCGGCGGCATGGCCGGCGGCGGAGAGTTCGTCCGCCAGCATGTCGGCATCGCGCTTGGTGGCGGTGAAGACCAGTGCCTGGTTCAGATCGACATCGCGCAGCAGGTGGTCGAGCAGGCGATTCTTGTGAGCCATATCGTCCACATACATCAGACGTTGTTCGATGTTCTCGTGGCGCGCTTGAGACGATGTGACGCTGATGCGTTTCGGGCTCTTCAGCAGGCGCATGGCCAGGTTGCCGATCGCGCCTTCCAGCGTGGCGGAGAACAGCAGGGTCTGGCGGGTAGCCGGTGTGGCAGCGGCGATGCGCTCCACGTCGTCGATGAAGCCCATGTCCAGCATGCGGTCGGCTTCGTCCAGTACCAGCATCTCCAGACGCGAGAAGTCGATGCGGCCGCGTTCGATGTGGTCGATAAGACGACCCGGTGTCGCCACCAGGATGTCCACGAAACCGGACAACAGTTTGTTCTGCAGCGGGTAGGGCATGCCGCCCAGGATGCTCACCACCTTGACGCGCATGTTCTTGCCGTACTTGTTGGCGGCATCGGACACTTGCTGTGCCAGTTCGCGGGTCGGGGTCAGCACCAGGATGCGCGGACCTTTGCCGCGCACGGCAGCTTCGACGGACAGCTTTTGCAGAGCGGGCAGGATGAACGCGGCAGTCTTGCCGGTGCCGGTCTGGGCGGAGGCCATCAGGTCATGTCCGGCCAGTGCTTCGGGGATGGCTTGCGCCTGAATCGGGGAGGGCACGGTGTAACCGGCATCCTGAACAGCTTTCAGAATGGCCGGATCCAGACCCAGCGTGGCAAAAGTGACTACGTTTTCAGTAGGCGCGGGTGCAGCAGTCGTAATAGTTTTATCAGACACAATGGTTCCTTTAATTTTTTTAGATACAGCGCATGCGCGGCCTCAAGGCCACACAATGAAATTCAGTAGGGGGAGATACAAATACCTCTACCGGCGCAAACAAAACATCGTCGCTAACCGGTGAAGCTTGGCGCATCCAGAATAAAGAGATGCCAGAGGGTCAGAAAACGATGAACTCAATACCGCTCCAGGAGCGGCAAGGCGCGCATTATACTCAGCAAAGGAATAAAAGCCAGCGATATGTTATGTGCGCCTGCAGACATAGGCGGTGGGGCGGATAGAGCGTATATTTCACCCATAAATACAATACAGTGAAGGCGGTAGCTTGATATTTAGGGAGAAACGCACGGGATGGCGCGTCTGGGCGCTGGTCGTACTGCTGGTCGCCGGTTGCGGCAAGCAGGAAGAGTCCTATCAGCCCGTTTTTTCCACGCGCGGCGTGGGCGATCCCGAGGAATATGTCATCGGCATCCACCCGCTGCACAATCCCAAACGTCTGATCGAAGTGTACGGTCCCGTCGTGGACCGCTTGAACGCCGCCATTCCGCAGGCGCATTTCCGTCTGGAAGCGTCGCGCAACTACGAGGAGTTCGAAAAGAAGCTGTTTGGCCGCCGTTTCGACTTTGCCATGCCCAACTCCTACGAGACCGTGCGTTCGCTCAAGCACGGCTACCATGTCTTCGCCAAGATGGGCGACGACGACCTGTTCCGCGGCATCATCCTGGTGCGCAGGGACAGCGGTATCCGCCAGGTGAGTGATCTCAAGGGCAAGAAAGTATCCTATCCCGCGCTCACCGCGCTGGCGGCCACCATGATGCCGCAATACTATCTGCATACCCACGGCCTCGATGTGAACCGCGACATCGTGAACGTGTATGTCGGCTCGCAGGAATCTTCCATCATGAACGTGCTGCGCGGCCATGTGGCGGCGGGTGCGACCTGGACGGTGCCATGGAACATCTTTCAGAAGGAGCAACCCCGGCAAGCGGCGCAGCTCGAAGTGAAATGGCGTACCGACACGCTGCCCAACAACGGCTGGGTGGTGCGCAACGATGTCCAGCCCATTCTGGCGGAGAAGGTCAGCAAGGTGCTGGTCGGTTTGAGTGCCACGCCGGAAGGCAAGGCGATGCTGAAAAAGATCGGCGTCTCGCGTTTCGAGTATGCGACCAGCCAGACCTACAAGCCGGTGGAGCAGTACCTGAAAGTCTTTTCCGAGACCGTGCGCCATGTCGAGTATTAAACGATGAGATTGGCCGACACCATCAGCGCATTCTGGCGCAGTTCGATACGCAGGCAGCTGATCATCGGCTTCGCACTGGCATCGCTGGGACTGATGCTGGGTTTCGGTTATCTGGTGCTCAAGCATCAGCGCGAGGCGCTGTACCGTTTCTCCAACGAGCGCGCATCCGAACTGGCGCACACGCTTTCCATCAGCGGTACCTCCTGGGCATTGGCGAACGACCTGGTCGGACTGCAGGAAGTGGTGCAGGGTGTGGTCAGGACGCCAGACCTGCAGCGTGCATTTTTTCTCGATCGGCACGGCGAGGTGCTGGCGTCGACCAATCCCGACGAGGTCGGCTTCTTCGTTACCGACGAGGTGAGCCGCCGCATGCTGGAGTCGACTTCCATGGAGCAGCTCGTGTTGCTGAATGACAAGAATATCTACGTCGTCGCCCATCCGGTCATGTCGGAGGGGCGCCAGCTCGGCTGGTCGCGGGTGGAAATGACGCGGGTCACCGTCCATGCCAACCTGTCGGCACTGACGCGGGTATGGTTCCAGTTCGTGCTGTTCACCGTGCTGGTGGTTTCTCTGGTGGCGCTGTTGCTGGCACGCCGCCTGACCGGCGGGCTGGACCACCTGATGCAGGTCGCTTCCGCCGTCGAGCGCGGCTGGGGCAAACGCCGGGCCGATGTCGGCCGTGCGGACGAGATCGGCGTGCTGGCGCGGCATCTGGACCGCATGCTGAACGCGATCGAACAGCAGAAGAAAGTGATCAGCGAAAGCGAGGCCAAATACCGTTTCCTCGCCGACAACATCTCCGATGTGATCTGGATCGTGAACCTGAGGACGAACCGCTGGGAATATATGAGTCCCTCGGTGAAGAAGATGCTGGGCTACAGTGTCGACGAGATCATGGAGCAGCCGATGGAGCACACCATGACCTCCAAATCCTATGCCGACATCCAGGGGTGGATAGAAGAGCGCAGCAAGTTGTTCTTGAGCGGACTCGACGGCAGCCATGTCTACACCAATGAAGTCGAGCAAGTGTGCCGCGACGGTTCCACCCTGTGGACCGAGGTCACAACCCACTTCGCCCGCAACGAGCATGACGAGTTGATCCTGCTGGGCGTCTCGCGCGATATCAGCGAGCGCAAGAAAGCCGAGGAACAGATCCGCAATCTGGCCTTCTACGACACGCTGACGCAGTTGCCGAACCGCCGCCTGCTGCTGGACCGTTTCAACCTGGTCATCTCCGCCTGCAAGCGCAGCAACCGTTATGCCGCGCTGATGTTCATGGACCTGGATAATTTCAAACCGCTCAACGACGAGCACGGCCACGATGTTGGCGACCTGCTGCTGATCGAGGTGGCACGGCGCATCACCGGCTGCTTGCGCGAGGTGGATACCGTGGCGCGTTTCGGCGGCGAC
>DMCN01000034.1 GCA_003445795.1 Gallionellaceae bacterium
TGCGCCGCCTGCTCGAATACGAGCAGATGAAAATGGCGGCACAGAAGCTCAATCAGGTGCCGCAAGCCGGCCGCGATTTCGAACTGGTGCAAGTGTTGATCGAGCGCACGGTCATCGAACGCCTGCCTTATGTCACCGTGGAAGACCTGCGCCATGCCTGGCTGGCCTTGCTCACCCGCGCCAGAGTCAATGCGCACCACAAAGTGAGTCGCGAAGAATTGTCGGTGCGCGAGCAGATGACCAAGGTGTTGCGCCGTCTGCGCGACACCGATTATGTCCCGTTCGAAGAGTTGTTCGACCTGAGCGACGGCGTGCCGCATCTGGTCGTCACCTTCATCGCCATCCTCGAACTCGCCAAAGAATGCCTGGTCGAGATCACTCAAACCGAAACCTTGGGGAATATCTATGTCCGAACCAGTCGAGCAATCACTGCCGAGTGAGCAGGTCACCGCGGTCGCGGAGGTCGAACATGCGGTCGATAGCGTGCAATTGTTGCGCATCCTGGAAGCAGCGCTGCTGACCACACAGGAACCTCTCTCCATCTCCGAGCTGAAGCGCCTGAGCGAGATCCCGGTGGAGACCCGCTTCATCGAGGAGTTGCTGCAAAAGCTGGCCGACAAATATGCCGACACCGGAATTGAACTGAACCGCGTCGCCAGCGGCTGGCGTTTCNNCCGCAGAAGCCTCCGCGTTATTCGCGCGCCGTGCTGGAGACCCTGGCCATCATCGCTTACCGCCAGCCGGTGACGCGCGGCGACATCGAAGACATCCGCGGCGTGGCCGTTTCTTCGCAAGTACTGAAGACACTGGAAGCGCGCGGCTGGATCGAGAGCATCGGCACGCGCGACACACCGGGTAAGCCGGCGCTGTATGCCACGACGCCGCAATTCATGGACGATCTGAACCTGCGTTCCTTGCAAGAACTGCCCGCACTGGAAGAGATGGGCACGCTGCTGGAAGCGGGCATCGTTGAAGAGCCCGCCAAAATTGAAAGTGTGGTGGAGGCGGAAGCGATCGAGTCCACGCCGGCATCATCCGAACCGGAAGCCAACGCCGCCTGATGAGCATCAAGCGCATCTCCTCGCGCGACAATCCCTTCTTCAAGTCGCTGCAAAAACTGTCTTCATCCGCACGCGAGCGGAGCGAAGCAGGGCAGACCCTGCTCGACGGCGCGCATCTGCTGCGCGCCTATCTCGATGCAGGCAGCAAACCAATACATCTGCTGATCAACGAAGCCGCTTTGCAGGACGCGGAGATCGTCGCTTTGCTTGATTCCTGCGCCGATGTGCCACAGACGCAATTCGACGACGCGCTGTTCGCTCAACTCACCGAACTCAAGACGCCGAACGGCCTGCTGGCGCTGGTCGATATCCCCGCTGCAAAAGTCGATGCCGCACACAGCCAATTTGCACTGCTGCTCGAAGACATCCAGGATCCGGGCAACCTCGGTTCCATTCTGCGTTCGGCAGCGGCAGCAGGTTGCGACGCTGTGTTCCTGTCACAGGGCTGTGCCGATGCGTGGTCGCCGAAAGTGTTGCGCGCAGGCATGGGCGGTCAATTCGTCCTGAGCATCAGCGAATCGGCCGATTTGCTCAAGGTCGCTGCCGGCTTTGCCGGCAAGGTGCTGGCCTCCTCATTGCAGGCGGACAAATCGCTTTATGACAGCAACCTGCGCGGCAAACTCGCCTTCGCCATCGGCAACGAAGGCGCGGGGCTGTCGCAGGCATTGCAGGAAGCAGCACAGCAACATTTCATCATTCCCATGCCCGGCAAGGTCGAATCGCTCAACGCGGCAGCGGCGACGGCGGTGTGCCTGTTCGAGGCCGTGCGCCAGCGTCGCTGACATCCCTCCACAGGGTAATATCCTCATCATGATTTGTTGATAGGATGCATTCATGTGTCTTGCCATCCCCATGCAAGTAGTCGAAGTTGACGGCGCATTCGCCTGGTGCGAAGGCCGCGGTCGGCGCGAACGTCTCAACACCATGCTGGTCGGCGATGTTGTCCCCGGCGATTGGCTGTATGCCCAATTGGGTCAGGCACGCGAGATACTCACCTCACAACAGGCCGCGGAGATCGACCTTGCGCTCGATGGCGTATCCGCAGCGATGCGCGGCGAGACGGACCTCAACGCCTACTTCCCCGGCATCACGGTACAACGCTCATGAAGATTCTCGTGCTGGGCATCGGCAACACGCTACTGATCGACGAAGGCGTCGGCATCTTCGCCATGCGCGAACTGGAAACACGTTACGGTCATCGTGATGACATGGAGTTCCTCGACGGCGGTACCTTGTCGTTCACCCTGGCGGTACCCATCGCCGAATGCGATGCCTTGCTGGTCATCGATGCGGCAGAACTTGAGGCGGCGCCGGGCACGGTGCGCAGCTTCGAGGGGGCAGAGATGGACCGTTTCCTCGGCGCGAGCCGCAAGAGCAGCGTACACGAGGTGGGGTTGCTTGACCTGATGTCCATCTCGATGCTGAGCGGACGCTGGCCGCAACGGCGCGCGCTGATCGGTATCCAGCCCGCAGTCATCGACTGGGGTGAGGCGTTGTCGCCTGTGGTCGCTGCGGCCTTGCCCGAGGTATGTGCGAAAGCCGATGAGATCATCATGGGTTTTTCATGAAATGAATTGACCGTGAATAGACGGCCATGCAGAATGCTCCGGCATTCCATTGTTTCAAAGACAGGGAGTCAACATGAAGCCAAAGCAGACGATGGATACCTCGCCCGGCACAGTGGGTGAAGGTCTGAGACAGCGCGGCGTCACCCGCCGCGAATTCCTCAAGTTCTGTACCACCATGACTGCCATGCTGGCGCTGCCAACCTCGATGGCGAGCGTGATGGCCGAAGCGATCTCCAAAGCACGACGACAATCGGTGATCTGGCTCTCGTTCCAGGAATGTACTGGCTGCACCGAATCCATCACGCGCTCGCATTCGCCGACGCTGGAAACACTGATCTTCGATCTCATCTCCCTTGATTACCACCATACGCTGCAAGCCGCTTCCGGCGAGGCCGCCGAACATGCGCGCGAACAGTCCATGAAAGACAACGACGGCAAGTATCTGCTGATCGTTGACGGCTCCATCCCGATGGGCAATGCGGGCTACTCCTGTATCGCGGGCATCAGCAACTACGACATGCTGGTGGAGACCGCCAAGGGCGCTGCGGCCATCGTCGCGGTCGGTACCTGCGCGACTTACGGCGGCATTCCCAAGGCGAATCCCAATCCGACTGGCGCAGTGTCGGTGTCCGACATCATCAAGGACAAACCCATCATCAACGTACCCGGCTGCCCGCCGATTCCGGTAGTGATGACCGGCGTGCTCACGCACTTCCTCACCTTCGGCAACATCCCCGAACTCGATGCGCTTGGCCGTCCCAAAGCTTTCTACGGCGAGACCATCCACGACCGTTGCTACCGTCGTCCGTTCTACGATCAGGGCAAGTTTGCGGAGACCTTCGATGACGAAGCCGCGCGCAAGGGCTGGTGTCTGTTCAAGCTCGGCTGCAAAGGCCCGGTGACCTACAACGCCTGTGCCACCACCAAGTGGAACGAAGGTACCAGTTTCCCTATCGAGTCCGGCCACGGTTGCATCGGCTGTTCCGAGCCCAACTTCTGGGATGCCGGGCCGCTCTACAAGGCGCTGTCGATGCCGGTATCGGCGACTGGCTCCATGCTGGGGGCAGCAGCGGTGGCGGGAGCGGCAGCAGGTGTAGCCGTCACCTGGTACAACCGTTCGACCAAGGCAC
>DMCN01000010.1 GCA_003445795.1 Gallionellaceae bacterium
GCGGCGGTCGTATCTGGATCCGCATCTTCCCGGACAAGCCGATCTCCAAGAAGCCTGCCGAAGTCCGTATGGGTAACGGCAAGGGCAATCCCGAGTACTACGTCGCCGAGATCCAGCCGGGCAAGATGCTGTACGAGATGGACGGTGTGGATGAAGTGTTGGCGCGCGAGGCGTTCCGTTTGGCTTCCGCCAAACTGCCTATCGAGACCACATTTGTAGTTAGACAGGTAGGGGCATGATCATGAAGGCAAAAGAAATGAAAGCCAAATCGGTGGCCGATCTGCAACAAGAGCTGTTGTCCCTGAACAAGGAGCAATTCGGCCTGCGTATGCAACTGGCGACCCAGCAACTGAGCAACACCAGCCAGTTGCAAAAGGTGCGTCGCAACATCGCGCGTGTGAAAACGGTATTGACTGAGAAGGGTGTGCAGCAATGAGTGCAACGAATCTGAAACGCGCGCTGACCGGCACTGTCGTCAGCAACAAGATGGACAAGACCGTCACCGTGCTGGTCGAGCGCAAGGTCAAGCACCCGGTGCTGGGCAAAGTGGTGCGTGTCTCCAAGAAGTACCACGCTCATGATGAGAACAACGAGTTCAATGAGGGCGACGTTGTGACCATCGAGGAGACCCGTCCGCTGTCCAAGACCAAGACATGGCGCGTATCCAAGCTGCTGGAAAAAGCCCAGGAAGCATAAATACAAATTAAAGCTTGTGCATCTTGGCAAGTTTGAATAGAATGCGCGGCTTCGTTTCACCGTCGCTCTGCGGCGGCCTAACCCGAACGGGTTCCAAAACNNCATGTGCATCAAGGTGCTGGGCGGTTCCAAGCGTCGCTACGCCGGCGTTGGTGATGTGATCAAGGTCAGCATCCGCGATGCGGCCCCGCGTTCGCGCGTCAAAAAGGGCGAAGTGTACAGCGCCGTGGTGGTGCGTACTGCCAAGGGCGTGCGCCGTGCGGACGGATCTCTGATCAAGTTCGATGGCAATGCAGCCGTGTTGCTGAATAACAAGCTGGAGCCGATCGGTACCCGCATCTTTGGACCGGTGACTCGTGAACTGCGCAATGAGAAGTTCATGAAGATCGTCTCTCTGGCACCGGAAGTGCTGTAAGCGGCAGTCGAGGATAAATCATGAACAAGATCAAAAAGAACGACGATGTGATCGTCATCACCGGCAAGGACAAAGGTAATCGCGGCAGCGTGCTGAGCGTCGCCGGCGACTACGTCTTGGTGGGCGGCATCAACAAGGTGAAGAAGCACCAGAAGCCGAATCCGGTCAAAGGTACTTCGGGCGGTATCGTGGAAATCGAGAAGCCTATCCATATTTCGAACATCGCCATCTACAACGCGACTGCCAAAAAGGCGGACCGCGTGGGCGTCAAGCAGTTGGAGGACGGCACCAAGGTGCGTGTGTTCAAGTCCAACGGCGAAGTGATTGCGTAAGGGGTAAGAGCATGGCTCGTTTATACGACTACTACAAAAAGAATGTGACTGAACAGCTGATGAAGCAGTTCGGCTACAAATCCGTCATGGAAGTGCCGCGCATCGANNGGTTGCCGACAAGAAGGTGATGGATCACGCAGTCAGCGATATGCAGAAGATCGCCGGCCAGAAGCCGGTTGTGACCAAGTCCAAGAAGTCCATCGCCGGTTTCAAGATCCGCGAGAACTATCCGGTTGGTTGCAAAGTGACCCTGCGTCGTGAGCGCATGTATGAATTTCTTGATCGCCTGGTTACTGTTGCGATCCCGCGTATTCGCGACTTCCGCGGTATCTCGGGTAAGTCTTTTGACGGCCGTGGCAATTACAACATGGGCGTCAAAGAGCAGATCATTTTCCCGGAGATCGAGTACGACAAGATCGACGCATTGCGTGGCATGAACATTACGATCACGACCACGGCGAAGACCGATGAAGAAGCCAAGGCTTTGCTGTTGGCATTCAAATTCCCATTGAAGAACTGAGGGTGATATGGCTAAGACCGCTGTGATTAACCGTGAGCAAAAGCGCCGCGCGATGGTGAAGAAATTCGCCGCCAAGCGCGCCGAGTTGCAAGCGATCGCGACAAACATGTCGCTGAGCGATGAAGAGCGCTTTGCGGCGCGTCAAAAATTGCAAACGTTGCCGCGCGATTCCAGCCCGGTGCGTCTGCGTAACCGCTGTGCGCTGACCGGTCGTCCGCGTGGCACGTTCAGCAAGTTCGGTTTGGGGCGCACAAAATTGCGTGAATACGCAATGCGCGGCGAAATCCCCGGTGTAGTCAAGGCAAGCTGGTAAGGGTGAATCTATGAGCATGAGTGATCCGATCTCCGATATGTTGACGCGTATTCGCAACGCGCAAATGGCGGAAAAAACAATGGTGGCTATGCCTTCTTCCAAGATCAAGGCGGCGATCGCCAAGGTCCTGCAGGACGAAGGTTATGTCGAAGGCTTCAAGGTCGTTGCAAACGACGGCAAGCCCACACTGGAAATCGGCCTGAAGTATTACGCTGATCGTCCTGTGATCGAAAAGATCCAGCGTGTGAGCCGTCCAGGCCTGCGCGTGTACAAGGGCAGCGAAGATATCCCGCGCGTGATGAACGGTTTGGGCATCGCGATCGTTTCCACCTCCAAAGGTCTGATGACAGACCGCAAAGCACGCGCCAACGGTATCGGCGGCGAAGTGCTCTGCATCGTGGCATAAGGGGGAGATATGTCTAGAGTCGCTAAAAATCCAGTCGTGGTGCCGTCCGGTGTAGAAGTCACGGTGGCCGCCGATAAGATTTCCATGAAGGGCCCCCTAGGGACCCTGACGCAGGTGTTGAAGGGCAATGTGAAGGTTGAGCGCGAGGGCGATAAGCTGTTGTGCAAAGCTACCGACGACAGCGCCCAGGCTGATGCGATGTCGGGCACGCTGCGCGCGTTGCTGGCCAATATGGTCACCGGCGTGAGCAAAGGCTTCGAGCGCAAACTGACGCTGGTTGGCGTGGGTTATCGCGCACAAGCTGCCGGTGATGCACTGAACCTGACGCTGGGCTACTCGCATCCTGTGGTGCACAAGATGCCCAAGGGTGTGAAGGTCGCTACGCCTACCCAGACCGAGATCGTTTTGACCGGTTCGGATAAGCAACAAGTCGGTCAAGTCGCTGCTGAGATTCGCGCCTACCGTGAGCCGGAGCCCTACAAGGGCAAGGGTGTACGTTATGTCGACGAAGTAGTGATCCTGAAAGAAACCAAGAAGAAATAATCGAGGTTGATATGTTGAACAAGAATGAAGCGCGTCAGCGCAGAGCACGCAAAACCCGTGCACGCATCGCTGAACAAAAAACTGTGCGTCTGGCGATCCATCGCACCAACCTGCATATCTATGCACAAGTGATTTCTGCCGACGGTGGCAAGGTGCTGGCTAGCGCCTCCACACTGGAAGCGGAAGTTCGCAAGAGCGTCGGCAACGGCGGCAACGCTGCTGCAGCGGCTGCAGTCGGCAAGCGTATCGCCGAAAAGGCCAAGACCGCCGGAATCACGGCAGTCGCTTTCGACCGTTCCGGCAACAAGTACCATGGTCGCATCAAGGCGCTGGCTGATGCCGCGCGCGAACATGGCTTGAAGTTCTAATCTGGGGTGAACCATGGCACAAGCTAAACAAGGCAAGAATCAGCAGCAGGAAGACAAGGGCGACGGCCTCATCGAAAAGATGATCGCTGTGAACCGCGTGACCAAGGTTGTGAAGGGTGGCCGTATCATGGGCTTCGCCGCACTGACCGTGGTTGGCGATGGCGATGGCCGCATCGGCATGGGCAAGGGCAAATCCAAGGAAGTGCCGGTCGCCGTGCAAAAAGCGATGGAAGAATCCCGCCGCAAGATTGCCAAGGTGAACCTGAAGGACGGTACGCTGCACCATGCAGTGATCGGTCGTCACGGCGCTGCCAAGGTGTACATGCAGCCGGCTTCCGAAGGTACCGGCATTATCGCTGGTGGTGCGATGCGTGCTGTGTTCGAAGCAGTCGGCGTGCGCAACGTGCTGGCCAAGTGCATCGGCTCCAGCAATCCTTACAACGTGGTGCGTGCCACGCTGAACGGTCTGAAGGCGCTGAATTCGCCGTCGGAAATCGCTGCCAAGCGCGGCAAGAGCGTAGAAGAAATCACGGGGTAAGCCATGGCAACCAAGCAGGCGCAAGCCAAAAAAACATTGAAGGTGACGCTGGTCAAGAGCGTCATCGGCACCAAAGAATCCCATCGTGCATGCGTGCGCGGTCTGGGGCTGCGTCGTATGCACCACACCGTCGAAGTGGAAGACACTCCGGCAGTGCGCGGCATGATTAACAAAGTGTATTACCTGGTCAAGTGCGAGGCGTAAATGCAACTCAATCAAATCAAATCGGCTGAAGGTTCCAAGCATGCCAAGCGTCGCGTCGGTCGCGGCATCGGTTCCGGCCTCGGCAAGACTGCAGGACGCGGTCACAAAGGTCAGAAGTCCCGCTCCGGCGGCTTCCACAAGGTTGGCTTCGAAGGCGGTCAGATGCCTTTGCAGCGTCGCCTGCCCAAGCGCGGTTTCGTTTCGCTGACTCGCAACGACACAGCGCAAGTGCGCTTGTCCGACCTGCAACAGATGCCGGTCGACACCATCGACCTGTTGGCATTGAAGCAAGCCGGCATCGTTCACGCCAATGCGCTGACCGCCAAGGTGATTCTGGCCGGCGAACTGAAGCGCGCAGTCAAGTTGCAAGGTCTGCTGTTGACCAAGGGTGCACGCGCCGCAGTGGAAGCTGCCGGCGGCAGCATCGCTGAGTAAGGATAGCGTCGGTGAGCAACGCAGCAGTAAGCAAGAATAAGTACGGCGATCTGAGCAAGCGCCTGTGGTTTTTGCTGGGCGCGCTGGTCGTCTACCGTGTCGGTGCGCATATCCCGGTACCGGGTATCGACCCGAACGTGCTGGCGGAGTTGTTCAAGTCGCAGCAGGGCGGCATCCTGGGCATGTTCAACATGTTCTCGGGCGGCGCGCTGTCGCGCTTCACGATTTTTGCCCTGGGCATCATGCCCTACATCAGCGCCTCGATCATCATGCAGCTTTTGACCACCGTGGTCCCCTGGCTTGAGAAGCTGTCGAAAGAGGGCGAGGGCGGGCGGCGCCAGATCACCAAGTACACGCGCTACGCGACCGTGGCGCTGGCCGGGGTGCAGGGCTCGGCCCTGTCCATGTGGATGCACAGCATGCGCGCCGGCGACGGCAGCTACATCGTGCCGCAGGAAATCCCCGCCCCGATCTTCCACTTCGTCACCATCCTCACCCTGATCACCGGCACCATCTTCCTCATGTGGCTGGGCGAGCAGATCACCGAGCGCGGTAT
>DMCN01000062.1 GCA_003445795.1 Gallionellaceae bacterium
CGCCGGGCATACCGCCTCGCACAGTTTGCAGCCGATACAGCGCTCTTCGCCGTTGGGATAGCGGCGCTGCGCATGCAGTCCGCGGAAACGGAAACTCTGCGGCGTCTTTTCTTCCGGATACTCGACGGTGACATGGCGCGCGAAGAAATACCTGCCGGTCACCGACATGCCCTTGAGCAGTTCGAGCAGCAGGAAACTCTTGAAGAAATCGATGAGGTTTTTCATTGTCTATCCTCGGCCATTACCATAGCCAGTACGGCGTCTGCATCCATGTGGCGACCACCACCACCCACACCAGCGTCAGCGGGATGAACACCTTCCAGCCNNCGCGGGAAGGTCGCGCGGAACCACAGGAACAGGTACATGAAGACGAACATCTTGCCCAGCATCCAGAACAGACCGGGAACTTTGTCGGTCAGTTCGCCCAGCACACCCCAGCCGTGGAAGGGGTTGAGCCAGCCGCCCATGAACATCACCACGGTCAGCGCGGTGATCAGAATCATGTTGGCGTATTCGGCCAGGAAGAACAGCGCGAAGCCCATGCCGGAATATTCGGTATGGAAGCCGGCCACGATGGCGGCCTCGTCTTCGGCCAGATCGAACGGCGCGCGGTTGGTCTCGGCCACACCGGCGATGAAATACACCACGAACATCGGGAACAGCGGGATCCAGTACCAGCCGAACAGGCCGGAGCCGCCCTGCTGACCGCGCACGATCTCGCCGAAGTTCATGCTCTGCGCCGCAAGCAGCACGCACACCAGCGCGAAACCCATCGCCAGTTCATACGAAACGATCTGCGCGGCGGAGCGCAGCGCGCCGAGGAACGCGTATTTGGAGTTGGAGGCCCAGCCGGCGATGATGACGCCGTATACGCCGAGCGAGGTCATCGCCAGCAGGTAGAGCAAGCCCGCATTCACGTCGGCGAGAATCAGGCCGTCATCGAACGGGATCACCGCCCAGGCTGCCAGCGCAGGGGCCAGCGACAGCACCGGGGCGATCAGGAACAGGAACTTGTTGGAGTTCGTCGGGATGATGACTTCTTTGAGCAGCAGCTTGAGGCCGTCGGCGATGGGCTGCAGCAGCCCCCAGTAACCCACGCGGTTGGGACCGGGACGGACCTGCATGAAACCGAGCACCTTGCGCTCGGCCAGCGTGTAGTAGGCCACACCGAGCATGATCGGCACGATGATCGCGATGATCTTGAGCACGGTCCAGATCGTGTGCCAGGCCGGCACGATGAACCCGCCCAGCAGATCCCACAGGCCGAAATAGGCCAGGAACGATTGAACCAATTGCAGTGCTTGGGCTTCCATTTATGCGCGCTCCACCGTGATCGTTCCAAACATCGCACCCAGTGCGACCGTGGCGGGATGGCCTGTCGCCACGCGCACCACTCCCTTGGGCAGCTTGTCGTCCGCAACGGCGAACAGCTTCACGCTGCCCTGCCCCTGCGACACCTTGACCACATCACCGGACTGCACACCCAGCTTCTTCAACTCGTCGCTGTGCATGCGGACCTGCGGGATCGCGGCATCCGCGGTCGCCTGCAAAGGTGCGGAGCGCCGCACCACCGCATCGGTCGAATAGATCGGCACATCGGCGACNNCACGCTGCAGCCCGCCTGCGGCAGACAATGCCTTGGCCTCGACACCGCCGATGGCATTGTTCAGTCCGGCCGCGACATCCACGCCCTTGAGCGCTTCGTCGCGCACGGCCTCGGAAGTGTCTTGATCGAATCCGTCCACCTTGAGCAGGTTGCCCAGCACGCGCAGCACCTTCCAGGCGGGACGCGCCTCGCCCAGCGGCTTGACCGCGCCCTTGAAGCTCTGCACGCGGCCTTCGGCACTCACGAACGTGCCGGATGTTTCGGTGTACGGCGCGACGGGCAGCAGCACATCGGCATATTCCGTCGCATGGTGTTTGTAAGCCGACAGCACGACCACCAGATCGGCAGCCTGCATCGCGGTGACAGCCTGCTGCGGGTTAGCACAGTCCAGCTCCGGTTCGACGTTCAGCAACACATAGGCCTTGCGCGGTGACGCCAGCATGGCAGCGGCATTCAGCCCCTTGGCTCCCGGCATGGCTTGCACAAGGTGACCGCCGACGCTGTTGGCTGCCTCAGTGAAGAAGCCGAACTTGCCATTGCTCAGCGCTGCGATCTGCTGCGCCAGCGCTTGCAGTTGCGCGGCTTGCGGATGCTGCTGCGCGAAATTGCCGAGCAGCACGGCGACACGCTCGCCGCCGGCCAGGCTCTTCGCGATCGCGGCGGCATCGCCACTCGCGCTCTGACCTTGCTTCTCTGCCGCCAGCGCTTTCGACACTTGCGTCAATGTCTCCACCAGTGCGTCCGGCGCGACGATGGCCTTGTGCGCCACGTTCATCAGCAGATCGTCATCGGCGGAATGGATGATGTTGACTTGCGCGCCTTTGCGCACTGCGCGGCGGATGCGCGCGGCGAGCAGCGGATGATCCTTGCGCAGGAAACTGCCGACGATGAGCAGGCGGTCGGCACGGCTGATGTCGGCCACCGGCATGCCCAGCCAGGGCGCGCCCTGCTGTTTGCCGTCACCGCTGAAATCGGACTGGCGCAGACGGAAGTCGACGTTGTCACTGCCGATGCCGCGCATGAGTTTTTGCAGCAGGTAGAGCTCTTCCAGCGTGGAGTTGGCGGTCGCCAATGCGCCGATCTGTTCTGCACCCGCACCGTTGGCGATATGGCGCAGACCGTTGGCCGCATATTCCAGCGCGACCTGCCATTCGACTTCCTGCCACTTGCCGTCCTGCTTGATCATCGGCTTGCTCAGGCGGTCGGTCGTGTTCAAGCCTTCATAGGCGAAACGGTCCTTGTCGGACAGCCAGCATTCGTTGATGTCTTCGTTCTCGATGGGCAGCACGCGCAGTACGCGGTTGTTCTTGGTCTGCACGGCAAGACCGGAGCCCAGACTGTCGTGCGCACTCACCGAGCGGCGACGCGACAGCTCCCAGCTGCGCGCCTTGTAGCGGAACGGCTTGCTGGTCAGCGCGCCCACCGGGCACAGGTCGATCATGTTGCCGGAGAGTTCGGAATCCACCGTACCGGAGACGAAAGACACGATCTCGGCATGCTCGCTGCGGAAGGCCTGACCCAGCTCCATCTGACCGGCGATCTCGACGCCGAAACGCACGCAGCGCGTGCAATTGATGCAGCGGCTCATCTCTTCCGCCGACACCAGCGGGCCGATGTCTTTGGCCAGCACCATGCGCTTCTCTTCGTGATAACGCGAATGACCGCCGCCATAACCGACCGACATGTCTTGCAACATGCACTCGCCGCCCTGATCGCAGATCGGGCAGTCCAGCGGATGGTTGATCAGCAGGAACTCCATCACGCCCTTTTGCGCCTTTACGGCCTGCTCGGAACGGGTGAACACCTTCATGCCTTCGGTCACCGGCGTAGCGCAGGCGGGCAATGGCTTGGGCGCCTTCTCAACCTGCACCAGACACATGCGGCAGTTGGCGGCGATGGAGAGTTTCTTGTGATAGCAAAAGTGCGGAATGGTGATCCCGGCCTGATGCGCGGCCTCGATCACGGTGGAACCGTTTTCCGTCTGGATCTGCTTACCGTCGATTTCGATGTTGATCATTGCTCACCTGTTCCGTTCAGCCTCACACCAGACAGCGCTTGTGCTCGATGTGGTATTCGAATTCATTGCGGTAATGCTTGAGCATGCCCTGCACCGGCCAGGCCGCCGCGTCGCCCAGCGCGCAGATGGTGCGACCGGCGATGTTGTTGCACAGGTCGAGCAGCAGGTCGAGGTCTTCCGGCCTGCCCTCGCCGTGTTCGATGCGGTGGACGATGCGGTACAGCCAACCGGTACCCTCGCGGCAGGGCGTGCACTGGNNGTGGTTGATGAGCAGGAACTCCAGCACGTCGCGGCGGGCGGTCTTAACCTTGTCGCTGTCGGTGCGCACCACCATGCCGTCGGCGGCCTCGGTGGAGCAGGCCGTCAGCAGTTTCGGGGCCTTCTCCACCTCTACGAGGCACATGCGGCAGTTGCCGGAAACGGAAAGCTTCGGGTGGTAGCAGTAGCGCGGGATATAGACGCCGAGCAGCTGGGCCGCCTCCAGGACCGAGGTGCCTTTGGCGACTTCCAGCGTTTTCCCGTCTATGGTTATCTTGGGCATCAGCGTTTCACCGGCGCGTCGGGCGGGCAGTATTTCCCGGCGGCGTGCGCCTCGAACTCGGCGCGGAATTTCTTGACGAAGCTTATCACGGGCATGGCCATGGCGTCGGCGAGCGGGCAGATCGTGCGGCCCGTCATCCCCTCGGCTATCGAGACGAGTGTGTCTATGTCCTTCCTGGTGCCGCGCCCGCACTCGAGGCGGTTGAGGATCTTTTCTATCCAGCCGCAGCCCTCGCGGCAGGGCGTGCACTGGCCGCAGGATTCCTCGTGGTAGAAATAGGACAGACGCTCCAGCGCCTTGACCATGCAGGTGGTCTCGTCCATCACGATGATCGCGCCGGAACCGAGATACGAACCGGCCTTCTGCAGCGCGTCGTAGTCCATGTTCACTTCCATCATAATCTCGCCCGGCAGCACCGGCATCGACGACCCGCCGGGGATCACCGCCTTGAGCTTGTGGCCGTTGCGCACGCCGCCCGCCATCTCCAGCAACTTGCGGAACGGCGTGCCCATCGGCACCTCGAAGTTGCCGGGCTTGTTGACGTGACCGGAGACGGAGAACAGCTTGACGCCGCCGCTGTTGGGCACGCCGATGTCGGCGAACTTCTTGCCGCCCTCGCGGATGATGTAGGGGATGCTGGCGAAAGTCTCGGTGTTGTTGATGGTGGTCGGTTTGCCGTACAGGCCGAAGCTGGCCGGGAACGGCGGCTTGAAACGCGGCTGGCCTTTCTTGCCTTCGATGGATTCGAGCAGCGCGGTCTCTTCGCCGCAGACGTAGGCACCGTAGCCCATGTGGTTGTGCAGGTCGAACTCGAAATCGAAGCCGAGGATGTTCTTGCCCAGATAACCGGCCTTGCGCGCTTCCTCGCAGGCGGCTTCCATGCGTTCGTAGCATTCGAAGACTTCGCCGTGCACGTAGTTGTAGCCGGTCTTCACCGCCATGCAGTAGGCGGCGATGGCCATGCCTTCAATCAGCATGTGCGGGTTGTAGCGCAGGATATCGCGATCCTTGCAGGTGCCCGGCTCGCCCTCGTCCGAATTGCACACCAGATATTTTTCGCCCTGGTAGTTGCGCGGCATGAAGCTCCACTTCAGGCCGGTGGGGAAACCCGCACCACCGCGGCCACGCAGGCCGGAAGCTTTCACTTCGGAGATGATGGCATCGGGCGACATCTTCTCGGTCAGCACCTTGCGCAAGGCCTGGTAGCCGCCGACTTTGAGATAGTTGTCCAGCGTCCACGGCTGGTCGAAATGCTGGGTGTTGAGGATGATGGGCGCGTTCATTGTTTGTCCAGTTCTGCCAGGATCTGGTCGATCTTCTCGCTGGTCAAGCGACCGCACATTTTCTTGTTGTTGATGGTGAGCAGCGGCGCATCGACACAGGCGCCCATGCACTCGCCCTCGCGCAGGCCGTACTTGCCGTCCGGCGTGACTTCACCCAGGCCGATGCCGAGACGCTTGTTGAGATGATCCAGCGTGTCGCCGGAACCGCACAACTGGCACGACAGGTTGGTGCACACGGTCAGCGTGTGTTTGCCCATCGGCTTGAGGTTGTACATATGNNGCGACGTCGGCCATGTCCGCGGAAGCGATCCAGCCCTTCTCGTCCTGCACGAAACGCAACGCCGCCATCACGGCAGACTGGCGCTGGTCGGCGGGATATTTTTTCAGCTCTTTGTCGATGAGCGTCGTGATCTGTTGGGATAGCATCAGCGGTCAATCTCCCCGAAAACAATGTCCTGCGTGCCGATGATCGCCACCAGATCGGCAAGCATGTGTCCGCGCACCATCTCGTCCAGACTGGACAGATGGGCAAATCCGGCGGCACGTATCTTCATGCGGTAGGGTTTGTTCGCGCCATCCGACACCATATAGATGCCGAATTCGCCCTTGGCGTGCTCGACGGCGGAATACACCTCGCCCGCGGGTACGTGGAAACCTTCGCTGAACAGTTTGAAGTGGTGGATCAGCTCTTCCATGTTTTGCTTCATGGATTCGCGCCCGGGCGGTGCGTACTTGAGGTTGTCGGACATGACCGGGCCGGGATTCTTGCGCAGCCAGTCTATGCATTGTTTGATGATGCGGTTCGACTGGCGCATCTCTTCGACGCGCACCAGGTAGCGGTCGTAGCAATCGCCCTCGACGCCGACCGGGATATCGAAATCGATACGGTCGTACACCTCATAAGGCTGCTTCTTGCGCAGATCCCACACCACGCCGGAACCACGCAGCATCGGCCCGGTAAAGCCCAGCGCCATGGCGCGTTCCGGCGACACCACGCCGATACCCACCGTGCGCTGCTTCCAGATACGGTTGTCGGTCAGCAGGGTCTCGTATTCGTCCACGCATTTCGGAAAGCGATTGGTGAAATCTTCCATGTAGTCGAGCAGGGAACCTTGGCGGTTCTCGTTCATCTTCTTCACGGCGGCTGCGTTGTGGATCTTGCTCGCCTGATATTGCGGCATGGAATCCGGCAGATCGCGATACACACCGCCCGGACGGTAGTAGGCGGCGTGCATGCGCGCACCGGACACGGCTTCATAGGCATCCAGCAGCTCTTCCCGATCACGGAAGGTGTAGAACATCGGCGACATCGCACCGATATCGAGCGCGGATGCGCCAAGCCACAACAGGTGGTTCAGGACGCGGGTGATCTCGTCGAACATCACGCGGATGTATTGCGCGCGGATCGGCACGTCGATGCCCGCCAGTTTCTCCACTGCCATCACATAGGCGTGCTCATTGAGCATCATGGACACGTAGTCCAGACGGTCCATATAGGGAACGGCCTGCAGGAAGGTCTTGTGTTCGGCCAGCTTCTCGGTTGCGCGATGCAGCAGACCGATGTGCGGGTCGGCGCGCTCGATCACTTCGCCGTCCAGCTCCAGCACCAGGCGCAACACACCGTGCGCCGCAGGGTGCTGCGGCCCGAAGTTCATGGTGTAGTTCTTTATCTCAGCCATAACGTTGCCTTATTGATTCGTTCAGGAACGACCGTAATTCTCTTCGCGCACGGAACGCGGTGTGATCTCGCGCGGCTCGATCGAGACCGGCTCGTAGATCACGCGACGCTGCACAGCGTCGTAGCGCATCTCGACCGTGCCGGACAAGGGGAAGTCCTTGCGGAAAGGATTGCCGACGAAACCGTAGTCGGTGAGGATGCGGCGCAGATCGGGGTGGCCGACAAAGATGATGCCGTACAAGTCAAAGGCCTCGCGCTCGAACCAGTTGGCTACCGGCCAGATCGCGGTGACCGAATCGAGAATGGGCATCTCGTCATCCACCGCGAACACGCGCACACGCAGACGGATGTTGTGGGTGATGGAAAGCAAATGATAGACGGCGGCGAATCTGGAACCCTCGCGCGGCGCATCGGGCAGATATTTTCCGTCTTCACAGCTCTCGCTGCCATAGGCCGAATAGTCCATGCCGCAGACATCGATCAGTTCTTCAAAACGCAGATCGGCATCGTCACGAAGGCGCAAGAGGACAGGGAGCATGTCCCGCGCATTCACCACCAGCGTTAGTTCGCCCAGTCGCTCTTCCAGGCTGACTACTTTGCCTGAGAAAGCTTCATTTATATTAGAGGACAGTATGTTCAGGTCGGTAGCCATATCATCCTAGCGCGCGATGGTGTTGGTTCGTTTGATCTTGTTCTGCAACTGGATGATGCCGTAGAGCAGCGCTTCCGCAGTCGGGGGGCAGCCCGGAACGTAGATATCGACCGGCACGATGCGGTCACAGCCGCGCACCACGGAATATGAATAGTGGTAGTAGCCGCCACCGTTGGCACAGGAACCCATGGAGATCACCCAGCGCGGCTCGGCCATCTGGTCGTACACTTTGCGCAGAGCGGGCGCCATCTTGTTGCACAGCGTGCCCGCCACGATCATCACGTCGGATTGGCGCGGGCTGGGACGGAAGACCTCGGCCCCGAAACGGGCCAAGTCGTAGCGCGGCGCCACCGCATGCATCATCTCCACCGCGCAGCAGGCCAGACCGAAGGTCATCGGCCACAGCGAACCGGTGCGCATGTAGTTGATGACGGTGTCCGCAGAAGTGGTGACGAAGCCCTTCTCCAGAATTCCTTCTATTCCCATTCCAGGGCCCCTTTCATCCACTCATAGACAAAGCCAACCACGAGGATGGCGAGGAAGATCATCATGGAAACGAAACCGAAGGTGCCGATCTCTTTGAGTACGATCGCCCAGGGAAAGAGGAAGGCAATCTCGAGATCGAACAGGATGAAGAGGATGGCAACGAGATAGAAACGCACGTCGAACTTCATGCGCGCGTCCTCGAACGCCTCGAAGCCGCACTCGTAGGGTGAGAGTTTCTTGTCATCGGGGCGATGCGGGCCGACCAGCATACCCAACGCCAACGGCAGCACGCCTATAACGAGCGCGATGCCGATGAATAGCAGAACCGGAAAATAATTTTCCAACATCTTGAGTCCCCCTCCTCTGTTAACCCCCGATGGCGCGGGATGCAGAATGCTACTCTAAGTTTTTTTCTCGACCTTCGGCCCGCAGGCTTTCGGTTCTATATGGATCTGGTGCGGGGCAAGGGACTCGAACCCTCACGTCCTTTCGGACACAGCCACCTCAAGGCTGCGCGTCTACCAATTCCGCCAACTCCGCTTGTTACTTAATTTATTATTATTTTGGTATCTGTTGCGACTTCGAATCGCTTGTATCCACCGCAGCCGGAGCCGGCACGGCCTGCTGTTCCAGCGTCTTCACATCAACTTTATCCATCACGCCCTGCTCCTTGACCGGAGTGGCATAGATATAAGTCAAAGCCAGGCTGGTGGCAAAGAAGACCGCAGCGGCGTATTTCGTGCTGCGGCTCAGAAAATTGGCGGAACCGCTGGAGCCGAACAGGCTGCCTGCCGAACCGGAACCGAACGCCGCGCCCATGTCCGCGCCCTTGCCGTGCTGCATCAGCACCAGGCCGATCAACAACACCGCTGTCACCACATGTACTACCCAGACTATATTTTCCACAAACTGCTCCGCAACAAGATCAAATCAATAAATTCCACTATTGCCCCGCGCGACAGATCGCCAGGAACTCGTCCGCGACCAGGGCTGCGCCACCGATCAGACCGCCATCGATATCTGACTTAGCGAACAACTCTGCGGCATTCGCTGCTTTTACACTGCCGCCGTACAGTATAACCAAACCCTGTGCGACCTGGGCATCATGTCCGGCCACACGCTGACGGATGAAGGCATGTACCGCCTGTGCCTGCTCCGGCGACGCCGTTTTGCCGGTTCCGATTGCCCACACCGGTTCGTATGCCACGACCGCCTTGCGCAATGCCTGCACCCCGGACATTGCGATCACCGCATCCAGCTGCTCGGCGACCACCGCTTCCGTTGCACCGCTTTCGCGCTGCTCCAATGTTTCCCCTACGCACAAAATGGGAATCAACCCCACCAGCTGTGCGGCGGCGAACTTCTCCGCCACCAGACGGCTGCTTTCACCGTAGATACTGCGGCGCTCGGAGTGGCCGACCAATACATAAGTACAACTGAAGTCCGCCAGCATGGCTGCGGACACTTCACCGGTGAAAGCGCCCTTTTCGAGCTGGTGGACGTCCTGCGCCCCCCATTTCACCGCCGAAGCGGACAGTTCCTGTTTGAGTTGCGCCAGATACGGAAAAGGCGCGCATACCGCGACATCCACTCGGGAAAGTGGCGCCGCACCATTCTTCACAGCCGCCAGCAAGGTCTCGTTCTGGGCCAGCGTACCGTGCATCTTCCAATTTCCGACAACTAGCTTGCGACGCATCAGGATCAATCTCTACAGACGTTTCAGAAGGCGGCGATAGTACCGATGAAAACCCAAATGGTCAATCTGGCGGCTCCCGGGGGCCGCCGATGGCTTCATGGCGGCCCGCGCGGTGAACTACAATGATTGTTACACTGTGTAATAATTGTGTAACACGAACCTCTTAAGATGCGCTTCGCTGGCATCCGGCAAGCAAGCTAACGAAACCTATCCTTATTGGGAGAACTTTGAAATGAGCAAATTGAACCGTCTTCTTAGCAGCATCGGCCTGTCCGCTGCATTGCTGTCTGCTGGCGCTGCATGTGCCGGCGACATCACTGGCGCAGGCGCTACCTTCCCCTACCCCATCTACGCCAAGTGGGCTGAAACCTACAAGACCCAGACCAATGTGGGCATGAACTACCAGTCCATCGGTTCCGGCGGCGGCATCAAGCAGATCAAGGCCAAGACCGTGGACTTCGGCGCATCCGATGCCCCATTGAAGATCGAAGAACTGGACTTTGAAGGTCTGACCCAGTTCCCGACCGTGATCGGCGGCGTGGTACCGGTCGTCAACATCGAAGGCGTTGCGCCCGGCCAGCTCAAGCTGACCGCCGACACCCTGTCCGCCATCTTCATGGGCAAGATCACCAAGTGGAACGACCCCATGATCGCCGCCGACAATGCCGGCGTTTCCCTGCCCGACGCAGCGATCACTGTCGTACACCGCTCTGACGGTTCCGGCACCACCGCCATCTTCACCACCTATCTGTCGCAAGTCAGCCTGGACTGGAAGCGCGGCGTGGGTTCCGGTTCTGCCGTTTCCTGGCCCGTCGGTACCGGCGGCAAGGGCAACGAAGGTGTAGCCTCCTATGTACAGCGCATCAAAAACGCCATCGGTTATGTGGAATATGCCTACGCAAAACAGAACAAGATGAGCTACGCGCAAATGAAGAACCGCGATGGCAAATACGTCAAGCCGGAAGCAGATAACTTCAAAGCTGCAGCCGCCAATGCCAAGTGGGATGCCGACAAAGGCTTCTACATGATGCTGACCGACCAGCCCGGTGCTGACAGCTGGCCTATCACTGGCGCCACCTTCATCCTGATGCACAAGAGTCAGGGCAAGCCCGAGAACGCCAAGGAAGCACTGAAGTTCTTCGACTGGGCCTTCTCCGCCAATGGCGACAAGATGGCGATGGACCTGGACTACGTGCCTTTGCCCGAGAACGTCACCAAGATGATCCGCACTGCATGGGCAGCCAAGATCAAGGACAGCAACGGTCAGGTGATCTGGAAGTAAGTAGCATATCCTGACCGGATGCACCTTGTCGGTCAGGATATAATGCAAGGGGGCGCGCTTACGCCCCCTTGTTTTTATAAGTTATAAAGATTACGAGACCTTCAGAATGACCACTTTGCTACACGAAGCCAGCCTTAAACGACAGACTGTGTTCGATTTGCTGTTCCGCAATCTGACGCGTCTCGCCGCCTTTTCCGTGTTGGCATTGCTTGCGGCCATCATCGGCTCGCTGATCGTTGGCAGCATGCCTGCCATCAACGCTTTTGGCTTCGGTTTTCTGACCAGTTCGGAATGGAATCCGGTCACCGACGAATACGGGGCACTGATTCCCATTGTCGGCACCCTGGTCACCTCCGGCATCGCGTTATTGATCGCGATCCCGGTCAGTTTCGGTATCGCCATATTTCTGACAGAACTTTCGCCTCGTTGGCTGCGTCGTCCGCTCGGTATCGCGGTCGAACTGCTGGCGGGCATCCCTAGCATCATCTACGGCATGTGGGGCCTGTTCATCTTCGCTCCCTTGTTCGCCGACCACGTAGAGCCCTGGCTCAATGACCACATCGGCACCTGGCCTCTGTTGGGCCCCTTCTTCTCCGGCCCGCCCATGGGTATCGGCATCCTGACCGCCGGCATCATCCTCGCGATCATGGTGATCCCGTTCATCGCCTCGGTGATGCGCGACGTGTTCGAGGTCGTGCCGACGCTGCTGAAGGAATCGGCCTATGGCCTGGGCGCGACCACCTGGGAAGTGATGTGGAAGGTCGTGCTGCCCTACACCCGCATCGGCGTAGTCGGCGGCATCATGCTGGGACTGGGTCGCGCGCTGGGCGAAACCATGGCGGTCACTTTCGTGATCGGCAATGCGCATGAACTGACGCAATCGCTGCTGATGCCCGGCAACAGCATCGCCTCGGC
>DMCN01000019.1 GCA_003445795.1 Gallionellaceae bacterium
CGAGATCAACAATCCGGTCGGCTTCGTCAATTCCAACCTCGGCACGCTGGGCAAGTACATGACCAACCTGTTCGAGGTCATCAAGTCCTATGAGGCCGCAGAAGCCAGGGTAGGTGGTGGTGTCTGCCCCGAAGTCGCCGAGATGAAGAAGAAGGTCGATTTTGGCTACCTGGTAGAAGACATCCCCAGTCTGCTGAAAGAGTCGCAGGACGGTCTCGCGCGGGTGAAACGCATCGTGCAGGACCTGAAGGACTTCTCCCATGTCGACGAATCCAATTGGCAGCACGCCAATCTGGAGCAGGGCATGGACAGCACGCTCAACGTTGTGGCCAACGAGATCAAGTACAAGGCAAAGGTGGTCAAGGAATATGCCGGTATCCCCGACGTGGAGTGCATGCCGTCACAGATCAACCAGGTGTTCATGAACATGCTGGTGAATGCGGCGCAGGCGATCGAGAAAGACGGCACCATCACCGTACGCAGCGGCATCAGTGGTGACGAGGTGTGGGTTGAAGTGGAAGATACCGGCAAGGGCATCTCACCCGAGCACCTCAACCGCATCTTCGATCCCTTCTTCACCACCAAGCCGGTGGGAAAGGGTACCGGGCTGGGCTTATCGCTTTCTTATGGCATCGTGCAGAAGCACAATGGCCGCATCGAGGTGAAGAGCGAAGTCGGTAAGGGTTCCACATTCAGGGTGTGGTTGCCGGTGAAGCATGTCGCGAAGGAATGACTGCTTAGTGGTGCCGGTCTTCACTCATCCTGTTCGGAGGCGACCTTAAGTACTACCAGCACCTTGTCCACCCGGTTCTTGTCCATGTCCATCACTTCGAAACGGTATCCGGCCGCTTCAATGTAATCGGCGGCTTTGGGGATATGCCCGAGCACATGCATCACGAATCCGCCGAGGGTGTTGAATGCGTTCTCTTCTTCGCCGGGCAGTTTTTCGTCTGTATTCAGTACATCTTTCAGCCGCTCGACAGTCACGCTGCCGTCGATCAGCCACGAGCCGTCTTCGCGAACTACAACGTCCTGCTCTTCGTGGATGTCGGACGAGGGTAATTCGCCGACGATGGAAGTCAGCACGTCCGTGAGCGTGACGAGACCTTGCAGTTCTCCATACTCATCAACTATCAGCGCGCATTGCTGGCGCGATTTGCGGAAGTTCTCCAGCAGATGCGTGGTGGTGACCCCTTCCGGCACAAATAGAGGAGGGCGTAGCGACTGCTCGACCGCGATCGGCTTGCCGGAAAGGGCATCCTTGAGCAGATCTGATGTGCGCAATATCCCGACGATGTGGTCCAGCCCGTCCCGGCAGACGACCACGCGGGTGTATGGACTCTCCGCGATGCGGTCGCGGATCACGGCCTCGGGTTCGTCCAGATCGAGCACGTAGATATCGTTGCGGTGCGTCATGATCGCCCCGATGCGTTGCTCGTCCAGGCGCAACACATTGGAGACGATAGCCTGTTCGCTCTCGTGGAATACCCCCGCTTCGGAACCCTGTTCCATCAGCACCTTGATTTCTTCATCGGTAACCGGCGGTTCCTCGAGGCGGACAGCACCCATCATGCGCAGCAGGGAACCGGAAGATGCCGACAGCAACCAGACCGCCGGGCGCGTGATCCGCGACAGCAAGTTCATCGGTGCGGCGATCAGGGAGGCGGTCTTCTCCGGGGCCAGCAGACCCAACTGCTTGGGAACGAGTTCGCCGATGACGACTGAGACATAGGTCAGGCCGGCGACAACTATGGTCATCGCTATCCCCCTGGCATAAGGTTCCAGTAGCGGGAATCCGGCAACCCACAAGGTCAGGGGATCGGCAAGCGCGGTTTCGCCGATGGCACCGCTCAGGATGCCTACCGAGGTGATCCCTACCTGTACCGTGGAGAGAAAGGTCGATGGTTCATTGCTTAACGCAAGAGCCGATTGCGCTCCGGGGCTGTCCTCATCGGCGAGTTTTTGCAGTCGCGCCTTGCGCGCAGACACAACTGCGATCTCCGACATCGCCAAAAAACCGTTAAGCAGGATCAAAAACAGAAGTAATACTATATCCACTGCGGAGCCGCCCATCGCCGTTTGGCGTGCGGACCTGGATTTCAAGGGTTACCGATTCTAACACTTGGACTACTTTGCCCAAAACCAATACGGGAATTACGGTTGTGATGGGATCGAATGACGGCGCGAACCCCGGGCACAAATGAAAAGACCTCCTTATGGCATAAGGAGGTCTTGAATTTGGCGTCCCCTACGAGATTCGAACTCGTGTTATCGCCGTGAAAGGGCGGTGTCCTAGGCCTCTAGACGAAGGGGACTGCGGTGCTGCTGTTCTTTTTGGTGGAGGTAAGCGGGATCGAACCGCTGACCTCTTGCATGCCATGCAAGCGCTCTCCCAGCTGAGCTATACCCCCGGGGTGCCCCGAAAAGAGCGCGCATTATAGTGATGGCACCCAACCTTGTAAAGCAGTCAGGCAGTTTTTTTCGCCAGATTCTTTTCGATACGCTCCAGCACCATCTCGCGCGTGAAGAGCGTCACCAAGGCATCCACCGAAGGGGTCTGCGTCCGACCGGTGAGCATCACGCGCAGAGGCATGGCCAGCTTGGGCATCTTCAAGCTGTGCTTAGCGATGGTTTCCTTGATTGCGGCGCTGATCGATGCGGTCTCCCAGGTTGTTGTTCTGAGCAACTCGATGAAATCGCGCAGGGCAGGGATGGCCTCGGCTGAAAGCTGTGCATCGAGCAGAACCGCATCGGGTTGAATATCTATATAGAACACCTCTGCGGCATCGGCCAGTTCGTTCAGGGTGGCGACTCTTTCCTTATATAGACCCGCGATGGCAGCCAGGTCTGGCGTGGCTCCGACTTTGATGCCGCGCTTTTCCAGGCGAGGGCGGACCATCGCTGCCAGTTCAGCATTTCCGGTCTGCTTGAGGTAATGGTTGTTCAGCCAGTTCAGCTTCTCGGTGTTGAACTGGGCGGCAGAGGGCGTGATGTGGTCGAGGTCGAACCACTCGCAGAACTGCGCGACGGAGAACACTTCAGCATCCCCGTGTGACCAGCCGAGGCGGGCGAGGTAATTGATGACCGCCTCGGGCAGGTAGCCGTCCTCGTCGTATTGCATCACGCTCACAGCACCGTGACGCTTGGACAGCTTGGTGCCGTCGTCGCCCAGGATCATCGACAGGTGGGCATAACTCGGCACGGTTGCGCCCAGTGCTTTGAGGATATTGATCTGGCGCGGGGTGTTGTTGACGTGGTCGTCGCCGCGGATCACCTGGGTGATGCCCATGTCCAGATCGTCAACCACCACGCAGAAGTTGTAGGTCGGCGTGCCATCCGAGCGCGCGATGATGAGATCGTCCAGTTCGGTGTTGCTGAATTCGATATGGCCTTTGACCATGTCTTTCCAGGCAACCACGCCCTCGGTCGGATTTTTGAAACGCACCACAGGTTTCACGTCGGAAGGAACGGGGGGCAGGGTCTTGCCGGGTTCGGGGCGCCAGGTTCCGTCGTAACGTGGCTTTTCGCCGCGGGCACGTTGCGCTTCGCGCATGGCATCCAGTTCGGCCGGAGAGGTATAGCAGTTATAAGCCTGACCCGCCGCCAGCATCTGCTGGATGACTTCTTTATAGCGCGACATGCGCTGCATCTGGTAGAACGGGCCTTCGTCGTAATTCAGCTTGAGCCAGTTTATGCCGTCCAGAATTGCCTGGACTGCCTCTGGAGTGGAACGCTCCACATCGGTGTCCTCGATGCGCAGGATGAAGGTGCCGCCATGCTTGCGGGCATAGGCCCAGGAGAATAGCGCAGTGCGTGCGCCACCAATGTGCAGGTAACCGGTTGGACTGGGAGCGAAACGGGTACGGACGGTCATGTTGCTTTCCTGAGGTTGGGGCTGAAATGAAGCCGCGCATTTTACGACAGATGGATATGGCCGATAAAGAAATTGACCCAAACCTTATGGCTATGATTAAATGCGCGCCCTCGACCGGGCGGTTAGCTCAGCGGTAGAGCACTGCCTTCACACGGCAGGGGTCACTGGTTCGAACCCAGTACCGCCCACCAGAATCTAAAAGGCCTGCGGTGATCCTGCAGGCCTTTTCTCTTTCCTTCTGCGATTTGACATAATATACATTATGCGTAATTAAGAAGTATCGGGATTCAGGTCAGGCACCCAGAACAACCACGCCTTCTACTTTCGTTTCAGTCTGTTACAGCTGCTTCAGGAACAATCGGTTGAAATTTCGAGTTGTGGCCATTCCCACTTCTTCGAGCGAGATGTCGCGCAACTTGGCGATCTCTTCTGCAACATGTTTGACGTAGGCCGGCTGGTTGGTTTTTCCACGGTACGGTGTCGGCGCCAGGTACGGCGAATCGGTCTCGATCAGGATCTTGTCGAGCGGAATCTTGGTTGCGACCTCCTTGATGAGGGTCGCATTCTTGAAAGTCAGGATGCCGGAGAACGAGATATGGAAGCCCAGTTCGATTGCAGCCTGTGCGACCTCCAGATTCTCGGTGAAACAGTGCATCACACCGCCTGCTTTTCCGGCCTCTTCCTCAGCCATGATTCGCAGCGTATCGGCTGCCGCCGAACGGGTATGGATGATGAGAGGCTTGTCGCATTCTCTGGCGGCGCGGATATGGGTGCGGAATCGTTCTCGCTGCCATTCCAGGTCGCCGGTCAGGCGGTAGTAGTCCAGCCCGGTCTCGCCTATGGCGATGACTTTGGGATGTTGGGCAAGACGCACGATTTCGGCCTGGGTCGGTTCGGCGTCCAGTTCGTAGTCAGGGTGCACGCCGACCGAGGCATAGAGGTTCTCGTGGCGTTCGGCGAGATCCAGCACTTCGGGAAAACTTAGGAGGTCGACCGAGACGCATAGTGCGTGCGTGACAGCATTGGCGCGCATGTTGGCAAGAATGCCGTCCAGGTCATCGCTCAGACCGGGAAAGTTCAGGTGGCAATGGGAATCGATGAACATGGGTCCTCAGGCGGGAAACAGCTGGCGGTAGGACAGCAGCAACGATTCCATGAAGAGCTTTGGGTTGAGCGGATGGAATGCGGCTCGGCGCGCTTCCAGCAACTCCTTCTGGAAACGCAGCAAAGCCACCGTGGAAACACCCCCTGCCAGTTTGATCAGGGTGTCGGACTGCTCGGGAAAATAGCGCACCTTTCCGGCCAGCTTGGCACTGGCCATGTCCTGGCACCATTGCTGCAGACAATGGATGACATGCACCGGCGCACTGCGTTGCAGACTATCCGCCAGCGCTAGCGCATCGAGTTTTCCGGGCTGACGGATGGCATTCAGAAGAATAGTGCGCTCTTCCGCGCCCTCGCCCGACTCCGCCCAGCCCAGCGCCTGCAAAGGGGCGAACCCAGTCTGTGCCAATGCAAGTTCCGGGTTCTTCACGCCTTGCTGAGCGAGCCAGGCGGCACCTATCTCGCGTGTCGGGGTATGCACGACAAAACTGAGACAGCGACTGAGAATCGTTGGCAGCAGTTGTTGCGGCTTGTGGGTGACCAGTAAAAACAACAGCTTGTCGGTTGGTTCTTCCAGCGTCTTGAGCAACGAGTTGGCCGCATTGTTGTTCATCGCTTCCGCCGGATAGATGATCACCACCCGATAGCCGCCGCAATGTGCCGAGAGATTGGCGAAGCTGGACAGGTCGCGGATCTGGTCGACCGCTATCTCGCGTGACGGCTTTTTCCCGCCCGGTTTTTCGTCGCTGTCTTCGGCCGCGCTCAGGGCATCGGGTTGGATCAGGCGAAAATCGGGATGACTTTCCTGCTCGAACCAGCGGCAGGAATTGCACTCATGACATGCAATACCGTCCGCTTTCGGGCTCTCGCACAGCATCGACTGGGCAAAATTGAACGCCAGATCGAGCTTTCCTATCCCTTGCGCCCCCTTGAGCAGCAAGGCGTGCGGCAGCCTGCCGCGCAGCCCTTGCAGGGCTTGCCAGGATTCAGTTTGCCAGGGATAGAGTGGTTTCATTTCAGAGTGATGCGACGATATCTGCGAGTTGTCGCTGAACTTCATCCAGGCTCATTTCGGCACGGATGACAGCGTAGCGCTGCGGCATTTTGGCCGCTCTGGCGAGGTAAGCCTGGCGCACACGCTCGAAGAACTCGCCCTGTTCGCGCTCGAACTTGTCGAGGTTTGCATTGTTGTCGAGACGCTGCCGTGCGACTTCGATGGGGATATCGAACAGCAGGGTCAGATCGGGTTGCAGGTCTCCATGCACCCATTGCTCCAGTTGTTCCAGCTTGGCCAGCGGCACTCCCCTGCCCCCGCCCTGATAGGCGAAACTGGCATCGCTGAAGCGGTCGGAGATGACCCAGGTACCGCGTTGCAAGGCAGGGCGGATGACCTGCTCCACATGCTCGCGGCGCGCCGCGAACATCAGCATGGCTTCGGTTTCGGCATGCATGGACTGGTGCAGCAGAATCTCGCGCAACTGTTCGCCCAGCGGCGTGCCGCCCGGTTCGCGTGTCACCAGCAAGCCTATACCGCGTCGGCGCAACGCCGCGACAAACCATTCCAGCCCGGTGCTCTTCCCTGCCCCGTCCACGCCTTCGAAGGTGATGAATTTAGCTTTGCTCATTTTTGCTTTAACTGGAAGCGGTTCACCGCGTTGTTGTGATCGATCAGATTGGTGGAGAAATGCGAAGTGCCATCGCCGCGTGCCACAAAATACAGCGCCTTGCTCGGTGCCGGATGCAGGGCCGCCTGTATCGCCGCCAACCCGGGCAGCGCGATCGGCGTCGGTGTCAGGCCGCTGCGTGTATAGGTATTGTACGGCGAGTCGGTGGTCAGATCTTTTCTGCGCAGATTGCCCTTGAACTTGTCTCCCATGCCGTAGATAACGGTGGGATCCGTCTGCAGGCGCATGTTCTTGCGCAGACGGTTGACGAAAACCGAAGCGATCATGGGGCGGTCGCCAGGTTGACCGGTCTCCTTTTCGACGATGGAAGCCAGGATCAGGGCTTGATAAGGAGTGTCGAATGGCAGGCCGGCATCGCGATGCTTCCAGCTTTCCTGCAACTGGCGCTGCATCAATTGATAGGCGCGCTTGAGCACCACCAGGTCGCTGCTGCCTTTGTCGTAGTTGTAGGTATCCGGAAAGAACAAGCCTTCCGCACTGGTCTCGCCGGCACCGATACGCTTGAGGATCTCTTCATCCGACAGCGGCGCAGAATCATGGCGCAGTGTCGGATCGCCATTCAATACCGCACGCAACTGTCTGAATGTGGTGCCTTCTATGATGGTCAGCGAGCTCTGTTCTACACGCCCCTTGCTGATCATGTGCAGCAGTTTAAGCGGGGTTACCTCGTGTTCCAGCTGGTAGTTGCCCGGCTTGATCTGCCTGGCCTGGCCCAGACCCCGGGCCAGCAGGACGAACAGCCATTCATTGCTGAGCCCGCCCGCCTTTTTGATCTGACTGGCCGCGCTCTTGAGGCTGCTGCCCTGTTTCAGGGTGAACTCGAACGGAGTGCGTTCCAGCGGGATCGGGGTGTTGGCGTAATAGGCGAACAGTCCGGCCAGCACGACCAGCAGAAACAACAGCCACAGCAGCAATTCCTTAATGACGTTCATCGTTCAACCACTCTTGTATCTTCCATGACATGGGATGCGTGGTGCGGCGGTATCCGGCCAGTTCGCGCACCGGCCACAGACCGAACACGCTGTTGACCAGGAATATCTCGTCCGCCTGTACCAGCTCTTCCATGCGGAATTCGGCCACCTTGCAGGTGACGCCATGTTGTTTGGCCCAGTCGATCACGCGGTCTCGCTGCACGCCGGCGATGCCGCAGCGGGTCAGGTTTGGAGTGTAGAGGATGTCGCCGCGCAGCATGAACAGGTTGCTGCGCGTGCCCGAGATGACGTATCCGGAGACATCGCTCAGCAAGCCCTCCGGCATATCCGCATCCTGCCATTCGCTTGCGGCCAGTACATTCTCCAGCCGGTTCAGGTGCTTGATGCCGGCCAGCAGGAACTGGTGCCCGAGCCGGACTTTGCAGACATGCACGCGCACGCCCTGCTTGGCAAAGTCAGCCGGATAAGCAGTGAGCGGGGTGACGCTGAGGATACGGGTCGCTTCGGATTGGGCCGCGGGGGCATAACCCCGGTTCGAGACGCCGCGTGTGATGATGATCTTGGCGATGCCGTCAGGCTGGGTCTTGCCGAGTTGCTGCAGTTCGCTGGAAAGCACCAGCGCGGAGGGACAGGGAATTTTTAAGGCAGTGCAATCGTGTTGCAGCTTGGCGAACTGGCGCTGCCAGCAGACCGGGCTCCCGGCCTGCATGCGCAGGGTACGGAACACCCCGTCGCCATAGGCCAGACCACGGTCTTCTGCGTTGATCGTGTTACCGGGAACGCCATTGACCAGCATCACGGCGCGGGATCAGACCTTGCGGAATACCAGAGAACCGTTGGTTCCGCCGAAGCCGAAATTGTTGTTCACCGCCACATCGATGTTCATCTTGCGTGCCGCATTGGCGCAGTAGTCCAGATCGCATTCCGGATCCTGTTCGAAGATGTTGATGGTGGGAGGTGATATCTGGTGATGGATGGCCAGCACGCAGAACAGCGATTCGATACCGCCCGCGCCGCCCAGCAAGTGACCGGTCATCGATTTGGTCGAGTTCACCACCAACTTCTTGGCATGGTCGCCGAAAGCCAGCTTGATCGCTTCGGTCTCGTTCTTGTCGCCCAGCGGGGTCGAAGTACCGTGCGCATTGACGTATTGCACTTGATCCGCATTCAGACCTGCATTGCGCAAGGCATTGACCATGCTGCGTTTTGGTCCGTCTGTGCTGGGTGCCGTCATGTGGTAGGCATCGGCACTCATGCCGTAGCCGGACAGCTCGGCGTAGATCTTGGCGCCGCGTGCTTTGGCGTGTTCGTATTCTTCCAGCACCAGCACACCGGCGCCTTCGCCCATGACAAAACCGTCTCTATCCTTGTCCCAGGGACGGCTGGATGTTGCGGGATCGTCGTTGCGGGTGGAAAGAGCCTTGGCGGAAGAGAAGCCGCCGATCGCCAGAGGCGAGATGGTGGATTCGGAACCGCCGGCGATCATCACATCGGCATCACCGTACTCGATGATGCGCGCGGACTCGCCGATACTGTGCGTACCGGTGGTGCAGGCGGTGACCACGGAGAAGTTCGGCCCCTTCAGTCCATAGATGATGGACAGGTTGCCGGAGATCATGTTGATGATGGTGCCGGGAATGAAGAACGGCGATATCTTGCGCGGGCCGCCGGCGAGGAAATCGTTGTGCGTCTCTTCGATCATCGGCAGACCGCCGATGCCGGAGCTGATGCACACGCCGATACGCTCGGCGTTCTGTTCCGTGACGACCAGACCGGAGTCCTTGAATGCCTCGATACCGGCCGCGAGGCCGAAGTGAACGAAACGATCCATGCGGCGGGCGTCCTTGGCCGGGATGTATTGGGTCACGTCGAAACCATTGACCTCACCCGCCACTTGGCAGGCGAAGGCACTGGCGTCGAAGCGGGTGATGCGCCCGATACCGGATTTGCCTGCCACGATGTTTTGCCATGTTTCGGCAACCCCCACACCGACGGGCGTTATTGCGCCCAATCCGGTCACTACTACTCTGCGCCTAGCCAAACTGGACTCCGCTACGGAATGAAACGATTAGATGAAGCCAAATATTACTTGGAGTGCGTGTTGACGTAGTCGAGCGCCTGTTGCACGGTGGTGATCTTCTCTGCATCTTCGTCAGGGATCTCAACGCCGAATTCTTCTTCCAAGGCCATCACCAGTTCCACGGTGTCCAGGGAGTCAGCGCCCAGGTCATTCACAAAGGAAGACTCGTTCTTGACTTCGGACTCGTTCACACCCAGTTGCTCAGCTACGATTTTCTTGACGCGTTGTTCGTTTGACATCCCTGATTCTCCTACTCTGATTAAAGTTCAAAAAGCGCGAGCATTCTACCAAACTTGCGCCGAATTCCAAAACGACAGATTACTCCATGTACATCCCGCCATTCACATGCAAGGTGACGCCTGTAATATAAGCCGCGCTCGGACTGGCCAGAAAGGCAACCGCAGCGGCGATGTCGGCAGGCTGGCCAAGACGTTTCAGAGGAACATGTTCGACCAGCTTGGCGCGTTGTTCCTCGCCCAAAGCATGGGTCATGTCGGTATCGATGAAGCCGGGAGCGACGCAATTCACGGTGATATTGCGGCTGCCGATCTCCTGCGCCAGCGATTTGGTGAAGCCGACCATGCCCGCTTTGGAGGCGGCATAGTTGGACTGGCCGGGATTACCCATGCTGCCGACCACGGATGAGATGCTGATGATGCGTCCGCCGCGGGCTTTCATCATGGCGCGCAATACTGCGCGGCTCAGGCGGAACACCGACTTGAGGTTGGTCGTCAGCACGTCGTCCCACTCTTCGTCGGACATGCGGGCAAGAAGGTTGTCCTTGGTGATACCGGCATTGTTCACCAAGATCGAGACCTCGCCGAATTCTGCACGCAGAGTGGTCAAAACCTGTTCGGTCTGTGCTGCATCGTTAACGTTCAGGGCAAAACCCTTGCCCTTGATGCCGGCAGCAGCCAGATAGTCGCTGATGGCTTGGGCGCCTTTCTCGCTGGTCGCTGTACCGACCACGGTCGCGCCCTGCTTGCCCAGCTCCAGCGCGATGGCTTGCCCGATACCGCGCGAAGCGCCGGTCACCAGTGCGATCTGTCCTTGCAGTGTAGTCATGCTTTCTCCTCTTAAGCGAGTGCAGCCAGGGCTGCTTTCAGGGCTTCGCCGTCATTGATGGCCATCGCCTGTTGGTTGGTATCGATACGTTTGTTCAGTCCGGCCAGCACCTTGCCCGGTGCGCATTCCACGTTATGGGTGATGCCCTGCTTGCCGAAAGCCTGCACGGTCTCGACCCAGCGCACCGGCGAATACAGTTGGCGCACCAGCGCGTCCTTGATCTTCGCGGCGTCATTATAAGAGGCGACATCGGCGTTGTGCAGCACCGGGATGGCCGGCGCCTGCACGTTGACGTTGTTCAGATAGGTACGCAGTTGTTCCGCCGCGCCTTTCAGCAGGCTGCAATGCGACGGCACGCTCATCGGCAGCATGATCGCGCGCTTTGCACCTTTGGCCTTGGCCAGTTCCATGCCGCGCTCGACTGCGGCGCGGTTACCCGCGATGACCACTTGTCCTGCGGAATTGAAGTTCACCGCTTCCAGCACCTCGCGCTGCGCCCCTTCGGCACAGACGGCGCGCACGATGTCATCGTCCAGACCGAGGATGGCGGCGATACCGCCCACGCCTTCCGGCACGGCTGTCTGCATGCACTGGGCACGGTAGCGTACCAGCGGCAAGGCATCGGCAAAACTCAACGCACCTGCAGCGACCAGCGCGGTGTATTCGCCCAAGCTGTGACCGGCCATGATGGCCGGCTTGGCACCGTTCTGCGATTGCCAGGCACGGTACACCGCCACACCGGCGGTCAGCATGATGGGCTGGGTGTTCACGGTGGCGTTCAGGTCGGCATCGGCGCCTTCGGCGACCAGTTGCCACAGATCCTGTTTAAGCACGTCGGATGCTTCAGTGAAGGTGTCGCGCACGGCGGCGAAGTCGGCGTAACCGTTCATCATGCCGCGCGACTGGGAACCCTGACCGGGGAATACGAAAGCGAATTGAGTCATTTATCTATGCCCTACCACTTGATGAGAACCGCGCCCCAGGTGAAACCACCACCGACGGCTTCCAAAAGAATGTTCTGTCCGGCCTTGATGCGGCCGTCACGTACCGCCGTATCCAGCGCCAGCGGAATCGAGGCAGCCGAGGTATTGCCATGATTGGCAACGGTGACCACGACATTATCCATGCCCAGGCCGAGTTTCTTGGCAGTGGCTTCGATGATGCGGATGTTGGCCTGGTGCGGCACCAGCCAGTCGATATCGGTACCGGCCATCTTCTGCTCTTCCAGCACTTCTTCGACCACCTCGCTCAACACCGTGACGGCAAACTTGAATACCGCCTTGCCGTCCATGGAGACCTTGGGGTCGGCTTTCAGCATGTTGCGATGCTGCCCGTCGGAATGCAGCTTGGAAGCCACGATGCCGGGCTTGTCGGAAGCACGCAACACCACAGCACCGGCGCCGTCACCGAACAGCACACAGGTGGTACGGTCGTTCCAGTCCAGCATGCGCGACAGCACTTCCGCGCCAACCACCAGAACAGTCTTGGCCTGGCCGCCCTTGATGTACAAGTCGGCCGTGTTCAGCGCAAAGACGAATCCGCCGCAGACAGCCTGCATGTCGAAAGCGGCACCGCCGTTGCGGATGCCCAGTTTGTCCTGCAGGATGCAGGCGGTGCTGGGGAAAGGCATGTCCGGCGAAGTGGTCGCCACGATGATCAGGTCGATCTCGTCGGCCTTGATCCCGGCCGCTTCGATCGCCCTGCGGCTTGCCTGCAGGGCCAGATCGCTGGTCAGTTCATTGTCGGCAGCGAAGTGGCGCTCGACGATACCGCTGCGGGTGACTATCCAGTCATGCGAGGTATCGACCATCTTCTCGAGGTCGTAATTGGTCAACGCTTTGGCAGGCAGATAGCTGCCCGTGCCGATGATTTTGGAATAGGTCAAAGCACCTCTCCTGCGGTTTGTTGGCGGGCATGATGCCATTTTTCGACATGCTCGCTGATATGGTTCAGCATGCCGCCGCGCGCTTCTTCGGCGGCGCGTTCGATGGCACAGAGGAAAGCGAAGGAATCGGCAGAGCCGTGGCTCTTCACCACGATGCCCTTCAGGCCGAGGAAGCTGGCGCCGTTGTAGCGGCGGTGATCCAGTCTGTGCTTGAAAGCTTTGAGTACCGGCAAGGAGACCAATGCACACAGCTTGGTGTACCAGCTCTGGCTGAAACCTTCCTTGAGGAAGCCGCCCATCATCTTGGCCACGCCTTCGGCGGTCTTCAGGGCGACGTTGCCAACGAACCCGTCGCAAACGACGACATCGGTCGTCCCCTTGAAGATATCGTCACCCTCGACGTTGCCGAAGAAGTTGAGGTCGCTGGCCTGCAGCAGTTCGCCGGCCTGCTTCACTACTTCGTTGCCTTTGATGTCCTCGCTGCCGATGTTCAGCAGGCCGACGCTTGGACTGTCCTTGTGCTCAAGCGCGGAGACCAGTGTGCTGCCCATCAGCGCGAATTGCAGCAGATGTTCGGCAGTGCAGTCCACGTTCGCACCCAGGTCCAGCATGCAGACCTGGCCTTTGTGGGTGGGCAGAAAGGAAGCGATGGCAGGCCTATCGATGCCGGGCAAGGTCTTCAGCACATAACGCGCGGTCGCCATCAGCGCACCGGTGTTGCCCGCGCTGACGCAGGCAGAAGCTTCGCCGTTCTTGACCAGATTGATGGAGATGCGCATGGAAGAATCTTTTTTTCCGCGCAATGCGGACTGCGGCGACTCGTCCATACCGACGACTTCGGTCGCGGCATGGATGCGCAGACGTGTCCTGTCGGCAAAGCCGAGCGTGTTCAGCTCGGCTTCGATAGCATCGGACAGACCGACCAGCACCACTGTATCGTCAGGATGTTTCTTCAGGTAAGCGACTGCCGCAGGAACGGTCACCCGTGTCCCGTGGTCACCCCCCATGGCATCAATGGCTATCGTGATATCCATCGGGCGATCCTTTGAGCGAGAAATGGACGGAGTAAGGCCCTCCCGGGATGGAGGGCCCCGCAAAGAACCGAATGGGCTTACTCGCCCTTGGTCTTGACGACTTTTCTGCCGCGATAGAAGCCGCTTGGGCTGATGTGGTGACGCAGATGCGGCTCGCCAGTGGACGGCTCGATAGCCAGTGCCGGTGTGGTCAAGAAATCATGTGCGCGGTGCATCCCACGTTTCGACGGGGACTTTTTATTCTGCTGAACAGCCATTTTTCTACTCCTTAAAAACCACTTACTTCTTTAGTCCGGCCAATACCGCGAACGGATTGGCCTTCTGTTGTAAACCATTCGTCGTCGGGGCGCATTCCCCATCGGGATGCCTGGGTGCGAACGGCAGCCCCAACAACAACTCTTCTTCGATCAACGCCAACACGTCCAACTGGGACGTTGCTTCGATGGCATCGACTTCGTCGTTTTCCTCGACCTCATCCAGCCTGTCGGCCGGAAGCAACAGCAACCGGGAAAAGATCTCCACCGGATAAGCCATTTCGCCGAGACAACGCTGACATCTCAGGATACAGGTCCCGTACAGGGAGACCTTCAGCATGTCGCTATCGCCTTCGCGGTAGCCGCGTACTATATAAGTCAGCGTGCCGTCCGTCCTTGCGAGCATGTCCCCCAGTCTGGACAGCTCTGCCAGCCCTGTTTCGCCGCGCAACTCCTTGCCGTTTCGGGCAAAGTCCACGCTGTCTATTAAAGGCCGTGCAAACATGAGGCGCGCATGATATATATTCCGACCTCCCCTGTCAAAGACGCTGTTAAGGAATATCTTGAGTTCTCAGCCGCTTATTCTGGCCTCCACTTCTATATATAGGAGCCAGTTGCTCTCCACACTGCAAATCCCGTTCCAGACCGCCGCACCGGATGTCGACGAAACCCCGCTCCCCGGCGAAAGTGCCGAGCAGACTTCGCTGCGGCTTTCTCGGGTAAAAGCCGAGGTTGTGGCCGAACGCTTCCCCGGCGCGCTGATCATCGGTTCCGACCAGGTGGCCCTGCTGGAAGGGAAACAGCTGGGCAAGCCGCTCAACCACGACAATGCGGTCAAACAGTTACGTTCCATGCGCGGCAAGGTGGTGACTTTCTTCACCGCCTTGAGTCTGCTGAACGCCGCCAATGGAGAGATGCAGACCGATGTCGACATCACCAAAGTCAGCTTCCGCGACCTCAGCGACGACGCGATCGAGCGCTACCTGCTCAAGGAACAACCATACCACTGCGCGGGCAGCGCCAAATCGGAGGGCCTGGGAATCGCGCTGATCGGCCGCATTGAGGGCAACGACCCCAATGCCCTGATTGGCCTGCCCCTGATCCTGCTGGTCGGTATGCTTGAAAAACAAGGTGTTAGGATCTTGTAGGAAATTTTTGTGTTGCGACCGCTTTTTCTTTCTGGTATTAAAGCGCGCTTGAAAAATTTAGCACCCCTTTGGAGATCGACGTAATGCCCGTACAAGCCAGCAAAACCACAGCCCCGTACAAGGCCAAAAAAGGCGAAGCGTACATGAACCCAAGCCAGCTCGAGCACTTCCGCGGTGTTCTGAACGAGATCAAGCTGGGCCTGAGCCAGGACATCGAACGCACCGTGCACACCATGCAGGACGAAGCCACCGTGTTCGCCGACCCCAACGACCGCGCCAGTCAGGAATCGGACATGAGCCTGGAACTACGCAACCGCGACCGCGAACGTAAACTGATCAAGAACATCGACAAGATGCTGGGACGCATCGAGGCAGGTGACTACGGCTACTGCGACAAATGCGGCGTCGAGATCGGCCTGAGCCGTCTGGAAGCCCGCCCCACCGCCACCCTATGTATCGACTGCAAGACATTGGACGAGATCCGCGAGCGCCAAGTCGCGAAATAATCATTCGCGACACGCGGAAAACAAAAATCCCTGCCTAGGCAGGGATTTTTTATGCGGCAAAGGAATTCTGGAGGTGCGACCCAGAGTCGAACTGGGCTAACCGGATTTGCAATCCGGGGCATAACCGCTTTGCTATCGCACCGTTAAAGCAAATTGCATACTAGCAAAAATTATGGGAAAGCCCGAAAGCTTTCCCAAATTATCTGGAGCGGGAAACGAGACTCGAACTCGCGACCTCAACCTTGGCAAGGTTGCGCTCTACCNNCGACCTATACCTTGGCAAGGTATCGCTCTACCAACTGAGCTATTCCCGCAAAAAACGAAGTCCGCATTATATGGATATCGAACTTCGTGTCAAGAAAATCGGTATAACTTTTTTGTTTTGATATGGCGACTCACTCGCTCTGTATAATTCGCCGCTTACGATTTACCTGAAACTGTACCGCTGCCCGGGTGGTGAAATTGGTAGACACAACGGACTTAAAATCCGTCGCTGCTAACGCGGCGTACCGGTTCGATTCCGGTTCCGGGCACCAATACGATGTTAAGCAAACTCAATCCCACGCAGCGCGAAGCGGTAAAGCACCTTGGTTCTCCCCTGCTGGTCCTGGCCGGTGCGGGTAGCGGCAAGACGCGCGTCATCACGCACAAGCTGGCCTATCTCATCGACGAGTGCGGCTATTCGCCGCGCAACATCGCCGCCATCACCTTCACCAACAAGGCCGCCAGGGAGATGAGCGAGCGCATCGGCAAACTGCTGGGCGGGCGCGAAGCCAAAGGGCTCACCATCAGCACCTTCCACGCGCTGGGTATGCAGATACTGCGCGAGGAAGCGCCGCTGCTCGGCTACAAGAAGCAGTTCTCCATCTTCGACAGCGCCGATACCGGCAAGATCGTCAGCGAACTGCTGGGCAGCCCGGACAAGCAGGAGATACGCACGGCGCAAAGCGTGATGTCGAACTGGAAGGCGGCCTTCCTCACGCCGGAGCAGGCAGGCAGTCTGGCCGAGAACGAGGAGCAGCAACACCTCGCCCTGCTCTACGGCCGCTATCAGGAGACGCTGCGCGCGTATCAGGCGGTGGACTTCGACGACCTTATCCGCCTGCCGGTGGAGTTGTTCAAGACGCAGGAAGAACCGCTGCAGCGCTGGCAGCAGCGTTTCCGCTACCTGCTGGTCGACGAATACCAGGACACCAACGATTGCCAGTACCAGATGATGAAGCTGCTCGCGGGCGACCGTGCCGCCATCACCGCCGTGGGCGACGACGACCAGGCCATCTACGCCTGGCGCGGCGCCAGCACCGCCAACCTGAGCAATCTGCAGAAGGACTACCCTACTCTGCGCGTGATCAAGCTGGAGCAGAACTACCGCTCCTCGCAGCGCATCCTGCAAAGCGCCAACCATCTGATCAAGAACAACACCAAACTGTTCGAGAAGAACCTGTGGAGCGAGCACGGCCCCGGCGACCCGGTGCGCGTGTTCGCCGCCAAGGACGAGGAGAACGAAGCGGAATCGGTGGTGTTGCGCCTGCTCGCGCACAAGTTCGAGCACCAGACGCGCTTTGCGGATTACGCCATCCTCTACCGCAGCAACCACCTGTCGCGTGTGTTCGAGGAACAGTTGCGCACGCACAAGGTGCCTTACACCGTCAGCGGCGGCACCTCGTTCTTCGACAATGCCGAGATCAAGGACCTCACTGCCTACCTGCGCCTGATCGCCAACCCGGACGACGACCCCGCCTTCATCCGCGCGATCACCACGCCCAAGCGCGGCATCGGCAACAGCACGCTGGAAAAACTGGCTGGGCACGCCGCTACCCGCCACATCAGCATGTTCGAGGCGGCATTCGAACCCGAGATGGCGGAGCTGCTGCAGGCGCGCCAACACGAGGACGTGATCACCTTCTGCAACTTCATCAACCGCATGCAGGCCAGAGCCGAGAAAGAACCCTGCAACGAGGTGATGGGCGACCTGATGAGCGCCATCGACTACGAGGCCTGGTTGTTCGACAGTTTCGACCCGCGCCAGGCCGAAACAAAATGGAAGAACGTGCAGGACTTCGTCGGCTGGATGAACAGGAAATCCGAGGCGGACGAGAAGACCATGATCGCCATGTCGCAGTTGATCGCCCTGCTCAATCTGCTTGAATCACGCGACCAAGAGACCGATGCCGTGTCGCTCTCCACCCTGCATGCCGCCAAAGGTCTGGAGTTCGGCCATGTGTTCCTGGTCGGCGTGGAAGAGAACATTCTGCCGCACGAACGCAGCGAGTCACCGGAACAGATCGAGGAGGAACGCCGCCTGATGTACGTCGGCATCACCCGCGCGCAGCGCTCGCTGCAGATCAGCTATTGCACCCGGCGCAAGCGTGGCAAGGAACACGCCGGCTGCGACCCCAGTCGCTTCATCGCCGAACTGCCGCAAGAGGACATCGTTTACACAGGTGTGGTGACGGTGGGCAATGCGCCTGCCGTCAGCAAGGAACAAGGGATGGACAAGCTGGCACGTCTGAAGGCGATGTTGAAGTAGTATTCGCGGAGGCTTCAGGACGCCCCGTCAGCATAGAAGCGGATCGTGTTGCGCCCCGCCACTTTGGCCTGATACATCGCCTGATCGGCCCAATTGAGAATGTCGTCCGGCGTGCCTTCGCTGCCGACAAACAAGGCGATGCCGATGCTGGCAGTGCACTGGTGCGCTACCGTCACTGTCGCTTGCCCTTCATGCTCTATCTTCAGCTCGTAGGTCCTGGACAGCTCTGTGCGGATCTTTTCGGCGATGGCGGCGACCTTGGCCTGCGCCCCGTTTCTGTCCGTCCCCAGTTCACCGATCATCAGCACGAACTCGTCGCCGCCGAAACGCGACACCGTATCCACGGTCCGCACGCAGGACTTCAGACGCCTTGCCGCCTCCTTCAACAGCAAGTCCCCGACCGCATGGCCGCGCAGGTCGTTGAGCTGCTTGAAATTGTCCAGGTCGATGAAGATCATCGCGGCATACCAGGCATTGCGCTTCTGCGCCGCCATCGTCTGTCCCAGACGATCATTGAGCAGGCGACGGTTCGGCAGGTTGGTTAGCGAATCGTAGAACGCCATATGCTGCACCTGCCTGGCGCTGGCAAAGAGCATCCTTTGCTGCACGCTCAGTCGGTGCAACAGGATGATCACACCGAACGTGAACAGCCAGAGGATGCCGGTGGCGACGGCGGCCTGCCAGCGGTTCCGGGCGATGATCGCATCGACCGGCTTGAGCAGGGTCGCTTCACTGATGCCGAGGACGACTATGATCGGTGCTTCATTCAGTCTTTGCCACTGGAATATCCTCACCACCTTGTCAAAGTTGGCCTCCGTTAAGAACAGGCCGCTGGGGGCCGCATCCGGCCCAAGAAATGGCCGGTTGGGCCCGACATGCTTGCCGAGGACTTCTTCATTGCGCAGATTGCGCGCCAGATATTCCCCGCTCTGACGGAAGATGGCGATGGAATCGTCGGATTCCAGCGCCAAGGCCGCCAGGGTCTTTTGCAGGTAAGACGGCGCCAGGGAAAGCACCACCACACCTGAAAATCGGCCGTTACGCCAGATAGGCCGTGTGAATTGAATGGACCATTGTTTCGAGACCCGCCCGAACACGGGCGCGCTGACAAACAAGTGCGGTTTGGCTGAACCGAGATGCGTCTTGAAGTGTTCCCGGTCGGCGAGGTACACGCGTTCCTTCATACCCAGAGTGGAATTGGCCAGATAGCCTTTGGCGTCGATCACTGCGATCTGCAGCAACGACTGCGGCGGGAAACGCTGTTCGATCTTGTGCGCCTGATCGAGGAACGCTTCATCTTTTCCGGGAACGTAATTCTCCGCAAGTTCCTGCGCGGCGAAATCGACATAGCGGATCAGAATGGATATCTGATCGACCACTGCGCCATTCAGTTGCTTGGCTCGCAATTCGGCCTGAGCAACCGTTTCCGACCGCAGCTGGCTTCCTGCGTTCTCTATCTGCCACCAGTAGAATCCGCTGGCGGCAAGGGACAGCAGGACCACCAGAAGTGCGATCTTTCTGACGCGTAGAGGGGTGATCATGCTTTGCCTGTAGCTNNGGGGGGGGGGGGCGTTGCTTTATTCGTCCACCATCTGGCCGAACAGCATCGCGGCGGTGTTTTCCAGCAATGCGACATCCAGCACGCCGATGCACTCCTCGGCGGCTTCGATACCGTCCAGCACGCTGAGGCGTTCGCCTTCGGTGATCTCCCACACATCGGTCGCATCGCCGCGCGCGCGCACCACAGACAGGGTGGCGATGGCCGCGTCGAGCAGCTCGACTGCGTTCGGTATCTGGGTCTTCTTCGTCACCAAAGCGGTGCGCACCACGGAGATGGCTGCGGCAAGCCGCCCGAACGCGGTGACGCTGAAGCGCCCGTCGCAGGCGGCCTGATAGGGTAGATGCATATCCATCGCATACAGATCCTTCAGCCCCTGGGTGACGGGGACGCGTAATGGCGGGCGTTTTTTAGTCATGCAATGTGGCCCTCCTTAAACATTATTTATTGTTCTTCATCCGGCGGAAGTTCGATCCCAGAAGCGCTTTTGCGCCAGGAAACGTTTCCATGCCCTGCCGAACTCGGCGACGCGTTCGGTAAAGTCATGTTCCATCCAGCCGCGTATGAGTGCGAGTGTATCGTGCCGCGCGGCATTATCCAACCCGTCCAGCAGACGGTGCGCCACGGCGATGTCATTGAGCGTGCCGAGGATGTCCTGCAGTTCGGACAATGCGGCCACATAGCCCCCTGCCTTGTTGTGGGCAAATATCCCGCCGAACATCTCGATGCTGTAACGCAACTTCTTGCAGGCGATGCGCAAGGCATGCAGTTGCGCGGCATCTTCGCCGGCCAATCCTTTGCCATGCTTGAGGACCTGCCTGCTGCGCCGCTCCAGCGTTAGCGCGGCGAACTGCACCAGCGTGGTGTTCGTTTCCTCCGGTCGCGCGCCGTGCATCCAGGCGCCGAAGCGCAACAGCATGCGCTGGAAGTCCTGCGCAGCCAGGCTGCTCTCCATACCGACATGCTGTTTCCGGCGCGCCCGTTCGCTCATGCTCAGCACTTCGCGCAGCCCTTCGTGTTCGGGCAATCTGGTGCAAATGGGGGCCAGCGTTTGCGTGACGAACACGTCCCATTCGCGCGAGCGTCCAAGCTCCACGCAGAGCGAGCTCACCTGTTCGCGCAAAGCCGACAATTCGGCATCGGGGTGCAGGCGCAATGCGATGGAGAGCACCACGCGCAAACGGCGCAGCCCGACGCGCACCTGATGCAGGTATTCCTCGTCCAGTTTCAGCAGAGCCCCCGGCACGTTGGATTGCACATGCGCCAGACAATCTCCGATCAGGCTTTGCAGGGCGCTGTCCATGCTTTGCGTCTTTTTCAGCGGTGCAAACTGTCCTTTGCTCGCAGAGGGTTTTGCGGCCGAGAACAGCAGGTAGCCGTATTCCGCCTTGCTGGTGTGTTCCACATCCAGCGGCACGATGTCGAGCAAAGCCAATGCGAGTCTGAAGAGTTGCTGTGGCGCTCCGGATTTGAGTTCGAGTTCCAGTTCGGAGATGGGACAGCTCGATTGCCCGGCGCGTATCTCGCCGCTATCCATACAAAGCTCGATCTTTGCACCTTCGAAATCCAGCAGGCGCACGTTGCGCGTGAAGTCGGTGACGAACACCGGCTGCAGCCGGTTGCGCACCCCGCCCGGCAATTTGCCGCCGCCGGCCTTGAGGGCGGTGAAATCGAGCTGCTCCGATAGCACCGGCATCTCCCACTCGTTGCGCTGGTGCAGACCCGCACTCACCTGCCCGCCGCCCTTCAATGTCTGTAGCCATTGCTTGCCGACGCGGCGCAGACGGAGTGCCATCGCGCGACGGTGCAGCTCGAGATCGGCGGTGTCGTAATAGATGCTGTAGAGTTTGAGCGTGTGCGCACGGTCGGCGGAAAGTGAACGAATGAACGGGTGCCGTTTGAGCTTTTGCAGATGCTCGGGCGAGATGTGCAGCTTGAGCTCGGTCTCGATGGCCATGATGTGCTAGACCGCCTGCCCCGCCGCATAGCCGGACGCCCATGCCCACTGGAAGTTGTAGCCGCCGAGTTGTCCGGTCACATCCATCACTTCTCCAATGAAAAAAAGTCCGGGGACATCGTTGCATTCCATCGTTTTCGATGACAGCGCGCGCGTGTCCACGCCGCCGCAGGTCACTTCCGCCTTGCTGTAACCCAGGGTGCCGGTCGGTGTGATCTGCCAATGCTTCAGTTTATCAGCCAGCGCGCGCAGTTCTTTATCCGCGCACTGGTTGAGCGGCAGGTTCTGCGCCCATTTCGTCGCAACGATGTCGGCCAGCCGTTTGGGCAGGTATTGCGCGAGGAAATTTCCCAGCAGCATCTTGCTGCCGCGTTGTTGCGCGAATATTTCCCGCATATCGTGATCCGGGAGCAGATCGATGTCCAGCGGTTCACCCGGTTCCCAGTAGGAAGAAATCTGCAGGATGGCCGGACCGCTCAGACCGCGATGGGTGAACAGCAGGTTCTCGCGGAAGCTGTGCTTGTCGAAACTGACGACAGCTTCGAGCGAAGCGCCGGACAGGTCGGTATAGGCCGCCCATTCCTCGGGATGGAAATTCAGCGGCACCAGCCCCGGCTTGAGTCTGGTCATCGGTACGCCGAACTGCTCGGCGACCTTGTAGCCAAAGGGGGTCGCGCCGATCTTGGGAATGGACAAGCCTCCCGTGGCGATGACCAGCGATGCAGATTCAATAATTCCGCGGGCGGTGTTCACCGTAAATGCGCTGCCGCGCCTGATCTCGCCAGCTTCGCACGGCATGGACCAGTGCACGCTGGCTGCATCGCATTCCGACTTGAGCATGGCGATGATGGCTTCCGATTCATCATCGCAAAATAGCTGGCCCAAGGTCTTCTCGTGGTGTCCGATGCCGTGCCGGTCGAGCATGGCGATGAAATGCTGCGGCGTGAAACGCGCCAAAGCCGAGCGACAAAAATGCGGATTCAGTGAGAGGTAGTTCTCGGGCTTGGCATTCAAGTTGGTGAAATTGCAGCGCCCGCCGCCCGAGATGCGGATCTTCTCTGCCAGTTTGTGCGCGTGATCAAGCAGCAGCACCGAGCGTCCGCGCTGTGCCGCCGTCAGCGCGCACATCATGCCCGCCGCGCCTGCACCGATGATGAGCACATCTGTTTTTTGCACGTTCATCGCATCTGTGCCGCGTGGCGACGGGTGAAATCATAGAACGCGGCGCGGTATTCGAGCAGGCCGACGCTGCTGGAATTGGTGTGCTCACCGCCTTCGATGAGTTTGATCTCCTTGGGCACCGCAGCCTGTTCATACAGTTGCTGACTCATCCGGAACGGCGTGCGCTTGTCCCAGGTGCCGTGGATGAAGAGCACCGGCACTTTCAGTCTGCCGACCTTGCCCAGCGAATCGAAACGCTGGTTCAGCAATGTATCCACCGGCAACCAGGGATATTCCGCCTCGGCCATCTCGCGCATGGAAGTGAAAGCGCTTTCTACGATCAGTCCCGCCGCCTCCGGATGGCGCAGCGCCAGCTCGATGCCCACCGCGCCGCCCATGGAATGGCCATAGATGAAGGTGCGTTGCGGGTCCTGGCGACGCTGGTACATTAGATAGTTCCAAGCCGACTCGGCATCTTCATACATCGTGGTCTCGCTCGGCCCGACACCCTTGCTCTTGCCGTAGCCGCGATAGTCTACCAGTAGCAGGTTGTAGCCGGCATCGTGCAGACGCTGGGTGTGTTCGATGAGGTGGCTGATGTTGTGTTTGTGACCGTGCAGATACAGCAGGGTCGGCGCAGCACTGACTGCGGCCGGAATCCACCAAGCATAGAGTTCGCCACGCGCCTTGGCGGAACCCGAGGGGATGGTGAATTGCTCGTACTTCATCCCCAATCGGTCAGGTGTGGTTTGGATGTCGGCGCTGGGCAGATATATCTTGCTGCGCTGGATGGCCCAGAAATAAACGCATACGGCGATATAAGCCAGCACCACCGCCGTCAGGGTCCAGCGGACTCGCCGCGACCATTTCAGGATGACGGCTGTTCTTGCAGTCTTTTCCAAACGCAGGCTCCTTTGCTGGCTTTCTCGATGTCTTCCAGTTGGCTACGATGCAGAGCGAGTTCGTCTTCGCTGGCGGACAACACGCGCACGCTCATGCGTATCGCTTCTCCCTCCGCGTTGAGGTGCCCGCCCTCTTCATCGCTACTGTCCTCGCCCAGCAGGCTCTCCTGCCCGCGCGTCATCGCCAGATAGACTTCGGCGAGCAGCTCGGTATCGAGCAGCGCGCCGTGCAGGGTGCGGTGCGAGTTGTCGATCTGGTAGCGGTCGCACAGGGCGTTCAGGTTGTTCTTCTTGCCCGGATGCAGTTCCTTGGCGACCTTGAGCGTGTCGATCACCTGATTTTTCAGCAGCGGCAGTCCGGCCAGTGCCAGTTCGGCATTGAGGAAACCGATATCGAACGGCGCGTTGTGGATGATGAGTTCCGCACCGGCGATGAATTCGAGCAGCGCAGGGGCGACTTCGGCAAACTTGGGCTCGCCCTGCAAGCGGTCCAGCGTCAGTCCGTGCACCGCCGCCGCACCTTCGTCGATCTCGCGTTCGGGATTGAGGTAACGGTGGAAGGTGCGCTCGGAGACCTTGCGCCCGTCCATCTCGATGGCAGCGACTTCGATGATGCGGTGCCCCTGCTTGGGATCGAGTCCGGTGGTTTCCGTATCCAGCACGATTTTACGCATCACCGCCTCCCTGTATCGATTCCACGCCGCGGTTCGCCAACTGGTCGGCGCGCTCGTTGCCGTCGTGCCCCGCATGTCCCTTCACCCACACCCATTCGACATGGTGCTGCTCGGCCAGCGCGTCCAGCCTGCGCCACAGGTCTTCGTTCTTCACTGGTTTCTTGTCGGCCGTCTTCCAGCCGCGCTTCTTCCAGTTGTGCACCCATTCGCTGATGCCCTGCTGCACGTATTTCGAGTCGGTATGCAGGCGTACCTTGCACTGGCGCGTCAATGCTTCCAGCGCCGAGATCGCTCCCAGCAGTTCCATGCGGTTGTTGGTGGTGTGCGCCTCACCGCCGAACAGCTCGCGCTCCTTGCCCTTCATGCGCAGCAGCGCGCCCCATCCGCCCACGCCGGGATTGCCCTTGCAGGCGCCATCGGTGAATATCTCGACTACCTCTTCGCTCATTCTGACTCTGTCTTCTGTGTGATCTTGTTGTTCAATTTCGGCGCCACCGGCAACAGTTTGCGCACCAGCCCCGCGTTCCATTTCGGCTTGATCAGGCGCATGCCCGGCACGCGCTTGATCGCATGCAGGAAATACACCCCGCCGCTCACCGCCCACCAGCGGTCCCCCGCCTTTTCCATGAAGTCGCAACGGTCCAGCCATTTGCGGTGATGGAACGGCGGCGCATACGCGCCGAAACGCCCACCCACCACCTCAAAGCCAAGCAGCGCCAGCCAATCCTTCATGCGCTGCAGCGTGATGAACTGGCCGCTCCAGGGATAGCCCTGCTTCCTGCCCAGCGCGCGGTGCAGCCCCCACAGGCTGAACGGATTGAAACCGCTGATGATGAGGTTGCCCTCCGGCATCAGCACGCGTTCCACCTCGCGGATGATCTGGTGCGGATTGTCCGAGAACTCAAGCACATGCGGCAGCAACACCAGATCCAGGCTATCGCTGTCGAACGGCAGTTCGGTGCAGATCAGCCGCACATCGTTGCCCGGCTGGTTGCCCGCAGAGAAGCGCAGCGGGATGCGGCTGTTGTGCAGGAAATTCTGCTCCGGCAAGCCCATCTGTGCGGCATTGAAACCGAAGATATCGGCCACCGTCTTGTCGAAGTAGGCCTGCTCGCGCGTCAGGATATAGCCGCCCTGCTCGCTGGCGAACCATTCACTCAGACTTTGTGCGCGTGACTTACAATTAGGCATCGCCTGTTTACCTGTAAACCTTCATGTTCGAGATTGCCACCATCCCCGCCCTGCAGGACAACTACATCTGGGCCATCCATGACGACCGCAGCGCCGTCGTGGTCGATCCCGGTGAAGCCTGGCCGGTGCTGGATTTCCTGCAACGGAACGGCCTGAATCTGGAGGCGATTCTGTGTACCCACCGCCATCACGACCATGTCGACGGCATCGAGGAACTGCGCGGAGTATATAACGTGCCGGTGCACGGGCGAAGCCATCCGAAGAACCCCCATATCACCCACGACTTGCGCGAGGGCGACCGCCTGACGCTGGACCGATTCGGCCTGGTTTTCGACATCATCGAACTGCCCGGACATCTGGATGACCATATCGCCTTCGTCGCGCCGGGCTTGGTGTTTAGCGGCGACATCTTGTTTGGCGCGGGTTGTGGCAGGAATTTCGAGGGAACCTTGGCCCAATTGCATCACTCCCTGCAACGGCTGGCGGCATTACCCGAAGACACCCTGGTCTATTGCGCGCACGAATACACCTTATCTTGCTTGTCATATGCACTCGTTTGCGAGCCCGGCAACCAGGACATCCAGCGCCGCATTGCCGATACACAGGCCTTGCGTGCCGCCGGTCGGGCGACCGTGCCATTCACCATAGCGCTGGAAAAGGCCACCAACCCCTACCTGCGCTGTACCAACCCAGAACTCATCTCTACCTTACAGGCGCGAGGTCTGACCGATACCAGCGAACTATCCGTATTTTCCGCGCTGAAAGGGTGAAAAGCACTTTTCCGATTGCCTGAATTGGCGTTCTAGTTTATTCTGCGCGCCCTTCCGGAGAGGTGGATGAGCGGTTTAAGTCGCACGCCTGGAAAGCGTGTGTGGGATAACATCCCACCGCGGGTTCGAATCCCGCCCTCTCCGCCAAATAAAAAGGACACCCTGCGGTGTCCTTTTCCATTCAAAGTCGTGTTTCAGGCGTTGGCCTGATGGTGTGCGATCAGCTTGTCGATGAACTGGCGCAGGAAGTGATCGGGGTGCGAACTGTGGAAGCGGTCGATCTCCTGACCGCGACTGTAGGCGATGACGGTCGGGAATCCCCTGACTTTGTGTTTTCCGGCGATGCGCATGTTCTCGTCGGCATCGACTTTGGCCAGCAGGAACTTGCCGTTGTACTCCTTTACCAGTCTCTCCAGATGCGGCCCCAGGACTTTGCACGGCGCACACCATTCGGCGCCGATATCAAGCAGGATCGGTGTCTCCTGTGAACGCGCTACCACTTTCTCGTCAAAATTTGCTTCTTCCACTTCGTATGAGAAGGGATGGGGGTCGTGCATGTGCATGGTCTATCTGTTCCTTCACTAAAAGTTCATATTGTGTTCTGCCGGACTCGGGGTACACTATCTCGGTACGTTTCGGTAATGTTCCAACAGCGACGCTATGCTACCAGACAACGACCTTCGTATTGACGCTCCTGCCCGCAAGTGGATGGATGATCTGGTATCGCGTCATGGCGGCGATGCCACGCTGTTGCTGCAGATCCTCATCGAAGTTCAGGAACATTTCGGCCACATCCCGCCTGCTGTGGCGACCAGACTCGCGACCTCCCTGGACATCCCCTACGCGCGTATCGAGAACGTTGCCTCTTTCTATTCTTTCCTGCACCTCAAGCCGCAAGGCGAATACCGCGTGCTGTTCTCGGACAACATCACTGACCGCATGCTGGGCAGCGAAGCCCTGATGGAACAGATGTGCCAGTTGCTGTGGCTGCAACCCGGCAAGGTCTCCGAGGATGGTCTGGTCAGCATAGGCCCCACTTCCTGTACCGGCATGTGCGATCAGGGACCGGCGATGCTGGTTAACGGACGCACCATCACACGCCTGACCCACCAGCGCGTGCAAGAGATCGCTCAACTCATCCGCAACCGTACGCCGCTCTCAGACTGGCCTGCAGACTTCTTCAAGGTGGACGATGATGTCCGCCGAGGCGGATTGTTGCTCGACAACAAACTTGCTTACGGCGAGGTGCTGCATGCCGCCCTGCCCGCAGGCGGACTGAATATCGTCGATGTCATCAAGGCATCCGGCCTGCGCGGCCGCGGCGGTGCTGGCTTCCCCACCGGACAGAAATGGGAGGCCTGCCGCAATGCGGAAGGCAACCGGCATTTCGTGGTGTGCAATGCCGACGAAGGTGAACCGGGCACGTTCAAGGACAGAGTCCTGCTCACCCGTCAGGCCGATCTGGTATTCGAGGGCATGACCCTGTGCGCATTGGCGGTCGGTGCAAGAAAAGGTTTCCTCTACTTGCGCGGGGAATACCGCTATCTGCTCGAACCCCTGCGCGCCGTGTTGCAGCGCCGCCGCGACAGCAACCTGCTGGGCGAGAGCATCCTCGGCAAACCCGGTTTCGATTTCGACATTGATATCCATCTCGGCGCGGGCGCCTATATCTGCGGCGAGGAATCGGCACTGATCGAATCGCTGGAAGGCAAACGCGGCGTGCCGCGCAACCGTCCGCCCTTCCCCGTCACCCACGGCTACATGATGCAGCCGACCGCCGTGGACAACGTCGAGACCTTCTGCCAGGCCGCGCTGGCCATGCATATGGGCGCAGACAAATACCGCGCCATCGGCACGGAAAAATCCAGCGGCAGCAAATTGATCTCCGTCTCCGGCGACTGTGCCTATCCCGGCATCTACGAATACCCCTTTGGCGTAACGGTACGCGAGATATTGCAGGACTGCGGCGCGGTGAACACGCGCGCGGTGCAGATCAGCGGCCCTTCCGGCATCTGCGTCGGCGAAAACGAATTCAACCGCAAGCTGGGATTCGAGGATCTGCCGACTGCGGGCGCGTTCATGGTGTTCGACGACAGCCGCGACATGTTCGAAGTGGCGCGCAACTTCGTGCATTTCTTCGCGCATGAGAGCTGCGGCTTCTGCACACCCTGCCGCGTCGGCACCTCGATACTGAAACAGACCCTGGACAAGATCGCCGATGGACACGGCACGCAGTACGACCTTGCCGAGGTGGAGAATCTGGATCGTGTGCTGCAGACCAGTTCCCATTGCGGCCTGGGACGCACCGCCTGCAACCCGGTACTGCACACGCTCAAGCATTTCCGTCCCGCATACGAGAACAAACTGAAATCGCTGATGTTCTCGCCCGCTTTCGACCTCGACGGCTCGCTGGCACGCGCGCGGCAGATGACCGGACGCGACGATGCCGGCGCGCACCTGAAGGAGACCGAATGAGCGACACTTTCCAACTCGACGGAGCAGCGGTTCCATTCGAACCCGGCCAGACCGTGATGCAGGCCGCGCTGGCTGCCGGGCATTACATTCCGCACCTGTGCTACCACCCCGAATTCAAGCCGCACGGCAGCTGCAAGCTCTGCACGGTCAAGGTCAACGGCCGCACCACCGCATCCTGCACCATGCCGGCCGAAGCGGGACTCAGCGTGGAAAGCGACATCGAAGAATTGAACGCCTTGCGCCGCACGCTGGTGCAGATGCTGTTCGCCGAAGGCAACCATTTCTGCCCCTCGTGCGAGAAGAGCGGCAACTGCGTATTGCAGGCGCTGGGCTACGACCTCGAAGTGCATGCCACCGGCTTCCGCCATCTATATCCCGATCGTCCAATCGATGCCTCGCATCCCGACATCCTGCTCGACTTTAACCGCTGCGTACTGTGCGAACTCTGCGTGCGCGCATCGAGCGAAGTGGATGGCAAGAACGTGTTCGCGCTGGCAGGTCGCGGCATCACCAAACACCTTATCGTCAATTCCGAATCGGGATTGCTCAAGGACACCGATATCGCGCTCACCGACAAGGCCATGGAGGTCTGCCCGGTCGGCGTAATCCTGAGGAAACGTGTCGGTTTCAGCCAGCCCATCGGCGAGCGACGTTACGACAAGAGTCCGATCAGTACACAGGCATTGCAAGATGCCCCGCGCATCCCGTCGGGAGCGAAGCATGACTGACAAGAAAAAACTCAGGGTCGCCACCACCTCGCTCGCCGGCTGCTTCGGTTGCCACATGTCGTTCCTCGACATCGACGAACGTCTGCTCACACTGCTGGACCTCGTCGAGTTCGACCGTTCCCCAATCAACGACATCAAGCACTGCGGCCCCTGCGACATCGGCATCATTGAGGGCGGCGTGTGCAATGCGGAGAACGTGCATGTGCTGCATGAGTTCCGCAAGAACTGCAAGATACTCATCGCCATCGGTGCCTGCGCGATCAACGGCGGCCTGCCCGCGCAGCGCAACCATCTCGACCTCGGCAGTTGTCTCACCGAGGTGTACCTGACCGAACCGGGACTGGAACACGGCCACATCCCCAACGATCCCGAATTGCCGCTACCGCTGGACAAGGTGCACCCGCTGCACGAGGTGGTGAAGATCGATTACTTCATCCCCGGCTGCCCGCCCTCGGGCGACGCCATCTGGAAATTCCTC